>NZ_VIRJ01000003.1:0-452559 GCF_006874435.1 Microbispora sp. KK1-11 | reverse complement strand
GCGGTGGCCTGTCGACCAAGCTGCACCTGGCCTGCGAGCAGGGCCGGCGGCTGCTGTCGCTGGTACTGACCGCCGGACAGCGGGGCGATGCCCCACAGTTCGAGGCGGTCATGGCCGGCATCCGCGTTCCCCGGCTCGGGCCCGGCCGGCCCCGCACCCGGCCTGAGGTGGTGCGCGCGGACAAGGCCTACTCCTCCCGGGCGATCCGCGCCCACCTACGCAGTCGCGGGATCAGGTGCACCATCCCCGAACCAGCCGATCGCATCGCCGCGCGCCTACGGCGGGGCAGCCGCGGCGGTCGACCCTTCGCCTTCGATGCCCGCGACTACCGCGCCCGTCATGCTGTGGAATGCGGCATCAACCGGCTCAAACGCCACCGCGCCATCGCAACCAGATACGACAAACTCGCCGTCCGCTACCAAGCCGCCATCCACATAACCGCCATCAACGACTGGCTCACCAGGCTTTGAGACAGGCCCTAACGTACACACGAAGACGGGCTTGCCCCTTCGTCGCCGGCCCGCTGCCGCTTCGCGGTGGGTCGAGGCATACGGGACGATCAGGCGGGCGGAGGTGCGCGCGGACGCGCTGGATTGGTCGCCTCCTCGCGGGATATACGCGGGATGATCTTTAATTTCGCTCGCTCCGGTGCCTGCTCAGCAGCAGCTCAGTCGCTATCCCCGCACGCCAAAGAATCATCCACTCATAATCCGTGGGTCGTGGGTTCAAGTCCCACCCGCCCTACCACGTTTGATCAAGGAAACCCTGCCTGAGCTGCGGTTTCCCCCATGGATCATGGTTACTGGGCATGCAGCTGTAGGTCGGCGACTCAAATGGAGATCTGACCGAACCGCTGGCGCCGACCGCTCTGGCCGCGTCATAGTCACAACGTTCCGATACAACTCGCCGACCTCACATGATCGGCTGGAGTTACACCACTCAGCGGGACGTGACCGGGCCAACGGCAGGGTGCGTTCCACCTCGCGACATGCATACCTCGGTATGATTAATCCATGGCCGACACGACACGCATCACGGTGACACTGCCGAAAGACCAGGTCACCGAGCTCAAGAAGCTCACCGACAACGTCTCGGGTTATGTCGCCGAGGCGGTGGCACGCCAACTGCGGCACCAACTCCTGGCCGGCGACTTGCTGCATCACCAGGAGGAGCATGGGGAGTTCACCGACGAGGAACTGGCCGAGGCCCGCGCCAGTATCTTCGGGACGGCGGGTTCCGGCGGTTCGGCGAGTGCGGCGTGATCGAGCGTGTCGAGACCGTCGTCCTCGACGTTCAAGGGCTCTCCGCCTGGATCGCACAGGACCGCAAGATCCTCGCCATGTTCCAAGTGTTTCATTCCATGGGTGCCGATTTCGTCATCGGCGCCAACACCATTGTGGAAGTCAGCCACACACGAGTGGACATGCCGCGGCTGCAGTGGGTGCTCTCCCGCGTGAAGGTCGAACCGTTGACCGAGAGTGCAGCGAAGAGGTCCGCTGAGCTGCTCAAGGCCACAGGCCTGCACGGCCACAAGTACGCGATCGACGCGACGATCGCCGAGGTGGCATTGCGCCAACCGGGCCCGGTGGCCATGCTGACCTCCGATGTGGACGACATGGTCCGTCTGTGCGGCAACCGCGTCCGACTCATCGGCATCTGAACGAGCGACACCCGCCACCGGCCAGGGTTTGTTGTACTCGCTGGGCCATGCTGATATCCAGACGTCGTCAGTCGCTGATCGGGCGGACTCGAAATCCGTGGGCCGTGGGTTCAGGCCCCTCCCGCCCTACCACGTACGACCAGCCATCTGCGGCTCACCTACGGTTTCGTGTCCGGACATGCAGCCGACAGCCGCCGGAAGCAGCCGCACGCAACCGGCGGGGCCCCTACCTGGACCAGACTCGAAGCCGGTGCTTCGACAGGGTCTATGGGACCTCGTCCTTTTTCCATGGGCTGACGCCGAGTTTCCCGGTGGTGCCGAGATCGAGCTCCGGCGTCACCGTCACAGGACGAGCACCGGTCTTCGCGTTCACCCTGACGTACGGCAGGTTCACGGGAGTGCCGACAGTGACGGTGTTGCGCCACATCAGGCCGGCGGACGCGCTCTGGCCCGGCTTCAGGGTCACCGGCCGGGGCGGGTCGTCGAAGCCGGTCACGGTGGAGATGTCACCGCCGCCGTGCAGGACCTCGACGCTGGTGACGGGCTTTCTGTCCTCGTCGAGGAGCTGGAGCTGCGGGTAGCCGTTGAGATGGTAGGCGCGGGTTGAGCAGTTCTCCAGATGGAGCCCCACGACGCGGAGCCCCATGGCGGCGTCGCCGTTGCCCAAGGTGACGCGGATGCCGGAGGGCGGGCAGGGGCCCGCCGCGGCGGGCGCCTCGTCCGCCGGGACGCTTCTGACCTTGGCGATTCGCACACCCACCGGGGAGGACGTCTGCGGAGGAAGCTCGTCCAAGGCGACCGTGCGCTCCACAGTCTGACCGGGCTTGACCGCTGGAACCGTCTTTTCCGCACCCGCCAGCACCTCTCCGGAACGGGACACGAAGGCGAAGGTGATCGTGTACGTGAAGGGTTCGGTTTCGTGGTTGGTGACCCGAAACTCGGCGGAGAACGGAGAGAGGTCGCAGTTGCGGGACCGTCCGCCCAGGCCGGTTATCTTGACGCCGTCCTTCTCCAGATCCTCGGAGCCGCCGGGAAGTGCCGAAGTGCCGGACGTGGCAGGCGTACCGGTGGACGGGACACCGCACGAAGGGTCACCGCGCCGGTCTGCCGAGTCGGGTCCCTGCGTCTGCTGCGAGCCGTCGCTCCATGCGGCGACGCTCTCCGATCCGCAGGCCGAGAGGACCAGGACGCCGGCGAGCACGGCGGGAAGACTGCGGGGAGTGGTACGCATCCGAGCGTGACGCATAGAGATCTCAGGCTACAACGACGGGCTGCCGAGCCGCGGCACCCATCCGATGCCGGAACGCGTCGACCCATACGGCGGCCGGACGCCCACGGTGGTGACGGCGTGGCTTCGGGTGTCCGAGTGATCAATGACCAGGCGCAGCCGGGGCCGGATCACGCACCATGAACACGTCCACCTCGTCCTCGGTCTCGACCGTGAACCCGTGCCGCTCGTACAGCCGCCGGGCCGGACTGCCCTGCAGTACGTTCAGCCGGATCAGGGCGCCTTCTCGATCACACCGTTCGAGGAGCATGCCCAGCACGGCAGAGCCGATGCCGCCGCCCTGTAGGTCCGGGGCCAGGTAGAAGTGCTCCAACCAATAGGCGCCGTCGGCCGGCCGCAGCGCCACGCAGCCGGCCAAAACACCGCTCACCTCGATCGTCCAGGTGTGCGCCGGTGTGAATCCGGCCCGGAGCCGCTGCCGTACGCGCTGCTCGTCGTACCGGCCGAGCCGCTCGAGATCCGCCTTGAGCACCACGGCCCGCAACTCGGCCACCGCCTCGACGTCCGCCATCGACGCCGGTCGAAGACTCCAGTCCAACGTGATCACGATGTCCTCGAACCGGGCTCCGCCGGGCTGGGGAGCCTGACCTGGCGTGGCGTTTCCGGCGTGGCCTGTGCGAGCAGGCCGTCGACGAGGGCCCGTAGTCCCTGGGAGTAGGTGTCCTGCGCGGACAGCGTTCGCCATCGATCGCCGAGGGCGACCAGGCGTGGCATCCGCGACTTGTCGAGGTCGCTGAAGAGGGGGCCGCGGTCGGTGGGTCCCCCGGCGTCCGCCGGTTGGGCGGCGGAGTGGGCGCGGACGAGGATCTCGCCGACCGTGTAGTACCAGATGTGGCGGAAGACGTGCACGGCCTGGTCGGGCGTGCATCCGTGATCGATGGCTCCGGCCACGATGGTCTCGACCATCCACACTGATTCGCCGAGCCGGCCGATGAACCCGTCGGCCGTGAGGACCTCCGCGGCCCACGGCCAGGCCGCGAGGGCGTCGTGGATCAGGGTGGCGGTCGCGATGATGCGGTCCCGCGGCTCGCTGGGCAGGTCGGGTTGCGGGACCTGGTCCGCGTATTCGGTGATCAGCAGAAGCAGTAGGTCCTCTTTGTCCCGTACGTGGTGATAAAGGGTCATCGTCCCGATGCCGAGCTCCGCGGCCAGCCGGCGAATGCTCAGCTTCTCCCAGCCGTCCCGGCCGATGAGCCGACGAGCCGCGTCCAGGATCTGCGCTCGGGAGGTCACAGGCGGGCGGCCGGTGCGGCCGTGCGGGGCATTGCGTCGGGACACCGTCCCATCATTTCGTCCGGCCGCTCCCTTCCGCCAACCGGGGCTTCGGCCGTCGACACCGAACCGGTTCCGCTGTACTTTCAGTACGTGTACGAAAAGTGCCGTCCGAGAACCGGCCAGAGAATGGAGGAACGGTGACAGACACGAGATCAGCGAGCGGACACCCGGTCGTTCGCACGGCCGCTCGGCCAGGGCTCACCCTTGCCGCGGTGGCTGTCGTGCAGTTCATGGTGTCGGTGGACCTGTCGGTCGTGAACCTCGGACTCCCGCGGATCGCCGCCGGCCTCGGCTTCAGCGCAGTGGGCCTGACCTGGGTGATCCACGCCTACGCCCTCACCTTCGGCGGGCTGCTCCTGCTGGGCGGCAAGATCGCCGACCGCTACGGCCACAAGCGGGTCCTGCTGCTCGGGCTCGCCGTCTTCGGCCTCGCCTCCCTCGCCGGCGGCTTCGCGCAGGAGCCCGGCCATCTGGTGGCCGGCCGCGCCCTGCAGGGCATCGGGGCCGCCGCGCTGTCTCCGGCCGCGCTGGCGCTGCTGACCGTCACCTTCCCCTCCGGCAAGGCCCGTGTCCGCGCCTATGGCATATGGAGCGCGGTGAACGCCGCAGGCGGCGCCCTCGGCGTCCTGATCGGCGGTGTGCTCACCGAGTACGCGGGCTGGCGCTGGGTGATGTTCGTCAGCGTCCCGATGGCCGTCATCGCGCTGGCCCTGGCCTGGCGGGGTGTCACCGGCGCTCCACCCACGGCTCCCGGCGGCCGCCCGGACGTGCTGGGCGCCATCCTGGCCACGGCCGGGATGTCCCTGCTCGTGTTCGGCGTCGTCCGCACCGACCAGTACGCGTGGACCTCGCCGGTCACCCTGACGACCCTGGTGGGCGCCGTCGCGCTGCTGGCCGCGTTCGTCTACGTCGAGCGGACCACCACCCGCGACCCGCTGATCCGGCTCGGCCTGCTGACCAACCGCTCGGTCGCCGGCGCCAACTCCTACAACCTCCTCCTCGGCGCCGCCATGGCGTCATCCTTCTACTTCGCGTCCCTCTATCTCCAGCAAGTGCTCAAGGCCAGTCCGACCGTGGCCGGGATCCAGTTGCTGCCCTTCGCGATCGGTGTGGTCGCCGGCGCCGCGGCCGCCATCAAACTCGGCTACCGTCTCCCGCTCCGCACCCTGCTGATCATCGGCGGGCTGGTGACCGCGGCCGGGTTCGCCTGGTTCGGCCTGATCAGTGCCGACGGCTCTTTCCTCACCGACGTCCTGGGCCCGTCGCTCGTCACCAGCGTCGGTTTCGGGCTCTGCCTCGGACCGGTCGTCTCGGCCGCCACCGTGGGTGTCGCGCCGAGCGAGACGGGCACCGCCTCCGGCCTGCTCTCCAGCTCACGCCAGGTCGGCGCATCGCTCGGACTGGCCGCTCTCGGCACGGCCGCCCATGCGCGCACCGGCCAGAGCACCACGATCGAGGCCCTCACCGAGGGATACGCGCTCGGCATAGCACTCGGCGCCGTACTCCTGGTCGCTGCCGCCCTCATCGCCTTCACCGTCCTGCCGCGTACGAGCACAGCGACACCGGCGGAGCACGGCGGTCACGACCTGGTCCCCGAACCGGAATAGCCGGCCATGGCGCGATCTCGCGGTCGCCGCACCGCGGTCCGGACACGGTTCCGGTCGATCGGACCGGTCGGCAGAAGTGCGCGATCCCGTCCGACCATCGCCGGGAGCGGCGTCAGACCCGCGAGAGCGCCGACGACCCGCAGGACCAGTGCGCCGGCCCCGCTTCCTCGGCGGCGGTCACGGCAACCTCGAGAACCCGCGCGCTTTCGGTCAGCGACTCACCGTAATAACCCGGAAGGGGCCGGAGACGGGACCCCGGCCGAGTATGTGCGATCACAACCAATGCGCCTCAATGATGTGGAAGGAATCCAGCCACCCGCGTAAAGGAATTGTCGGCACGTGGAAACGGACCGACAACACCTCCGATTACATTTGTTTTCTGTTGCGAAAGGCGGTTGTTTGCGCATTGCTGGGTGACGGGGCCTTTTGTTACCTCTAGCGTGAGAATCAGGGTCTGGATCCAAGGTTCGATGGATCGATTCGCGCTTCGTGCGTCCGGGTGTTTCCCGGCGACGGTCACGGAGTCGACGGAGTGATACTCATGCTCAAGGAAGCACTGGCTGCTGGCGCGATCACGGCGTCGGCCCTCATCGTCCCGGTGACGATGCAGACGCAACCGGTCAATGCGGCCGGCAGCACCGCACAGGTCATGCAGAACCCGACGCAGCCCTGCCCCGGAGGCAGGTGCCGTGGCCGTGAGCGCCACCGGACGTACGGCCACTACGGTCGCGAACGCGGCCGTGAACGGGGCCGATTCGAGGAACGCGGCCGTGAACGCGGACGGTTCGAAGAGCGCGGACGCGAGCGCGGGCGCATGGAAGAACGCGGACGCGAGCGCGGACGGTTCGAAGAGCGCGGACGCGAGCGCGGGCGCATGGAAGAACGCGGACGCGAGCGCGGACGGTTCGAGGAACGCGGCCGTGAACGCGGCCGATTCGAGGAACGCGGACGCGAGCGCGGGCGCATGGAAGAACGCGGACGCGAGCGCGGACGGTTCGAGGAACGCGGACGCGAGCGCGGGCGCATGGAAGAACGCGGACGCGAGCGCGGACGGTTCGAGGAACGCGGCCGTGAACGCGGACGGTTCGAAGAGCGCGGACGCGAGCGCGGGCGCATGGAAGAGCCCGGACGCGAGCGCGGACGGTTCGAGGAACGCGGCCGTGAACGCGGCCGATTCGAGGAACGCGGACCGCGGTAGCGGCATCAGCAGCAGGGAGAGCGAGGCAGCAGCAAGGACCGGATAACCGCACATCGAACCTGCTGGACCCTCCTGCCCCACGAGGCGGTCGCCTCGCGGGGCTCTCCCTTTACGGCCGGCGGCGCGGCCCGCTCGCCCGCATTTCGGCCGTCGCCGCGAAAACGAATTCTCCGGCCGCCGCTGATGCGCTGTTCATGCCGGCGCCGGCCCTACTGCGACACAGTTCGACCGGGTGGGATGCGGTAGACGGACACGTGCGAACGCGATTCGGCGGTGAACTCGGTTCCGATCCAGTCCGCGTGCCTGGCCTCCGGCTCGAACCCGGCCAGCTGAGCCATGAGATCGAGCTCGGCCGGCCAGATGTATCGGTGGGGGCTGCGGAACAGCTGAGCCTGTCCGCTCTCGTCGAACCTGAAATGGTGCGACACGAGGTGTTGGCGCAGGAAATCGTAGGTGTCCAGGCCGATGTAGCCGGGCTCGCAATGCCACACCACGGCCTCCTGGCCCGGTGGCAGCTTGCGCAGCTCGGGCACCGAGAGCTCGATCACGAAGCGGCCGCCGGGCGTCAGGTGGCGCGCTGCGTTGCGGAAGCACGCCACCTGCTCGGCCTGGGTGAGCAGATTGGAGATGGTGTTGTAGACGAGGTAGACGAGCGAGTACTCCCCCGGAGCCACGGCGGTCGCCATGTCGCCGACGACGACCGGGATCTTCGTTTCATCCACCTTCGTACGCAGCTGGTCGATCATCGGACGTGACAGCTCGATGCCGGTGACGGGCACCCCCCGCTCGGCGAGCGGGACGGCCACACGGCCGGTTCCGATGGCGAACTCGAGCGCCCGCCCCTCGCCCGCGAGATCGGCGAGGCGATCGACGGCCGGCCCGAGGACCTCGGGCGCGAACATCCCGGTGCCCGGCGTGTCGTAGTGCTGGGCGACGTCGGTGTTCCAGATCTCCTCCTGCCGCATGCTCCCCACGATCACCATCGCCGTACGGCGCTGTCCAACGATTTATCACCCAGAAAGTTCAACCATCTGGTTGTGCGTCTGCGTCGCGTGCCGTTATCGTCAACCATGTGGTTGAGGATCGATCAGTGTTGGACGAGGTGTTCCACGCCCTGGCTCACGACGCGCGACGCACCATGCTGCGCCGGCTCGCGGCCGGCGAACTGACCGTCGGGGAGCTCGCCGAGCCGCTGCGGATGTCGCTGGCGGCGGCGTCCAAGCACGTGAAAGTGCTCGAGAACGCCGGACTGGTGCAGCGCACGGTCGTGGGACGCCGGCACGTGTGCCGGCTGCGGTCCGGCCCTCTCGCGAGCGCCGTCGAGTGGCTGCGCTTCTACGAGCGGTTCTGGGATGACCGCCTGGACGCGCTGCAGCAGGTCCTCGACCCCCCACCCGCGCACACACCCGAGGAGGCGTCATGATCGCCGAGTCCGCGACCCACCCCGCCGTACGGCGGGAGCGGACGCTGGCCGCACCCCCGCACACCGTCTACCGCGCCTGGCTCGATCCGGACGTCCTGCGGCTGTGGCTCGCGCCCGGTGACCTGGAGGGTGTGCGGGCCGAGGTGGACGAGCGGGTGGGCGGCCGCTACCGCATCTGGCAGACCTCCTCCGACCAGCCGATCGGCGGCTTCGACGCGCAACTGCTGGAGCTCGTCCCGGACCGCCGTATCGTCTGGCGCTGGGGGTTCACCGGTCCCGGCCGCGAGGCAGGACCGATGTTCGACTCCCTGCTCACCGTCGAGCTGAGCGAGACCGCGGACGGTGGCACGCACATGACCCTCCTGCACGAGCGGCTCGACGCGCTGGCCGCCGCGATGCCGCACGTCGCCGACCAGATCGGCGGCGGATGGGACGGCGTTCTCGACCGGCTCACCCTGGTCGTGAAGCGGTGACGGCCGACCTGAGGCCCGCGGCGGACAGGCTCGCCGCGATCATCCGGAACGTCCCCGGCGACCGGCTCACCGGGCCGACGCCATGCAAGGGCACCACGGTCGGCGAGCTGCTCGATCACATCGACAGCCTTTGCGTCGCGTTCACCGCGGCGGCGCGCAAGATCCCGCTGGAAGGAGGCGGCAGGCCGCCGGTGCCGGACGCGTCGAGGCTGGGCGCGGACTGGCGCGACCGGATACCGGCCCGCCTCGCGGAGCTGGCCGAGGCATGGCGGGAACCGTCCGCGTGGACCGGCACGGCCGAGATCGGCGGCGGCGTGCTGCCGGCCGACGTCGCAGGAACGTCCGCGCTCGACGAGATCATCGTGCATGGCTGGGACCTCGCCGTCTCCACGGGCGCGGCCTACTCCGCCGACGATCCCGCTCTCGCCGAGGCCGTGCACCGGGCCTACCAATGGGTCGGCGCCGTCGTGTCCGAGCACCCCCAGGGCAGCCCCGGCCTGTTCGGACCGCCGGTGCCCGTGCCCGGCGACGCCCCGCCGCTGGACCGGCTGCTCGGCCTGACCGGTCGCGACCCCACGTGGCGGCCTCGGTGAGACGCATACGCCGATCAGGACCCGGGCGCTCGCCGGGGTTTGGGGGCACGCGCCGGCCGCACCGCCGTCAGACGGCCGCGCCGCACCAGCCGGTCAGGGCCCGGACCAGGTCGGCGGTGCCGGGCCGGCGCCGGCCGCCGGGCGCCGGGCCGCCGCCGGACGCGGCGGCCATGCCAGGCTCCTGACCCGGCTGCGGCGCGTGCTGCCCGGCCGTGCCATGGACGCCTTGTTCTTCCGGATGCTGGGGCTGCCGCGGGAAGTCGCCGCCCACCGCTGCGCCGGGAAGGCGTGAAGGCGGAACGCGCCCCGCTCAGATCTGCCGGTCGCGGCCCGCGAAGTATCCGGCCGCGATCTGCGGCACCATGAGGCACACCACGAAGGCCAGCGGCCCCTGCCAGCCGCCGGTGTGCTGGTAGAGCGCTCCGACCAGGATCGGACCGGGGATCGACAGCAGGTAGCCGACGCTCTGCGCGAAGGCGGACAACCGGATCACCGTCGCGCCGTCCCGGCCGCGCATGGCGATCATGGTGAGCCCCAGCGGGAAGGAGCAGTTGGCCACGCCGAGGAGCACCGCCCACAACCAGGGCGCGGCGGCGGGAGCCGCCCACAGGCCGGCGTACCCGGCGACCCCGAACGCTCCGAGCAGGACAGCGATGCCGCTCTGGTTCCGCAGCCGTCCGGCGACGGCGGCCAGCACGAAGGACAGCGGCACTCCGAGCACCGAGGTGACGGCGAACAGCAGGCCGGCGGCCTCTGCGGACAGCCCGGCGTCACGGAAGACCTGGGGCAGCCAGCCCATGATGACGTACGCGGAGGTGGCCTGCAGGCCGAAGAAGACCGCGAGCGCCCAGGCCATGGGACTGCGGGTCACCCGTACGTGCGCTCCGGCCCCCGCGGCGGCGTCCCCGCCCAGCGCCCGCCCGGTCTCCTGCCCGGTCTGCTGCCCGGTCTGCTGCCCGGTCTGCTGCTTGGCCGGCCGCCGGCCGTCGCGGGCGAGGGCGACCCAGGGCGGCACGGCGACGGCGGCGAGGACGGCCCAGGCCCCGAGACCGGCACGCCAGTCGCCGCCGAGCGCGCCGGCGAGCGGGACGGTGACGGCGGCGGCGGCCGAGGCGCCGAGGTTGAGGGCCATGGAGTACAGGCCGGTCATCATGCCGACCCTGTCCGGGAAGCGTTGCTTGACCACGACCGGCAACAGCACGTTGGCGACCGCGATCCCGGCCAGTGCGAGGCCGCTCAGCGTGAGGAAGACCGGGGTGCTGCCGACGAACGGACGCAGGGCGAGCCCGAGCGCGACCGCCGCCATCCCGGCGAGGACGACGGCCTCCGGTCCGTGACGGCGGGCCAGGCGGGGTGCGGCCGAGCCGACCAGTGCGAAGCACACCGCCGGCACGGACGTGAGCAGCCCGGCGACGGTGGCGCTCATCCCGAGGGCGGCGCGGGCCTCTTCGAGCACGGGCCCGAGACTGGTGACGACGGGCCTGAGGTTGAGCGCGGCCAGCACCAGGGCGGTGGCCGCCAGGCGGCGCGTCCACGTGGCGGACCGGGCGCGGCCCTGCCGCCGCCGCACAGGGCTCCGCCGTGCTCCATCGCCCTTCGGCGCCGCCGTGTCCCGCACCACCGCCGTGTCCCGGGGCACCGGCTCATTCCGGACCACCCCGTCATGGGGAACCAGCGGGTCCCCAACCGCCCTGTCATCCACGCGCTGTCATCCCGGAAACCACCTCGCCACCCTCAAACGACCAGGTCATCCTAAAATCAGCGACTTCTTCCGAAATCAACCGGGTCGCCCTGTGTGGCCCCGGGAAGCCGCGGCGACCCTGCCGGCTCGCGATCCCGTCCGTCACATCGTTCCGGTTGGGGGCTTGACACCCCTTTTGTGGCGGAAAAAACTCGGAGCACTCCCGCTCCACAGCACTCCCCCCGACGGCGGCACGGTGAGCGCTCGTTCACCGTGCCGCGAAGGAGACATGCATGAGGCGATTGTTCGCCGTTCTCGCGCTGGTCGCAGGCTTCCTGCTGGCGCCCGCGCGTGCCGACGCCGCCGTGGCGAACGTGGCCCCGTCGGCCACCGCCTCCGCCTCCTACACCTCCCCCTGGGAGAGCGTGGCCGCCGTCAACGACGGCGTCGACCCGGCTCGCTCCGATGACACCCGGAACCGCCGCTGGGGCACCTGGCCCGAGGCCGGCGAGCAGTGGGCCCAGCTGACCTGGCCGTCCGCCCAGACGATCTCCTCGGTGCAGGTCTACTTCTTCGACGACGGAGGCGGCGTCCGGCTGCCGGCCTCGTGGAAGCTCCAGAGCTGGGACGGCGGAGCGTACGTGGACATCGCCGCCTCCTACCCGACCGCGGCCGACACCTACAACACCGTCACGTTCCCCGCCGTCACCACCACCCGGCTGCGCGTCGTCCTGCGCAGCGGCCAGGCGTCGGTCGGGCTGCTGGAGATCAGGGCGCTCGCCGACGCCGCCGGCCGGCAGAGCGGCTGGAGCCCGCCCGCCGACCTGGTCGCGCCCCTCGACGAGGTCTGGCGACACGTCGAGTCCACCTACCCCGACCTGTACGGCTACCGCAACTACGGCTGGGACCAGATCATGGCCAACGGCGGCAGCGTCAACTACTGCGTCCGCTGGGACTCCAGCACCCCGGTCTCCGCGGAGCTGCGCGACAAGATCCACGCCGCGCTGGCCAGGTCGTTCAAGAAGTGGATGGACGTGATGGCGGGCCACAACGGCTGGCCGTACACGGACGTGCCGGTGAAGGTGGTCGGCTGGGCCGTACGCGACCGCGCCACGCTGCAGTGGAGCGACGACTCCGTGGACGTGTACGTCGGCGACATGCGCGAGAACGCGCCGCAGTGCGCCGAGCCGTGCGGACGCCTGTTCGACCAGTCGGGCGCCTACCCGGACTGCCCGGGCGGCGCATCCCACCACTACGACATGTCCCTGTGGCTCACCGAGGGCATGAACGGCGGCATGGGAGGCGCCTGGGGACAGCGCGTCGGCAGCGAGTATCTGGTGGACAATCTCGGCAGCGACGACATCCACATCCTCCTCCACGAGATCGGGCACGGTTTCGGCCTGGACGACTTCTACGACTGGACCCCGGCCGGGCAGTGCTGCTTCCTCATGAAGGCGGGCTCCGCCACGTCGATCACCGAGTTCGACGCGTGGATGCTGCGCGACGTCTGGCGGCACCTGAAGAGCCGCTACGGCTACTGACGCCCTTCCGGGCCCGTCGGCCCTTCCCGGCCCGTCAGCGCTCCTCGGCGGGCGCGGGGGCGATCACCTGGCGGTCTCTCGGCGAGGCCGCCAGGGCCACCCGTCACGGGTACGTCGTGCGCAGCGATCACCATCCGGCCCTCCGGCGTCGCGTCGAGACAGATTTCGACATCTGTCGAAAACCGTCGCGATCAAGACAGAACGGTCGTCCGAAGACATTCGGCACTTGCGTCCCTAGCATCGCCCTCTACGGGCCGAATCCCCCGGCCCGAATCCCCCCGATCGTTTCTGGAAGGTTTGCCGATGTCCTCATCGCGCCGGGTGACGCCTGGTCTCCTCCCGCCAGCCGCGTCACGCCGTACGGGAGCCGCACGCCGGGGCGCGGCGGCGCTGGGCCTCGCCGTCGCCACGACCGTCACCGGGCTCGCCGTGAACCCGGCCCCCGCGGGCGCGGCCGCCCCTGCAGGACCTGTGTTCCAGGACGGCATGGCCCAGCCGGTGTTCTCGTCCAACAGGAACGACTGGATCCGCGAGGAGGTGTGGGTCGAGACCCCGGTCGACAGTGACGGCGACGGGCGGAACGACCGGGTGCACGCCGAGGTCACCCGGCTCAAGGAGACCGAGACGGCCGGCCTGAAGTCGCCCGTCGTGTACGAGGTCAGCCCCTACTACGCCGGCGGCAACCCCATCACCAACCACGACGTCGACCACGAGCTCAACGAGGCGCTCCGCCCGGGCAAGGGCTGGCTGAACCGCGGCGGCAAGGCGCTCGACCCGGCGGCCGACGAGCGGCTGGCCGCGGCGACCGCGGACGATGCCGGGGCCGGCGGCGCGGACGCCTCCCTCGCGGCGAGCGGCCCGCAGCCGGTCATCAGCACCAGCCACGAGTCCAACTGGCTGCCCCGCGGCTTCGCGGTGGTCCACGCCGAGTCGCTGGGCAGCGGCAAGTCCGACGGCTGCCCGACCACCGGCGGGCGCAACGAGACCATCGGCGCCAGATCCGTCGTCGACTGGCTGAACGGCCACGCGAAGGCGTACGACGCCTCCGGGCGGGAGGTCGCGGCGACGTGGACGACCGGCAAGGTCGGCATGATCGGCACCTCGTACAACGGCACCCTGCCCAACGCGGTCGCGAGCACCGGCGTCGAGGGGCTGGAGGCGATCGTGCCGATCTCGGCGATCTCCAGCTGGTACGACTACTACCGCGCGAACGGCGCCGTCGTGGCCCCCGGCGGCTACCAGGGCGAGGACACCGACGTGCTCGCGGAGTACGTCTACACGCGCGCGGACAAGCAGGTCTGCCGGAGCGTCATCGAGGAGCTCGCGAAGGCGCAGGATCGCACCACCGGCGACTACAACGCCTTCTGGGACGAGCGCAACTACATGAACGACGTCGGCAACGTCCACGCCGCGGTGCTGGTCGCGCACGGCCTCAACGACTGGAACGTCAAGACCAAGCACGCCGCGCAGTGGTACGAGGCGCTCAGGGCGCGCGGGGTGCCGCACAAGATCTACCTGCACCAGGGCGGCCACGGCGGCTCGCCCAGCGTCGACGTGCTGAACCGCTGGTTCACCCGCTATCTGTGGGGTTACCAGAACGGCGTGGAGAACGACCCCCGCGCCCTGGTGCAGCGCGAGGACAGGACCCTGGTGCAGTACGCCGAGTGGCCCGACCCGGCCGCCGCGGACACCGAGCTCAACCTGGCGCCCGGCGCCGGCGGCGCGGCCGGCGTCCTCACCTCCGACAGGACCCGGGTCGGCAGGCCGGTGACCGAGACGATCGTCGACGACGCCACCAAGCGGGCGCAGACCCTCGCCGACGCCGCCGCCTCGCCCAACCGCCTGGCGTACAAGTCGGAGGCGCTGACCGCGGCCGCCAGGCTCAGCGGCACGCCGCGGGTGTCGCTGCGGATGTCCTTCGACCAGCCGGCGGCGAACGTCACGGCTCTGCTCGTCGACTACGACCAGAACGGCAAGGCGAAGATCATCACCCGGGGCTGGATCGACCCGCAGAACCGCAAGTCGATCTCACGGACCGAGCCGGTCAAGCCCGGCACGCCCTACCGCCTCGACTTCGACCTTCAGCCGCACGACTACGTCTTCCCCGCCGGGCACCGGATCGGGGTCGTGCTGCTGTCGAGCGACTACGAGTACACCATCCGGCCCGCCCCCGGCGCGCGGCTGCACCTCGACACGACGAAGAGCACGGTGACGCTGCCGATCGTGGGCGGCGCCGGCGCGCTCACCCCCGAGAGCTGACCGTCCTCCTCGCGGCACGCCGTCCCCCTCGGCCTGATCGGCCGGCGGGGACGGTGTGCGTGTGGCTATAGCAGAGCCTCGCGGTGCCGCCAGGCGAGGTCCAGCACGGCCGCGCCCGCCGCCTGCATCGGCTCGTCGCGGACGTACCGCCGCACCGTCTCCGCGTCGAACGGGACGCGGCCGACGACCTGTCCCTCGCTGTTGGACGCGGCGACCTCGCCGAAGACGGCGTCGAACGTCTCCGCCTCCAGCACGGTCACCGTGAGGAAGTCGGTCGCGAAGGTCAGCGGATCGACCCCCACGCCCAGCACGAGAGAGCGCGCCCGCCCGTCCTCGCGGGCGTCCGTCAGCAGCCGGTAGAGCGGCCAGCTCTCGTAGTCGAAGCCGTCGCCGTATTCCTCCCCCCGTCCGAGGAACTCCTCGGCGTACTCGCGGACCACGCACTTCCACAGGTCGAGGTCGGCCTTCTCCGCGCCCGCGGCCTCGTGCGCGGGCTGGAACACCCCGACCGGCATGACCTGGAAGAGCGCGCCGCCGTGCGCCACCCTGGCCGGGTCGCGCCAGTGCAGGACGAACGACGTCTCCCCCGTACGGCGGTCGTGGCGCAGCGTGAGCGTCGAGATCGCGCAGAGCGCGGGCCGCCGGCGCAGGTCGGTGGGGTCGCCCACGAGGGCGCGGAACGGCGGCGGCTGCCCGTCGCCATCCCCTGCGAACTCGTGCGCGGCGAACTCGTGGGCGGCCACCTCTCCCACGCTCACGCCGTCGAAGTAGCGTGCGCGGGTGAAGGTCAGCTGCGGCCAGGCGACCTCCAGCAGCCGGTAGCAGGTGCGGTCCTCGAAGAGCCGGGGGCGGGCGAGCGCCCCCAGCGCGTCCGCGTAGGCGCCGGCGCCCTCCGGAAGCAGGGCCGCCGCCTCCGGTTCACGGCCCGTGACGGCGGGGGCGGGAGCGTCCTCCACCCAGCCGAGCCGCACCTCGCGCAGGTCGAGCGGCGTGGCCAGGGTCCATGGGGTCGCAGTCCAGCCGTCCCGGGTGAGCAGACGGGTCGATCCGGCTCTGGCCAGCCCGGGATAGAGCCGATCCGCCGCCACGGCCAGCTCGTGCCGGTGCCCGTCCAGGCGTCGCCGCACCTCGGCCCATTCCGGTCCCGACGGCCGCATCCGCGCCTCCCCCCTCGATCTCACGAGTCCAGCACTCTAGCCACTCATGCGAGGGAGGAGGTCTTCGCCACGGTGGAGTCGGAGTTCCTGGCGGTCGTCTCCGACTACGACGACGACCAACTGGAGAAGTTCGTTGATTTCGTCCGCCGCCTCGACGCGCGGACGCACCAGGCGATGAGCGGCGCCCGCGATCTTCCTCACACCACCGGGTGCCCTTTTCGTTACGTTCACCACCCTTGACCCTCCAACACATGCGGGTATAAACACATACGAAACAACATCGAAACGGCGGTGAACCAACACGATGTACGCCGAGGAGCGGCAGCAGGAGATCCTGCGGGCGGCCCGCGACGCCGGCCGGGTCGACGTGGTGACGCTGGCCGAGCGGTTCGGCGTCACGACGGAGACGATCCGCCGCGACCTGACCGCACTGGAGCGCGCGGGCGTCCTGCGGCGCGTGCACGGCGGCGCGATCCCGGTCGAGCGCCTGGGGTTCGAGCCCGCCCTGGCCACCAGGGACGAGGTGCTGACGGCCGAGAAGGAGCGCATCGCCAAGGCCGCCCTGGCCGAACTCCCCGAGGACGGCTCCGTGGTCATCGACGCGGGCTCCACGACGAGCCGGCTCGTACAGGCGCTGCCGCCGGACCGCGAGCTCACCGTCGTCGTGAACTCGCCTCCGCTGGCCACGACGCTGGCGGCCCGCCCCAACCTGACCGTGCTCATGCTGGGCGGCCGGGTGCGCGGCCGGACGCTGGCGACCGTGGAGGACTGGGCCATCCAGCAGTTGTCGCAGCTCAACGTCGACGTGGCCTTCATGGCCACCAACGGCTGCTCGGTGGCCAAGGGCCTGACCACCCCCGACCCGGCCGAGGCGGCGATCAAGCGGGCGATGATCGCCTGCGCCGACCGCGCCGTCCTGCTGGCCGACCACACGAAGTTCTCCGGCACCTACCTGGCGCGCTTCGCGACGCTCGCCGAGATCGACGTCGTCATCACCGACAGCGGGCTCGATCCCGACCAGGCCGCCGCGCTGGCCGCCGCCGGGCCGGAGGTGGTCCGCGCATGATCCTCACCCTGACCCTCAACCCCAGCCTCGACCGCACGATCGAGGTCGGCGCGCTCACCCGCGGGGCCGTCATCCGGGCGGCCGCCACCCACCTCGACCCGGGCGGCAAGGGCGTCAACGTGTCGCGGGCCCTGCTGGCCAACGACGTCCGGTCGTGCGCGGTCATCCCGTACGGCGGCAGCGAGGGGCGCCGGCTCCTCGACCTGCTGTCGGCGGAGGGCATCGACATGATCCCCGTGCCGGTGGAGGGCCCCACCAGGTCCAACGTCGCGATCGCCGAGCCGGACGGCACCGTCACCAAGGTGAACGAGCCGGGCACCGCGCTGACCCCCGCCGAGCTGGACACGCTGGCGGGCGCCGTGCTCGACGCCGCACGGTCGGCCGACTGGGTGGTCGCCTCGGGCAGCCTCCCGCCCGGTGTGCCGGTGGACGTCTACGCCGGGCTGTGCCGCCGGTTCGCCGACGCCGGGATCAACCTGGCGGTCGACACGAGCGGCCCCGCCCTCGTGTCCGCCGTGAACGCCGGCCCCGCGCTGGTCAAGCCGAACCGCGACGAGCTCGCCGAGGCCACCGGCACGTCGATCGCCTGTGTCGGCGACGTGCTCGACGCGGTCGGCAAGCTGCGCGCCATGGGCGCGCGGTCGGTCCTGACCAGCCTCGGGGCGGACGGCGCGCTGCTGGTCGAGCACGACGAACAGGTCTGGTACGGCGAATGCGCGGTCGAGGAGCCGCGCAGCAGCGTGGGCGCGGGTGACGCCCTGCTGGCGGGCTTCCTCGCCGCGGGGGCCCGCGGCGAGGCGGCCCTCGCCGAGGGCCTCGCCTGGGCCGGCGCGGCCGTGGGGCTGCCCGGCAGCCGGATGCCCCGCCCTGCCGACATCGATCGCACACACGTCCGGATCGGTCCCCCCGACCCGGCCCGGCCGCTCACGCCACCCCCTCGCTCGGCGCTCGGGGGCGTTTGAGCGCGACGCACCGTCCCTCCCGATTCATTCGCTTCGCTCATACCCGGGGGATGAGCGCCACCCCCCACCAACCGGCCAGCCAGGCCGGTCGCCCCGGAAGGAGCACGTCAATGGCCACGCCCTATACCCCCACCGTCCACGGCACCGGTGTGCGGGCCACGATCCAGCGCTTCGGCGGCCATCTCGCCGGGATGATCATGCCCAACATCGGCGCCTTCATCGCCTGGGGCCTCATCACGGCCCTGTTCATCCCGACCGGGTGGCTGCCGAACAAGACACTCGCCGAACTCGTCGGCCCGATAATCAGCACCCTCCTCCCGGTGCTCATCGGCTACACCGGCGGCCGGATGGTCCACGCCCAGCGCGGCGCGGTCGTCGGCGCCGTCGCCACGATGGGCGTGGTCGTCGGGGCGGACGTCCCGATGTTCCTCGGCGCGATGATCATCGGTCCGCTGGCCGCGCTGATCCTCAAGTACGTCGACCGGTTCACCTCGGAGCGGACCAGGGCCGGCTTCGAGATGCTGGTCGACAACTTCACCGCCGGGATCGTCGGCGCGGTCATGGCGATCGCCGGCGTCCTCGCCATCGGCCCGGTCGTGGAGAAGGTCACCGAGGTGGCGGGCAGCGGGGTCGAGTGGCTCATCAGCCACTCTCTGCTGCCGATCGCCTCGGTCATCATCGAGCCGGCCAAGGTGCTGTTCCTCAACAACGCGATCAACCACGGCGTGCTCGGGCCGCTGGGTGTCGCCGAGTCGGTCAAGCACGGCAAGTCGATCCTGTTCATGCTGGAGTCCAACCCCGGTCCTGGCCTCGGCCTGCTGATCGCCTACCTGCTGTTCGGCCCGAGGTCGCTGCGTCCCAGCACCCCCGCCGCCATGATCATCCACTTCTTCGGCGGCATCCACGAGATCTACTTCCCGTATGTGCTGATGAAGCCGCGCCTGATCCTCGCGGTGATCGCCGGCGGCGCCTCGGGCGTGCTCACCTTCCTGGTCACCGGGGCGGGCCTGGTCGCGACCCCGTCGCCGGGCAGCATCTTCGCCTACATGGCGGTGACCCCGAAGGGCGGCTGGTTCGGCGTGATCGCCGGGATCGTGGTCGCGACGGCCGTCTCCTTCGCCGTCGCCGCCGCGCTGCTGGGCTTCGGCCGCGCCAACGGCGACCAGGCGGACGAGCCTGCGCAGGCGGCCATCCCGGACGGCACCGGCGACACCACCATCACGAGCGACGAGAGCCGCGACACAACCGGCGAGACGGCGGCCGAGAGCGTGCCCGCCACCAAGGAGGCGTAGAACCGTGTCCAGCATCGAGGGCAAGGACGTCCGCAAGCTCATCGTGGCCTGCGACGCGGGCATGGGCAGCAGCGTCATGCTGGCGAGCACGCTGCGCAAGCAGCTCAAGGGCACCCCGGTCAGCGTGGAGCACACCCCGGTCAACTCGATCCCCGGGGACGCCGACGTGATCGTGTGCCACACCGGGCTGGCCGACCGGGCCAGGGCGAGCGCCCCCGGCGTCGTGCTCGTGCCGTTCCAGGTCTTCATCGGCGACCCGGCCGTGGCCCGGGTCGTCACCGCCATCAAGAACGGGGGCACGATCGATGGCTGACCGGGCCGGGACGGCCCCGCTCCCCCTCGATCCCCGCGCCGTACGGACGGCCGCGACCGCCGCGGACGTCGAGGACGCCATCCGGCAGTGCGGAGCGGTCCTCCAGGAGGTCGGCGCGGTGGACGGGAGCTACATCGAGGCCATGCTCGAACGCGAGCGGTCGATCTCCACGTACGTCGGCGAGGGCGTCGCCATCCCCCACGGCACGCTGACCTCGAAGGAGGCGGTCCGCCACGACGCCGTCTGCGTGCTGCGCTTCCCCGAGGGCGTCGACTGGCACGGCGAGCGGGTGACGGTGTGCGTCGGCATCGCCGCCCGCGGGGACGGCCACCTGCGGCTGCTGTCGCAGCTCGCCCAGATCCTGCTCGACCCGGACCGCGCCGCGGCCCTGCGCGCGGCCACCGAGGTCGACGAGGTCATCCACCTGCTGCAACCGGACGGAGAGGAAGACTCCGAGTGAAAGTCGCCCGTTTCCACGCTCCCGGGGACATCCGCCTGGAGGAGGTGCCCGAGCCCGTCGCCCGCCCCGGCGAAGTCAAGATCCGCGTGCGCAACTGTTCGACGTGCGGCACGGACGTGAAGATCTACCGGTTCGGGCACCACCACATCAGGCCGCCCCGCGTTATGGGCCACGAGATCGCCGGGGAGATCGTGGAGCTCGGCGAGGGCGTCACCGGCTGGAGCCCGGGCGACCGGGTGCAGGTGATCGCCGCGATCCCGTGCGGTCAGTGCGAGGAGTGCCGCCGGGGCCACCTCACGGTCTGCCCCGACCAGGAGTCGATGGGCTACCACTACGACGGCGGCTTCGCGCAGTACATGGTCGTGCCGGCCAAGGTGCTCGCCGTGGACGGGCTCAACCGCATCCCTGACGGGGTGGGGTTCGCCGAGGCGTCCCTCGCCGAGCCGCTCGCCTGCGTGCTCAACGGGCAGGAGCTGGCCCGCGTCGGCGAGGGCGACGACGTGGTCGTCGTCGGCTCGGGCCCGATCGGCTGCCTGCACGTGCGGCTGGCCCGCTCGCGCGGCGCGGCCCGGGTGTTCCTCGCCGACCTGAACGCCGAACGCCTCACGATGGCCGCCGACCTCGTACGGCCGGACGCGGCGATCTGCTCGGGCGAGACCGACCTCGTGGACGAGGTGCTCAAGCTGACCGGAGGCCGCGGCGCCGACGTGGTGATCACGGCGGCGGCCTCCGGCGCGGCCCAGCAGCAGGCGTTGCAGATGGCCGCGCGGCAGGGCCGGATCAGCTTCTTCGGCGGGTTGCCGAAGGACGACCCGATCATCGCCTGCGACTCCAACCTGGTGCACTACCGGGAGCTGACCATCGTCGGCGCCAACGGGTCGAGCCCGGCGCACAACGCCCGCGCCCTGCGGCTCATCGCCGACGGAGCGGTGCCGGTCGCCGACCTGATCACCCATCGCCTCGGCCTGGACGAGGTCATGGACGCCATCGACGTCGTCGCCCGCGGCGCCGCCATCAAGGTCACCATCGAGCCCTGAGAGGAACCCGATGCCGGAAAGGACAGTGGCGGTCGCCTCGCGCTCCGGCCTGCACGCCCGCCCCGCCAAGATCTTCGTCGAGGCGGCGGCGCGGCAGGCGGCGCCCGTGCGCATCCGCGTCGGCGGCGGGAAGGCCGTCCCCGCCAACAGCATGCTGGGCGTGCTCACCCTCGGGGCCGGGCACGGCACCGAGGTCACCCTGGAGGCCGAAGGACCGGGGGCGGAGGAGGCCCTCGCCGCCCTCGCGGACCTGCTGTCCCGTGACCTCGACGCCGAGGGGGCCGAAGGGACCCCGGACGCCGGAGCCGGAGCCGCCTGACCCGCCCGACCCGCCTGACCGGCGCGGCCGTCGTCGCCCGCGAAGATGGCCCCCGCGCTCCCCTTCGTGGAGACTGGGAGGGCGGGGAAGGAGGACCATCCGATGGCGACGCGGACACGGCGGAGGACGGACGCGGACGAGCGCGACGAGCGCGACGAGTCACGCTTCCTGCACCGGTTCTTTCTCCACCGGCGGCCCGCTCCCGCGCTGCGCCCGCTGGTCGCGTGGTACAGCGGCTACCGCGAGGCCGGAGTCCCGCCGGCCACGCATCGCGGCCTGCCGTCGCCCTACCTGACGATGATCGTCACGCTCGACGACCCGCTCGTCGTCGCGGCGCACCCCGATCCGCGCACCCCGCCCGGGTCGTACGACACGCTGGTCGGGGGGCTGCACACCAGCCCCGCCCTGATCAGGCACGACGGGCGGCAGTCGGGCGTGCAGCTCGCGCTGACGCCGCTCGGCGCGCGGGCCCTGCTCGGGCTGCCCGCCGGGGAGCTGTCGGGGCTCGACCTGGACGGCGCCGAGGTGCTCGGCCGGCTGGCGGGCGAGCTGCGCGAGCGCCTGCTGGAGGCGCCCGGCTGGGACGAGCGCTTCGCGATGCTCGACGCGGTCCTGTCCCGGCACGCCCGCCCCACGCGGGCGCATCCGCCCGAGGTGGCGCGGGCGTGGCGGCGGATGCTGGCCGCCGGCGGGCAGGTCACCGTGTCCGGTCTCGCCGGCGACGCGGGCTGGAGCACCAGGCACCTGAACGGCCGGTTCCGGGAGGAGATCGGCCTGTCCCCCAAGGAGGCGGCGCGGGTCGTCAGGTTCGACCGGGTCCGCCGCCTGCTTCAGGGCGCGGTGGCGTCCGGACAGCGGCTCACGCTGGCCGAGGCGGCGGCCGAGTGCGGGTTCTACGACCAGGCGCACCTCGCCCGCGAGTTCGGCGGCCTCGCCGGGTGCTCGCCCAGCCGATGGCTGGCCGAGGAGGGCGGCCACGGCGGCGAGTTGTTCCGAAACGTCCAAGCCGGGGCGGGGGACGGCCCGCCAGACTCGGTGGCATGAACGACACCACACCAGCACCGCAGGTATGGCCCACGCTGCGGGCCAGGGACGCACGCGCCCTGATCGCCTTCCTCGTCGAGGCGTTCGGCTTCGAGGAGACCGCCGTGTACGGCGAGGGCGACCGCGTCGACCACGCCCAGCTCTCCTGGCCGCACGGCGGCGGGATCATGCTGGGCAGCGTCCGGGACACGCCGGACGACAAGTGGAGCCTCACCCCCGGCTCGTTCGGCGCGTACGCCGTGACCGACGACCCGGACGCGTTGTTCGCCCGGGCGACCGCCGCCGGGGCGCGGGTCGTCCAGGAGCCGTACGACACCGACTACGGCTCCCGCGAGTTCGCCGTCCGCGACCCGGAGGACAACCTCTGGTCGTTCGGCACCTACCGCGGCGAGCCGCGGAAGGCCACCGCTACGGGGTGAGGCAGGGGATTCCCCACCGTGGTTCCGGCGGTGCGCGGGATGGGCCGTGATCACCGCCGGAACCTACCGCCATGGCCATGACGAACCCCCTCTCCAAGCGCCTGCTCGCCACCGCGGCCTGCGCCGCCTCCATCACCTGTACGACACACCCGGCCAGGCGTTCCGGGCGCCGTACGACACGACCTGCACCGGCTGGAAGCCCCGGGTCCCGGTCACGCTGTACTCCTCCCGGGGCGCGGCGCCCTGCGATCCCTCCCCCGCGTGCTCCGGACGTTCCAGGATCTCCTCTCCTGAGGCACCGAGACGAATACCCCGACAAAAAGCGGAAAGGGGGGTCTTGAAGAGGACAAACAGCTCAAATGAGATCAAATAGCGAGAGGAGCCGTCCCATGACGGACGTGTCGAGCAAGGGGCCGGAGCCCGGGGACGAGCGTCCGGTGCTGACCAACCGTCAAGGGCACCCGGTCTACGACAACCAGAACCAGCGGACGGTCGGCGCGCGCGGCCCGGCCACTCTCGAGAACTACCAGTTCCTGGAGAAGATGAGTCACTTCGACCGGGAGCGCATCCCGGAACGGGTGGTGCACGCGCGCGGCACGACGTCGTACGGCTTCTTCGAGGCGTACGGCATGTGGGGCGACGAGCCGATCGCCCGGTTCACGAGGGCGAAGCTGTTCCAGGAAGCCGGCAAGCGCACCGACGTGGCGGTGCGGTTCTCGACGGTGATCGGGGGGCGCGACTCGTCCGAGTGCGCCCGCGACCCACGCGGGTTCGCCGTGAAGTTCTACACCGAGGACGGCAACTGGGACCTCGTCGGAAACGACCTCGCGGTGTTCTTCATCCGCGACGCCATCAAGTTCCCCGACGTGATCCACTCGCTCAAGCCGGACCCGGTCACCTTCCGGCAGGAGCCGAACCGGATCTTCGACTTCATGTCGCAGAGCCCCGAGACGATGCACATGATCGTCAACTTGTTCAGCCCGCGCGGCATCCCGGCGGACTACCGGCACATGCAGGGCTTCGGGGTGAACACCTACAAGTGGGTCAACGAGCGGGGTGAGACCGTGCTCGTGAAGTACCACTGGATGCCCAAGCAGGGGGTCAGGAGCATGACGGCCGAGGACGCCGCACGCATCCAGGCCCACGAGCTGGGCCACGCCACGAAGGACCTGCACGACGCCATCGAGCGCGGCGACTACCCGGAGTGGGAGCTGCTCGTCCAGATGATGAGCGACGACGAGCACCCCGAGCTGGACTTCGACCCGCTCGACGACACCAAGGTCTGGCCGGAGAACGACTTCCCGGCCAAGCCGGTCGGCCGGATGGTCCTGAACCGGACCGTGGACAACGTCTTCGCCGAGAACGAGCAGATCGGCTTCGGCACCGGCGTCCTCGTCGACGGGCTGGACTTCTCCGACGACAAGATGCTGGTGGGACGCACGTTCTCCTACAGCGACACCCAGCGCTACCGCGTCGGGCCGAACTACCTGCAACTGCCGGTCAACCAGGCCAGGAACGCCGACGTGCGGACCAACCAGCGCGACGGCTTCATGACCTACCAGCAGGACCAGGGCGGCGAGAACCCGCACGTCAACTACGAGCCCTCGATCACCGGCGGACTGCGCGAGGGGCAGTTCCCGACGCACGACGAGCAGGGCCCGGAGATCGTCGGCAGGCTCACCCGCAAGCGCATCCCGCGGACCAACGACTACAAGCAGGCGGGCCAGCGCTACCTGCTCATGGAGCAGTGGGAGCGCGACGACCTGGTGGAGAACTTCGTCACCATGCTGTCGCAGTGCGACCGGCCGATCCAGGAGCGCATGGTCTGGCACTTCCTGCTGGTCGAGGACGACCTCGGGCTGCGCGTCGGCGAGGGGCTCGGCATCACGCCCGACGACGTCAAGCACCTGGAGCCGCTGGCGAGCCAGGACCTGACCGACGAGGACAGGGAGCGCCTGTCCAACCTCGGCAAGAACGGCCCGCGCGACGTCTCGGGCCTGAAGATGACGCACTGCGTCCCCAACGAGCGGGCGACCGTACCCGCCATGTGAGATCCGCCGTACGCATCAGGGCCCGGCCGGGGACTCCCCGGCCGGGCCGCGGTTCCGCACGCGGTCAGCGGGACCGTCCGCCGACCAGGGATACGGCGATCGCCAGGACGAACCAGCGGACGGGCAGCGGGCCGAGGCAAAGGACCGCGCCGACCACCATGAGCCAGGCCGGCCGGACCCGCGCCCGGACGAGCACGACCGCGACGGCGATCCAGCCCAGCGCGAGCAGCGCGAATGACAGGAGATAGCCGGCCGTCGTGGTGTCGAGCCCCGTGTCGGCGATCTGCGGCGCCTTCGCGGCCAGGCCCGGCACGAGGAAGACCGCGTCCCACTGCCCGCCGGCCGTCATGATCGTCCCGATGAGGGCCAGGAGCCAGGCCGGTCTGCCGACCCCGGTGGCGAACCGGTCGGTGCGGCCGAGAAGGTCGACGAGAGCGACCGCGAGCGCGATCAGGCTGAGCAGTCCCACGACCGCGGCCGCGATCCCCAGCGGGGACCGGGCGATCTCGGCGTTGTCCCCGCCCTGGGCGATCGCGGCGACGGTCAGGGCCAGGGAGATGACGGCGGACGGCCCGGCGGCGAGCGCGGCTCCGCGCGCCGCGCGGGTGGCGGGGACGGTGAGAGTGGTCATGGAGGGACCTCCCGGGAGAAGCGGATCGTCGCCAGGACGCTAGGCGGTGCGAGATCCGCCGCTCTTCGGCCGTGTGAGCGATTCCGGGTGTCCGGAGGGAGTCCCCTCGGCGCCGCGTGGCCGAGTCGCCTCGTCCGTGCGGAGGAGAAGGTCGTCCGTGTGGTAGCTGTTCGGCGCTGGTCGCCCCGGCTATCGTCCTGCCATGTCCGGCTGGCGTGGCTCTGTCTACCCTCTGCTCGCGGCCGCCCTCGGGGTGGTCGGCCTGGCGCAACTGCTCGCCGAGCCGCCGGCGGGCCGGCTCGCCCCCGCCGTGCTGGCGTCGGCGCTCGCCATCGGGGCACTCGCACTGATTCCGGGGCGGCTCGTGCTCGCGGCGGCGGGGGTGATCGCCGGGGTCGGCGTGCTCGCCGCTCTCCTCACCACGCCTCCCTTCGCGACGTTCCTCGCCTGTATGGTGCTCTGCGCGGCCCTGGCAAGATACGGATCAGCACGAGAGGCTTTCGCGTGCTACGGGGCGCTGGCCGTGACGATCGGCGCGATGGCGTTCCAGCAGATTCACAGCGGAGCGGACAGCGCGCTCGGGCTCGTCTATCCGGTCGTCTACTTCGGCGGGGCCGCGCTCGTCGGATGGCTGGCCCGTCAGCGGGCGGCGAACCTGCGCCTGACCCGGGAACGCGCCGACGCCCTCGAACGCGAACAGGCCACGGCCAAGGCGCTCGCGGCCGCCGAGGAGCGGGCCCGCCTGGCTCGCGACCTGCACGACGTGATCTCCCACGGGATCAGCCTCATGGTCGTCCAGGCCGAGGCGGCGGCCGAGATCCTGCCGCGAGATCCGGAACGGGCCGCACAGGCCGTGGAGGCCGTCGCCGACACGGGCCGTGCCGCCATCGCCGACCTGCACACCATGCTGTCGATGCTCGGCCCTGGACCGGCGCGGCTGACGGTGTCCGATCTCGTCGACGGTGTCCGGCGGCTCGGCGTGGACGTCCGGGTCACGGAGACGGGCGAGGCGAGGCCCCTGCCGCCCGCCGTGGCGGACACGGCCAGGCGCATCGTCCAGGAGGCGTTCACCAACGCCGTACGCCACGGTGCGCCCGGTGAGATCGCCCTGCGGACGGAGTACGCGGAGGACGAACTGGTGATCGAGGTGGTCGACGACGGCACCGCCCGGCTCCCCGCGGTCCCGGGGTCGGGCCGGGGACTGCGCGGCATGGCCGAACGGGCGGATCTGGTCGGGGGCTCGGTGACCGCCGGGCCCGCCCCAGAGGGCGGCTTCCGGGTGCGGGCGAGGCTCCGCACATGATCCGCGTTCTGCTCGCCGACGACCAGGAACTGGTACGGCTCGGCCTCCGGATGATCCTGGAGGCTCAGGAGGACGTCGAGGTGGTCGCGGAGGCGGGCGACGGGGAGCAGGCGGTCCGTGAGGCCCTGCTGCACCGGCCCGACGTGGTCCTTCTCGACATCCGGATGCCGGGCATGGACGGCATCGCCGCAGCCCGGCGCATCCTGGCGGACTCCCGGCTCGCCATCCGCGTGATCATGTTGACCACGTTCGACCGGGACGAGTACCTCTACGCCGCACTGAGCGCCGGGGCCTGTGGGTTTCTGCTGAAGTCGACGCCGAGGACGCATCTGCTGCACGCTGTGCGGACCGCCGTCCACGGCGAGGCGCTGCTCGACCCCGTCCTGACACGCAGGATCGTCGAGGAGCACGCGGCGCGCCGCCCGGCGGAGGTGTCCGATCGATTGGGCGTCCTGACCGGGCGGGAGCTCGACGTGCTGCGCCAGCTCGCTTACGGTAGGTCGAACGCCGAGATAGCGGCGGCGCTCAGCCTGGCCGAGACCACGGTGAAGACGCACGTCGCGGCGGTGCTGCGGAAGCTGGACCTGCGCGGCAGGGTGCAGGCGGTGATCCTCGGCTACGAGACCGGCCTGGTGCGGCCGGGAGACAACCCGGCCCCCCGCTGATCGATCGGCGGCCGCCGGCCATCCGAGCTCTCCTCTTCCATCGGAGACGGGACGGGTGCGGACCGGCGCAGCGCGGGCTCTCCCGCTTAACTGCGCGGGCACCTGAGTCGCTACCCTACGGGGAGGCTGCGATGTTGAGGAGTGTGCGACTATGCGCGTTGTTGATGCTTTCCGGCAGGCGTACGGCGGCGAGCCCGCCGGGGTCTGGCACGCGCCCGGCAGGGTCAACCTGATCGGGGAGCACACCGACTACAACGACGGCTTCGTGCTGCCGTTCGCGGTGCCGTGGGGCGTCACCGCGGCCGTCAGCCCCCGCGAGGACCTCACGGTCCGGATCTCCTCGCTGCAGGCCCCGGGCGAGGAGCAGGTGCTGGAGGACGTCGAGCGGGCCGAGGGCTGGGCCCGCTACCCCGCCGGCGTCGTCTCGACCCTGCGCGGCGCCGGGCTGCCGGTGCGCGGCGCTGACATCGTGATCGACGGCGACGTGCCCAAGGGCGCCGGGCTGTCCTCGAGCGCGGCGCTGGAGGTGTCCGTCGGACTCGCCCTGAGCGACCTGTACGGCCTCGGCCTGGAGCCGATGGCGCTGGCCAGGCTGTGCCAGAAGGCCGAGAACGAGTTCGTCGGCATGCCGTGCGGGATCATGGACCAGGCGGCCTCGGCGCTGAGCAAGGAGGGGCACGCGCTGTTCCTCGACTGCCGCTCGCTGGCCGGCCGCGCCGTTCCGTTCGACCTGTCGGCGTACGGCCTGCAGATCCTCATCATCAACACCGGCGTCCACCACGAACTGGCCGACGGGCAGTACGCCAAGCGGCGCCAGGACTGCGAGAACGCGGCCAAGCACCTCGGCGTCCCGTCGCTGCGGGACGTCACCGACCTCGCCGCGGCCCTGTCGAGGCTCAGCGGCGACGAGCGGGCCCGCACCCAGCACGTCGTCACCGAGAACCACCGGGTGGAGGCCGTCATCGGGCTGCTGCGGGCGGGAGCCGTCCAGGAGATCGGCGCCCTGCTCAACGCCTCCCACCTGTCTCTCCGCGACCAGTACGAGGTCTCCTGCCCGGAACTGGACGTGGCGGTGGAGGGCGCGGTCAAGGGCGGCGCGCGCGGGGCACGGATGACCGGCGGCGGCTTCGGCGGCTCGGCCATCGCGCTCGTCGCCGACGACCGGGTGGACCGGGTGCGCACCACCGTGGAGCAGGCCTACGCCGAGCGCGGCTGGGCCGCGCCGACGTTCCTGCCGGCCACCCCGGCGGCCGGCGCCCACCGCGTCCGCTGAGCCCTACGCCAGGGGCGGGAAGTCCGGCGGCCGGCGTTCGAGGAAGCTCGCCACTCCCTCGGCGAAGTCCGGCCGCCGGAACGACTCCATCATCAGCCGCACGGCCTCGTCCCTGGCCTCGTCGAGCCCCGCCTGCCAGCCGCCCCAGATCTGCCGCTTGATGATCGCCATCGAGGCGGGCGAGCACTGGGTGGCCAGCTCCTTCGCGTACGCGACGGCCTCGGCGAGCAGGCGCTCCCCCGGCACCGCCCGTACGGCGAGGCCCATGGCGCACGCGTCCGCGCCGGTGAAGACCCGGCCGGACAGCAGCAGGTCCATCGCCCGCGCCTGCCCCGCCAGCCGCGGCAGGATCCAGCCCAGGCCCCACTCGGCGACCAGCCCGCGCCGGGAGAACGCGGTCGTCCACTTGGCGTCGGCTGCGGTCACGACCACGTCGCACACGAGCGCGTGGACCATCCCCAGACCGGCGCACGCGCCGTTGACCGCCGCGACGACCGGCGTCCGCAGGGTGGTGGGGAACGTGTTGGGCCGTGGGTCCTGCTCATCGGCGTACGTTCCCGCCTGGAGGGCCGTCAGGTCCGCGAAGTCGGCCCCGGCGCAGAAGCCCTTTCCCGCGCCGGTCACCACGATCGCCCGTACGGACGGGTCGCGGTCGGCCTCCTCCAGCAGGTCGAAGTAGCGCCGTCCCATCTCGGCCGTCCAGGCGTTCAGCCGTTCCGGCCGGTTCAGCGTCAGGATCCGCACACCGCCGTCGTCCTCGGACAGCACCACCATCGTCGCCCTCCTTAACCCGAACTATGTTCTACACCACGGGAGGGCGGTGGACGAAGGCCGGCGTGAGCCGTACGTCCTCGTAGTAGCGGTGGAAGACCGGCGTCGCGGCGCCGGACAGGGGCGGCACGATCCAGGACCAGTCGGCGGGGCAGACGCGCCCGCTGCGCTCCTCCCGCTCCAGATGGGTCAGGAACCGCCGCGCCTCGGTGTGGTGGTCGGTGATCGTGACGCCGTCCTCCGCGAAGGAGTGCAGCACGGCGACGTTGAGCTCCACCAGCGCCTGGTCACGCCAGAGCGTCCGGTCGTGCGAGGTGTCGAGGCCGAGCCGCTCGGCGACCACCGGAAGCTGGTCGTAGCGGTCCCGGTCGGCGAGGTTGCGCGCGCCGATCTCGGTGCCCATGTACCAGCCGTTGAACGGCGCGCACGGATAGGCGACCCCGCCGATCTCCAGCGACATGTTCGCGATCGCCGGCACGGCGTGCCACTTGAGCCCCAGGTCGGCGAACCACGGGAAGGCCGGGTGCCGCAGGGGCACCTCCAGGACCACCTCACGTGGCACCTCCCGCAGGACCAGGGCGCCCTTAGCCTCCACGATCAGCGGCAGGACGTCGAACCTCGTGCCCTCCCCCCGCCAGCCCATCCGCAGGGCCCGCTTGGTGATCTCCGCGTTCGCCGGGTCGCCGAGGACCGAGCCGTCCTCGCGGGTGTACCCGGCGTACCGGATGAGCTGGTCGTTGAGGATCCGCGGCGCCCGCTCCCCCGGCCGGTCGGGGGCGAGCACCGTGATGGTGGGGCGGATCCTGCCCCTCCCGGTGGCCGCCCTGAGGTGCTCGACGCACTCCTCGGCCACGCCGTCGGCGGTGTCCACGTGCCGCCGGTCACGGACCTGCAGCGACCGCCAGTAGAGGCGCCCGATGCACCGGTTGCTGTTGCGCCACGCCACCCGCGCGCCGAAGGTCAGCTCGCCCGTGGTGTGCGTGTACGTCCCCGTCTGGTCGATCTCCGCGAGGACCTCCCGGAGCCGGGGCTCCACCGGGCCCGCCACCGGGTTCTCCGCGTGGTGGAGCCGGATGAAGTTCTCCGCCTCCCGCCTGTCGATCTCCTCCCCGCGCTCCCGTACGGGCGCGGGGGTCTTTTTCGATTTCCGCCAAGTCAGCACGACCGCCACACACTTCGCGCTCACGGGCGCCCCGCGCCGGTTCCGGGCCGGCGGCGACACCCTCCCCGCAGTGGCCCTCACCCCACTGCGCCGTCCGTGGTCCGCGGCAGCCGCGACCGGTACGGCCACGGCGATCACATTTTCCGCGATGTCCCCGGATTTGTCCGCCAAATCCCCACACCGGCGCCCGCAGGCTTCCCAGGCGAAGCTGTCGGCCGACCGGCTTCAGTCGGTGGTTCGCGCGTTGAGCCGCGCGTGGAAGCGTTCGGTGTCGATGACGGCGCGGCGATGGGTGCCCTGGCAGACGGTGGCGGCATCGTCGTGGGCGTGGACGGTGAACGTGAGCTGCCTGCCCTCGACCGCCGTCAGTTCCGCGAGGACGGTGAGAGTGGCGCCGGGAGGTGTGGGTGCCTGGTGGCTGAGGTCGACGTGCACGCCGAGGCTCTGCTCGCCGTCCTCCAGGTGCCCTTGCAGAGCACGCATGCAGGTCCATTCCACGATGCCGACCAGATAGCCGGTGGCCAGGACCTCGGGCAGGGCGGTGAAGTCATCGGACTCGGGCAGCAGGTGCGGAACCGTACGCGCGACCGGTACCACATAGTCCAGCCGCGCGGTCAGACCCGGCCGCAGTGAGGCGTGCATGTCGGTCCTCCAGGGATCACAAGGTGGGGGGTCGTGGCGGTGGCCGGACCCGGTCAGTCTCCGGTGGCGATGACTCCGGCCTTCTCGATCATCAGTACGGCGCTGCGGACGGGGACGACGGGCCGGTGCGACATCCCGGCCGGGACGGTGAACGCCTGCCGGGGGCCGAGCTCGACGGTGTCCGCGCCCTCCAGCTCGATACGGAACAGCCCGTCCAGGACGAAGAAGAACTCATCCTGCTCGTCGTGCTTGTGCCAGTGGAACTCACCGCACATCACGCCCAGCCGCACCCAGACGTCCCCGACCGCGCTCGCCCCTGCGGGCGACAGGGATCAGGGTGCGGTGGCGATGGGCGCGATACGGGGGACGGCCAGGCGTACGTGGTCGTCGGTGGCCAGGGCGGCAGAGCGGTCCAGCCGGGCGGCGTCGAAGAACAGCTCCCGCATCCGCAGCAACGCCGGCCGGCTCACCACTCACCGCTCAGCAACTCCTTCGCCTGCGCGATGCGGTCCTCGTCGCGCTGGTAGAACACCCACTGCTTGATCTTCTTGCCGCGCACCAGCCCCGCCTGGGAGAGCACGCGCAGATGCTCGCCGCACGTGGGCTGGCTCACCTCAAGTTTCTGGGCGATGAACAAGGAACAGACCCCGTCGCGGACCAGATCACCGTCACGCTGCGGCGGGAAGTGCCGCTCGGGATCACGCAACCACTCCAGGATCAGCAGGCGCTTGTCGTTCGCCAGCGCCTTCACCAGCTCCACATCCAGCACCAGAGCATTATGGCAATCAGCTAATTGCCTGTCTACATCCCGCTCGGCCGCCCGCCGCCTCGGCTGACGCGTCGCGGCGAGGACGGCGTTCCCCGCGACGGCGACATCGAGTCCGCGCCGCGGACACATGCGCCCCGTTCCTTCGCGGAGAACAACACGAAAACCCCGGGGCGGTGGTCTGTGACCACCGCCCCGGGGTGAAATGCTCCCGCGATAGGACTCGAACCTATAACCTGCCGGTTAACAGCCGGCTGCTCTGCCGATTGAGCTACACGGGATCGTGCTCTTGTACTGCTGTTACTTCCTGCTCCGCTCGTTCCGGCCTTTCGGCTTTCCTTGCGGCGCGGAACTAGATTAGCGCACTCCGGGGGGTGTCTGTCACATCGATTCCGTCCACGAGTCGTCGGGTCTTGATCGGCGTACGGCAAAGAGCGCCCGGACGGCCCGGGAGCCCGCCCGGGCGGGGCCGGAACGGCTGCTGTTGGATAGAGACAGGCCCTCGGGGTAGGGGGGCGGGGAACACGAGCGCGGAGGTGGAAGATGCGATACAAGGCGATGTTCGCCACCGGGCTGGCCGTCGGCTACGTCCTCGGCACGCGGGCCGGGCGTGAGCGCTACGAGCAGATCAAGCGTTTCGCGCAGCGGTTCGCGGACAGCCCCACGGTGCAGGAGGCGGCGGGGCTGGTCGGCGCCCAGGCCTCGAAGGTGGCGGGCAAGGCCAAGGACCTCGCGGGCGACAAGGTGCCGTTCCTGAAGAAGACGGAGACCTGGGAGCAGGCCGACAGGACCGACCGGGTCGGCACGGCCACCGGCTGGCCGGCCGGCGCCGACCAGATCCCCTGAACCGCCCCCGAGGCCGGACCCGTCACGTGGACGGCCCCGAGAGCAGACCGGGCCCCGGTGCTCCGTTCCCGCGAAGAACCGGTCGGTACGGTCCGTGACGCACGAAAGCGGCGAGCCCCCGGCATCCCCACCGGGGGCTCGCCGCTTCGCGGAGCGCCCGGCTGTCGCCCCCGGCCCTGGTTCTCTGGAATGCGCGTCGCCGGGATGCGCGTCGTCGGGAGTGCCGTCCCAGCGTCAGCGGCCGCTGACCGCCTCGTCGGCGGTTTTGGTGATGGCGTAGGCACGCCGAAGACGCACCGATCCGGCAGCGACGTCGATGTCGTAGACCTGCACCTGCACCCGCTTGAAACCGGTCTTTCTGACCATCCGCATAGTGGCGTCACCCGTCCAGTCCAGCCGGACGTCCGTGTATGCCTCCACGATCCTGTTGTTCACGGGATCACGTTCCACCTTCTGACCCGATACCGGTACGGAGAACGTGGCGGTGACCATCCCGCTCTCCAGGTCGTACAGGGCGATCTTGGGTTTGCGCCCGGTGTCATAGACGGCCACGGTGTGCCCGTCGGCGTGCAATGCGGCGGTGGCCGCGTTGCCGCCGATGAGGCGGGGCGGCACGATGGTGGCGGTTCGCCTGCCGTCCAAGTCGTGGACATGGAGCGTGACGGACTTGTCGTCGTCCGTGCTGACGAGGATCTGGTCGCCGTCGGCACTGAAGCTCAGGGCGTCCTCATGAACCGACACCCCCTGCACCTTGCGCAGCAGCGCGCCGGTAGCGGCGTCGTACACCCGTGCCGGGTGCTTGGTGAAGCCGGCCCAGCAGCAGTCCACCGCCACGAGGGAGCCGTCATACGACATCCTCACGCGAGTGACGTCGACCTCCGACCTCGACGGCCACGCCCGGGCCCGCGAGACCCGTGTCCGGCCGTCGAGGTCGCGGATGACGAGCCGCATGTCCTTCGCCCTGATGTAGGCCAGACGGCGGCCGTCCCCGCTGACAGCGACCGGCTGCGTCGTGCGAGCCACTCCATCGAGCCGGTGACGCTTGCCGTCGGTGCTCCGGTACCACCAGGGGCCGCACTCCTCGGCGTTACGCGGGTCTTCGGCGCAGTCAGAGATGGCGGCGTACCGGATCGGGGCGGACGCCGTGCCCACGTAGACGGCACTACGGGCCGTACTCGGAACCGACACGAGGGCCGAGACGACAGAGAGCGCCCCACACAGGATCTTCACGCCATGTTGGACCTCACATCCCCGCAGAAGGTTGGTCTCGATCCCATAACGGGCCCCGCTTCAACCACTGCCACCGGGTGCGTGGGAACCGAAGCCGACACTCGTCAGAAGATCACCTGCCGGGCCGATCAGACGCCGAGGCTGCGGCGCACCTCTTCGAGAGCCTGCTCGGCGTGGGCGCGCAGGCCCGGGTCGTCGGCGTCGAGCCCGGGGTCGAAGATGAACTCCCAGCGCGGGGTGTCGTAGCCGGGGATCCGGCGGGCGACCAGGCGCACTCCCCCGCGGCCGTCGATGGTCACATGACGGCTCGCGACGATCGTCGAGGTCACCCGCTCGCGGATCGTCTCCGGCAGCCTGCCCGGCTCGGGCAGGAGGGCCCGGTGGACGGCCCCGTCCGTCATCGTGACCGTCACGCCCTCCTCGTCCCACACGGCCTTGTCCATCAGGTGCCACGGCAGGCGCCGCCCGTCCGGCAGGTGCAGCGCCCGGGTGGTGGCGACGAGGTGGCCGCCCTCCGGCGTCAGCGCGTGGCTGATCGGCCGCTCGCCGCTCTCCAGGGCGAGAGCCGTACGGACCTCACGGGGCAGCCGGGAGCCGAACAGCCGGGACAGTGAGGGCTTCTGAGAGGTCAAGGGAGCACCGCCAGCGAACGTCGACCGTTAACACCCCCGAGGCTATCCGGCGCCCCGGTCTCGGCTTCGCTCCCCCCGGAGGGAGCCGCTTCACGCCTCAGGGGAGCCACTCCTGAAGTCCGGCGAGATGCCCGAGTTCCGACTCGACGCGCTGCCTGTCGTCAGCGGTGAGCTCCAGAGCACGCAGATCGGCGAGCCAGGGATCGGCGGGCTCACCGAGGATCGTGGCCAGGTCGACGAGGTGACACAGGGCGACGGCCCGCTCGACCGGCGAGGCGCCCGCGCCGTGCCTGCGCACCGCGGATTTGAGCGCACGGAAGGCCTGCAGGTCGTCGTTCTTGAACTCGCGCAGGATCCGGGCGTTGTCGAGCGCCTTGGCCAGGCCCGTCAGCTTCTTCGAGCCGCCGTACTCCACCTCGGCCGGCTCGTCGCGCTGGATGAATATGATCGAGTTCCCGGACGGATCGATCAGCGTGAACCGGGACGCGCCGGGCCGGTAGCGGGTGATCCGCGGAAGGCCGGAACTCAGCACCTTGCCGTAGACCCGGCGCATCGCCGCGACGAACGCCGCGTGGTAGGGCGCCACGGCGTCGACCATGACCAGGCAGCCTCCGGACTCCTCACGGACCGGATCCAGGCCCTTGGGCGGCGGGCCGAAGTGCAGCTGGAATCCGCTCCACCGCAGCGCCAGATAGACATAGGGCCTGCTCTGTTTGTAGGTCGCCTCGAATCCCAGGCCCTCATAGAACGCCAGGGTCTCCTCCACTGACGCGCACGGCATCAACGGCACCGTCGTCTCGTTCGGCCGAACCGCGGGCTCACTCACGTCATCCCCCTTCCGGGTCGTCCGGCGATGGTGGCACTCCTCCGCACAGCTCGCATATGGATCGCTCCAGAGACCCGGCCTCGCCCCACCGGACGTCGGCGTTCACCCGGCCGTGCCGGGCGACACCGATAACGCGACGAGCGCCTCCCAGGGGGCGGGAGGCGCTCGTCCGCGGTCGAGGCGTCAGTCCAGGTAGTCCCGGAGCATCTGGGCCCGGGTGGGGTGGCGCAGCTTGGCCAGTGTCTTGGACTCGATCTGGCGGATGCGCTCACGCGTCACGCCGAACTCCCGGCCGACCTCCTCCAGTGTGCGGGGGTGGCCGTCGGAGAGGCCGAACCGCAGCTGGATGATCCGCTGCTCGCGCTCCGACAGCGTGGCCAGGATGTCGTCGAGCTGGTCCTGCAGCATGATGAAGGCCGCGGCCTCCATCGGCACCACGGCGTCCGCGTCCTCGATGAAGTCGCCGAGGTCGGAGTCCTCCTCACCGATGGGCGCCTGGAGCGAGACCGGCTCCTGCGCGATGCGCTGGATCTCCACCACGCGGTCGATCGGCAGGTCCATCTCGGCGGCGATCTCCTCGGGGGCGGGCTCCCGGCCGAGATCCTGGTGAAGCTGCCGCTGCACGCGGACCAATTTGTTGATCGTTTCGACCATGTGCACGGGAATCCGGATCGTTCTCGCCTGGTCGGCGATCGCCCGCGTGATCGCCTGGCGAATCCACCAGGTCGCATAGGTCGAGAACTTGTATCCCTTGGTGTAGTCGAATTTCTCGACCGCGCGGATCAGACCGAGATTGCCTTCCTGAATGAGATCCAGGAACAGCATTCCGCGCCCCACATAGCGCTTGGCGATGGAGACCACGAGCCTGAGATTGGCCTCGATGAGCCGCTGCTTGGCCCGGACGCCCTCCCAGACCAGGTCTTCCAGCTCCGGCCGGGCGAACCTGGCGGCGGGGCTCTCGCAGAGCTTGTCCTCCGCGAACAGGCCGGCCTCGATGGCCTTGGCCAGTTCCACCTCCTCCTCGGCGGTGAGCAGCGGAACCCTGCCGATCTCCCTGAGATAGATCCTGACCAGGTCGCTGGTCGGAGCGCGTTTGCCGATATCCTCCTCGTCCGGCTTGCTGGGCTCCTCGTCGCCTTGCGGCTCGAGGACCTCAACCCCGTTCTCGGCGAGCATCCGCACGACGCGCTCCAGCGCGTCGGCGGGCAACTCGGATCGGTCGAGCGCGGCGGCCACGTCGTCAACCGTGACGCTCCCGCGTTCCCTTCCCTTAGCGACGAGGTCCGCCACCTGGTCTACCGATGGCGGCCTGCTTGGCAGCACCGATGCACCCACGGAACACAGTGTGCAGGAAAGGCACCACTAAATGGCAGGCCTATTTTTGTCACCCAAGGTAAGGCGGAAGTCAATACCGAATCGAGATCAAATTATATGTTTGGCGGCTGTGAGATCTGGAAAGGGACGTTTATTCAGGCCCCGCTGGCGCGTTCTCGCAACACGCGTCGCTGCTGTTCCAGCGCCACGAGTTCGCCGAACAGCCGGTTGTACTCCTGCTGCTCCTCGACCGGGTTGAGCCGCTGCAGGCGCGACTTCACCTGGGCGACGGCCCGTCCGACCGCGACCTCCTGGATCTTGGCCAGGACGGCCGCGCCGTACCGCTCCTCGACGTTGACGTCGGCGCGCACGGCCTCGACCGCGAACCGAGTGACGAGCGACCTCAGGTCGACGCCGGTCTCGCCGGGCGTCCCGGCGTCGGCCTGCTCAAGCAGCCGGTCGACCCACTCGCGCCCGCCCGGCCCTCCGGCGGCGGTCCCCCCCGCCGCCACGATGACCTCGTAGAGCGCGACGTGCTCGGGCCGGGTGAACGTCGCCGCGCCGAGCGCGTCGAACTCCGGCCCGAGCAGCGCGGGCCGCTGGACGGCGAGTTTGAGCGCCTCCGCCTCCAGGCGGACGGCGGGGTCCAGGGGCTCCTGACGCACCGGGGCGGACCCCGCGGGCGCGGCTCCGCGCGCCGCCTGCCGGCGTCCGGGAGCGTGCGCGCCCTCCTGCGGCCGCCCCACGACCTGCTGTACGCGCTGGATGACGAAGCCCTCGTCCATGAAGCCGATCCAGCGGTCGAGGTCCACCACGTAGGTCTTGCGCAGCCCGGGGTCCTTGATCGAGGCCACGACGGGCGCGGCGGCGTCGAGCGCGGCCAGGCGTCCCTCGTTGGTGTTGAGGTCGTAGCGCGACAGGATGCTGCGGATCGCGAAGGCGAACAGCGGCTCGCGGCTGGCGACCAGGTCGCGCACGGCGGCGTCGCCCTGCTTGACCCGCAGGTCGCAGGGGTCGAGGCCGTCGGGCTGCACGGCGACGAAGGTCTGCGTGACGAACTTCTGCTCGTCCTGGAACGCGCGCAGGGCGGCCTTCTGCCCCGCCGAGTCGCCGTCGAAGGTGAAGATCACCTCTCCCCGGAACTCGGCCTGGTCGAGCAGCAGCCGGCGCAGGACCTTGATGTGGTCCTCCCCGAAGGAGGTGCCGCAGGTGGCCACCGCGGTCGGCACGCCGGCCAGATGGCAGGCCATGACGTCGGTGTAGCCCTCCACGATGACGGCCTGGGACCGCTTGGCGATCTCCCGCTTGGCGAGGTCCACGCCGTACAGCACCGAGCTCTTGTGGTAGATCGGGCTCTCGGGGGTGTTCAGGTATTTGGGGCCGTCGTCGGAGTCGAGCAGCTTGCGCGCGCCGAAGCCGATGACGTCGCCCGTGATGTCGCGGATGGGCCAGACCAGCCGGCCGCGGAACCGGTCGACGGGGCCGCGCCTGCCCTCGCGGGCCAGGCCTCCCTTGATCAGCTCCTGGGAGCTGAACCCGCGGGCCATCAGGTGCCGCGACAGCGCCTCCCACTCGTTGGGGGCGTAGCCGACGCCGAAGTGCTCGGCGTCGGCCCGCTCGAAGCCGCGCTCGGACAGGAAGCGCCGCCCCGGGGCCGCATCCGGGCTGGACAGCCGCTCGGCGTAGAACTCGGCGGCGGCGCGGTGCGCCTCGATCAGCCGCAGCCGCTCGCCCTGCTCGCGACCGGGCACGTAGCCGCCCTGCTCGTAGCGGAGCTGGATGCCGGCGCGCTGGGCCAGCCGCTCGACGGCCTCGGTGAACGTCAGGTTCTCGATCTTGCGCACGAACGTGATGACGTCGCCGCCCTCGGCGCAGCCGAAGCAGTAGTAGTAGCCCCGGGCCGGGGTGACGTTGAACGAGGGCGACTTCTCGTCGTGGAACGGGCACAGCCCCTTCAGGTTGCCGCCGCCCGCGTTGCGGAGCTGGATGTGCTCGCCGACGACGTCGGCGATCGGCGAGCGCTCCCGCACGAGCGCGATGTCCTCGTCACTGATCCGACCGCTTCGCCCTGCCACGCTGGCGAGTCTAGAGCCTGCCTCCGACAGCCCGGACGCCCCACGGCGGATGGTCGAGGACATGTCACGACTTTCCGGAACCGGTCGTGATGTGCGGCTTGGTCCGTTACAAAGGAAAGGTTCGGTAACGTCGACCAGGTGGAGATCATGCGATCGGGGAGACTGGCCGCCCTCGCCGGCGCCGCGTTCGTCGCGGCGTCCTGCGGCGCGCCCGCCGGGGTCGCGGGAGTGAGCACGCTGCCGCCCACGCCGCCGCCGGGAGCCGGCGTCACGGCCGCCATGGACGACTCCCAGCCCGGCCACGTCGTGCCTCCGCCCGGGGACGAGCCGGTGCGGGTCCCGCCGCCGAAGATGTCCCCCTACACGTACGCCTTCCCCATCAAGGGCTGCAAGGTGTCGTACTCCCGCAAGCTGCTCGTGCTGCCCAAGACCATCATCTGGGCGGCCAAGGGATGCGCGTTCGTGTCGCCGGTCGACGGAGTGGTGCAGGAGGTCAACCTCAAGAACCTCTGGACGCCCTCGACCGACCGCGGCGCCGACCGGGAGGGCCGGTTCGTCACGGTCAAGGGCGAGGACGGCGTGCTGTACCTCGGCGGCCATCTCGACTCCGTGGAGCAGGACGTCACTCCGGGCGCCAAGGTCAAGGCCGGGCAGCTGCTCGGCCGGGTGGGCAACACGGGCAACGCCCGCGACACCGCGAGCAACCTCTACTTCGCCATCTCGTGGCCGGCCGCGCCGCAGTACTGGTGGGTGCGGCGGGGCGTGGTGCCGGCGTGGCCCTACCTGGATGCCTGGGACGACGGCAACCGCACCGTCTCGCCGCGCAAGGCCATGCTCACGCTGCGCAAGAAGATGGGCGCGACCCCGCCCTGCACGCAACTGTGCGCGTCCAACTCGTCCCAGCAGTCCACGCCCACCCCGGACGAGACCAAGCCGCCCACGAAGAAAAAGAAGAAGAACGGGGGCGACGACGACGTGGTGATCATCCCGCTCTGAGCGGGACGCTCACCACGGCACCGGTCCCTCCTCGTCGAAGAACCCGCCCGACGGTCCGTCCGCACCGAGCGTCGCGAGTTTGACCGCGACCGCCGCGCCCTGCGCCGCCGTACGCGGCAGGGACCTGCCGAGATCCCTGGCGAAGTCGGTGTCGCACGCCCCGGGGGCGATGGCGTTGACCAGGATGCCGAGCGGGCGCAGCTGCTTGGCGTACTGCACGGTGAGCATGTTGAGCGCGGCCTTCGACGGCGGATAGGCCGCGAAGCTCGGCCTGCCGGTGAAGTAGTGGCCGGGGTCGGTCATGTGCGTCATCGACGCCGTGCCGCTGGACACGTTGACGATCCGGCCCGCCGCCGACCGCCGCAGCAGCGGCAGCAACGCGTCGGTCACCCGGATGACGCCGAAGAGGTTGGTCTCGAACACCTCGCGCACGACGCCGAGGTCGACCGAGCCGGGCGTCTGCCGCGTCCCGCCCGAGATGCCGGCGTTGTTGACGAGCACGTCGAGGCGGCCGAACCGCTCCTCCACCTGCGCCGCCGCCGCCCGCACGCTCTCCTCGCCGGTGACGTCGATCGTCAGCGGGTGGACCTCCAGGCCCTCCGCCCGCAGCTTCGCGGTCGCCTCGTCCCGGCGTCCCCGGTCGCGCGCCCCGAGCAGCACGGTCATGCCGAGCTCGCCGAGCTGCCGCGCGATTTCGTAGCCGATTCCCTTGTTCGCGCCCGTGACAAGGGCGATGGTGCCGGTGCTGTCAGTGCTGTTCATGGGGGCAAGCCCATCACCGTGCCCCCCGCGGCGCCCAACACCGTCTCGGTCACGCGCGATACCCTCGCGGTATGACCGCCGGTGACGACACCGTGGAGACGCGGGAGCTGGCCTATTTCGTGGCGGTGGCCGAGGAGCTGCACTTCGGGCGGGCGGCCCGGCGGCTCGGCATCGCGCAGCCGCCGCTGTCGCGGGCGATCCAGCAGCTCGAACGCCGCCTCGGGGTGCGGCTGCTGGAGCGCGACCACCGCACGGTGACGCTGACGGAAGCGGGCGAGACGCTGCTGCGGGAGGGCCACGCCGCGCTCGCCGCGGTGTCGGCGGCCGTGCGCAGGACCCGGCGGGCCGGCCGCAGCGAGCCCTCGCTCGTGCTGGCCGCCAAACCGGGCGGGGACGCGGACCTGCTGCCGGAGATCCTCGCGGCGTACGCGGCCACGCCGGGCGCGCTGCCCGTCGACATCGTCTTCAGCGCACGGGAGCGGGGCGCGATGGTGCGGGACGGCCGGGCCGACGCCGCCCTGCTGCACGCCCCGCGTGAGGACCTGACCGGCCTGGCGGTCGAGGAGCTCCTGGTCGAGAGCCAGATGGCGGTGCTGCCCCGGGGGCATCGGCTCGCCGGGCGCGCGGAGCTGTCGATGGCGGACCTCGACGGCGAGCCGCTGCCGCGGTGGCCCAGCGACGTCCCCGAGGGCTTCTCCCGGATCGCCGAGAGCGGCCAGCTCATGCATCTCGTCGCGCTCGGCCGGGCCGTGGCGGTCGTCCCCGAGTCGATCCGGGCGAACCTGCGTCACGACCTCGTCGGCGTGCCCGTGGCCGACGCGCCGCCGACGACGCTGGTCCTGGCCTGGCCGCAGGACGCTCGGTCGCGGGCGCTGGCCGCCTTCGTGCGCACGGCGGCGGAGGTGGCGCGGCGGGTCTCAGCCGGCCCTGAGGCGGCCGGGCGGGCCGGCCGGTTCTGAGGGCGGCGCGGCGGGTCAGCCTGCCTTGAGGCGGTGCGTGGCCGCCGACAGCCGGCGGTGCCAGCCCATGGCGGAGGCGTCGGTCAGTGAGGCGATCTGGTCGACCACCGCGCGCAGCCGACCCGCGTCGTCGGCGGCCTGCTCGAACTGCGGCCGCAGGGCGGGCTCCAGCGTCGCCGGGGCGCCGCGCAGGATGAGGTCGCCCAGCTCGGCGATGATCTCGCGCTGCCGGGCCTGGACGGCGTGGTGGGCCTCCCTGGACATCACGTAGCGGGCCGTCACGCCCTTGAGCAGCGCGCACTCCAGGCGGGTCGTCCTCGGCACCACCAGGTCCGCGTCGTACCGGTTGTGGCCCCCCCTGTCTCCCGGCGTGGGGCGGCAGCCGTACGCCTCGCGCGTGGCGTCCTGGGCGGAGCGGCACAGCCTGCCGATGAGCGCGCTGGTGAGCCGCTTGAGCGCGGCGAGATCGGCGAGCCCGGCGTCGAAGGCGGCCGGCCACAGCGGCTCGGCGAGCAGCCGGGCGAAGGTCTCCGACAGCTCCTCCACGCCCGCGTCGGGCGCGTACCACTCCCTCGTCAGGCGGCACACCTCCAGCCGCTCCTCGGGGTCGCGCAGGGCCGCCATCGTGACGTGGCCGCACGTCAGCGCGTCCTCCAGGTCGTGCACCGAGTAGGCCACGTCGTCGGCCCAGTCCATGACCTGCGCCTCGAAGCCGACCGCGTAGTCGGGCGCCCCCTCCCGCACCCAGCGGAAGACCGCCAGGTCGTCGGGGTAGACGCAGTACGGCCGGCCCTCGGCGGCGAGCGGGACGCCGGGGACCCGGCAGGAGGACCCGGCCCAGGGATACTTGCAGACCGAGTCGAGCGCGGCCCGGGTGAGGTTGAGCCCGGCGCTGCGGCCGTCCTCGGTGATGACCTTGGCCTCCAGCCGGGTCAGCAGCCGCAGGTTCTGCGCGTTGCCCTGGAACCCGCCGCACGGCGCGGCCAGTTCGTCGAGGGCGGCCTCCCCGTTGTGGCCGAACGGAGGGTGGCCGAGGTCGTGGGCGAGACAGGCGGTCTCCACCAGGTCGGGGTCGCAGCCGAGGACCTTGCCCATCTCCCGGCCGATCTGCGCGCACTCCAGCGAGTGGGTCAACCGTGTGCGGGGGCTGTGCAGGCCGGTGCAGTCGGCGGGGGCCACCACCTGCGTCTTGGCGGCGAGCCTGCGCAGCGAGGCGCTGTGGAGCACGCGTGCCCGGTCCCGCTCGAACGCGCTCCGCTCGGGGTTACCCGGCGGCTCCGGCACCCACCGTGCCTGGTCGTGCTCGTCATAGCGGGCCATCCATCCTCCTTCCCTGTGGCAAGCCCCCTGGCGGCGGGGAATGGAGCGTACCCGCGAAGGTCCGGTTTCACGACAGATCCGGTAGTCCGATGGGAGATTGCCCCCTTGCCCGGTAAGCGACCGCGAGTGATACTCGGTTTTTCCCGCCCTGGCGCTTCCGGGGAGGAGCCCTGGTGGTGGACAACGAGCTCGCGGAGGTCCTCCGATCCGGGCCCTTCGAGCGTGCCCTGCGGGCCGCCATCCGCGCCCGGGGGCTGAGCCTCGACCGCCTGCACTCACGGCTGCGCGAGCGGGGCGTCCACGTCAGCCTCTCCAGCCTCAGCTACTGGCAGCGCGGCCGGTCGCGGCCCGAGCGGGCCGCCTCGCTGGCGGCGGTCCGGGAGCTCGAAGGCATCCTGTCCCTGCCGGAGTACGCGCTGATCGGCCTGCTCGGGCCGCCCCGCCCGCGAGGCCGGCGGCCGGAGACGCTCACCGTGCTCAGCCACCACGAGCAGGTGGTGGTGGGCGCCGGCCGGCGCCACCGGGTGAGCGCCAGGGTCGTGCTGCGGGCCGCCGTGCCGGGCGTGGACCGGTACGTGGTCGCCCATCCGCCGGGCACCCGGCTGCTGCGCACCGAGGGCTGCCGGCCCGGCCGCGGCGACGACGACGGGACCGGCCCCCTGACCGAGCTGATCTTCCCGCATCCGCTCGCGCCCGGCGAGACCCAGGTGGTGGAGTACGTCATCGCCGTCGCCGCCGGCGACCGGTACGACCGGCGCCTGCTGGACCCGGTCGAGCAGCATCTGGTGCAGGTGCGGTTCACGGGCGGCCGGCTGCCGGTGCGGTGCTTCCACACCTGGTCCCCGGACGCGTCGGCGCCGCCCGGGGACGCCGGTGAGCTGCGCGTCGACGCGTTCGGGGCCGCCCACCTGGTGGACACCGGCGCCCGGCCCGGCGTGCGCGGCATCCGATGGGAGTGGGACTAGGGTCGCGAGGCGCCGTGAGCGGCGGTCCGGGCGAGGCGGACGAGCTCGGCGGCCGGGCCGGTCAGCCGGGTCCTGGCCCGCCACACCGCGAGCAGGGGCCGGCGCAGGTCGAGATCGGCGACGGGCACCTCGATCAGGCGTCCGTCGCGCAGTTCGGCGGCCACGGCGAGACGGCTGAGGACCGCCGGGGCGACCCCGGTCTCCACCGCCACCTTCACCGCGGCGTTGGAGGACAGCTCCAGGATCGGCGGGGCGACGTCCGGCCCGGTCAGGAGACGGTCGAGGGCGTGGCGGGTGCCCGAACCGGGCTCGCGCACCACCAGCGGCGTCGCGGCCAGGTCGGCCCGGCTCAGTGGTTCCCCGCTCAGTGGTTCCCCGCTCAGTGGTTCCCCGGGCACAGGTTCCCCGGGCACAGGTTCCCCGCGCGCAGGTTTTCCGTGCAGAGGTTTTCCGCGCCGGGCCCACGGATGGCCCGGGGCCACCACGACGACGAGCCGGTCTTCCGCGACCGGCCAGGAGGTCAGCTCCCGTGGCACGGCGGGCGACTCGATGAAGCCCGCGTCGATCTCGCCGTCCGTCGCCATCCGGCAGACCTCGCCGGAGTTGACCACGCGCAGCCCCACCTCGACGTCGGGCAGCACGCGGCGCAGCGCCACCAGCCAGCCGGGCATCAGGTATTCGGCGACGGTCATGCTCGCGGCCACCCGTACGCGGGCGTCGCGCCGGCCGCGAAGGGCCTGCACCCCCGTGAGCAGGTCGTTCGCCGCCGTCAGCGTGGCGCGGGCCCAGTCCACGACGACCTGGCCCTGCGGGGTGAGGCGCGAGCCCGTGGTCGAGCGGTGCAGCAGCGGCACCCCCAGCTCCCGCTCCAGCGTGTCGAGCCTGCGGCTGGCGGACGCCTGAGTGATGCCGTGCAGCGTCGCCGCCTTGCCGAGGCTGCCCTGCTCCGCCACCAGGAGCAGCAGTTCGAGGCTGGCCAGATCCGGCCACCGTGGGGTCATACGGCAACCGTATGAGGTCTTGCGAAATCGGTGGCTACCGGGGCATATGGGACTTGGCGACGATCTCCGCATGCCTCCGTCTCCCACGCGGGCCACCGCCGCCCGTTCCACGCGTGATTCCGAACTGCTTCCGGGACTGCTCGCGACGACCGCCGGGGTTGCCCTGGCCGTCGCCGTCAACGCGCTCGTCCCCGCCGTCAGCCCGCTGATGGCGGCGCTCGTCCTCGGCGCCGTCACGACCAACCTGGGCCTGTCCTCACCCGCCCTGCGTCCGGGGCTGGAGTTCGCCGCCAGAGGGCCGTTGCGGCTCGGGATCGTCCTCCTCGGCGCGCAGCTCGCCCTTCCCGACGTCCTCGCCCTGGGCCTTCCGGTGCTGCTGCTGGTCGTGGTGACGGTCACCGCGACCTTCTTCGGCACGCAGTGGCTCGGCCGCAGGCTCGGACTGGGGCGCGAGCTGTCCCTGCTCGTCGCGACCGGTTTCTCCATCTGCGGAGCGGCCGCGGTCGCGGCCATGGACGGGGTGACGGACGGCGACAAGGAGGACGTCATGACCGCCGTCGCCCTGGTGACGCTGTACGGCTCGCTCGCGATCGCCGTCCTGCCGCAGGCCGGGGGCCTCCTGCACCTGTCTCCGGAGGCGTTCGGCGTCTGGGCCGGCGCGAGCGTGCACGAGGTGGCGCAGGTCGTGGCCACCGCGCAGGCCGTAGGCGGGGCGGCGCTCACCACCGCGGTGGTCGTCAAGCTGACCCGGGTGGTCCTGCTCGCCCCTCTCATCGCCGGAGTCACCCTCCGGCGCCGCCGTACGGCCGCTCCCACCGAGGGCAGGAGGCCGCCCGTCGTGCCCCTCTTCGTGGCCGGCTTCCTCGCCATGGCGGCCCTGCGCAGCCTCGGCGTCCTGCCGCCCGCGTCGCTGGCGGCGCTGAAGACCGCGGAGACCCTGCTGTTCACCGCCGCGCTGTTCGGCATGGGAGCGGCGGTGCGCCTGCGCGCGCTCCTGCGCACCGGCCGCCGCGCCGTCGCGCTGGGCGCCCTCTCCACGACCCTTGTCACGCTGGTCGCCCTCGCCGGCGTGACCGTGCTCGCGTGATCTCCGCCGGATCAGGTCCTCGTGATCGTCACGTCGTCGACCCCGGCCTCCAGAAGGCTGGCGGAGGCCAGGTCGGCCGCCTCGAACTGGATCCGCACGGTCTGGCCGGCCAGCCCGGTCAGCGACGCGGTGGCGACGCTCCACGCGCCGTCCCTGTCGGCGGCCGCGCCGAGCTGCTCGAAGACCGTGCCGGTCGTGCCGCCGATCACCTTCACGCGGAAGTAGTCGGCCGTGGAGGAGTTCGACCCGTGGGCGAGATACCAGGAGAACGACAGCGTGAGCGTCCCCGACGCCGGCAGCGCGATCGGCGGCGACGTGATCGTGGTCACTCCCCCGTCGACGTCGCCGTCCCCGGCGCTCGTTCCCGCGGCGGCGCCGGTGACCAGGTCGTGGCTTCCGCTGACCGTGGTGCCGAGCTGCTTGGCCCCGCTGGACGAGGTCGCGGCGGGGTCGGCCCGCTCCCACGCGCCCGAGGCGGCCGTGTCGGCGCCCGCGGCGTTCGCGGTCCAGCCGGTCGCGGTCTCGAAGGTGTCGGAGTAGACGGTCGCGGGCGGTGTGCCGGTGCCGCAGTACGCGACCTCCTTGCCGATGACCCGGTAGACGCAGTCGGCGTTCTGGACGAGCAGCAGCGCGGCCGCCCGGTTGCGGGAGGTCTCCCGGTCGATCACCTCGTCGGGCGGATAGAAGCCGGGGCTGCTGCCCTTGGGATACATCTCGAACGTGTACGTGAAGATCTTGTACGTGCCCCACATCCAGTCGTCGATCGATCCGTCGGTGATGTAGAGGTCGCTCGACTGCTCGGCGGTGTACCCGTTGGTGGCCGCCATGCTCCGGCCGAGGGCGGCATGCGCGTCCCGGTCGTCCTGCGTCATGCCCGGGCCGGTGTCGGCCGTCGTGTACCCGTACGGCCACAGGACGAGCTCGCTGTAGGTGTGCCAGTCGATGGCCGCCTTGATCTGCTGGACGCCGCCGACCACGCGGCTGCGGACGAAGTCGGCCGCAGCCCTGACCTCCGGGGCCGACTCGGCGACCGGGCCGCGGTAGGTCTCGCTGGACGGGGTGGCGGAGGAGCCGCCGCAGCAGCCCCACCTGTAGGCCCAGTTGCGGTTGAGATCGGTGCCGACGCTGGAGGTGCCGGAGTTGGGCTGGCGGTTCTTGCGCCACGACCGGTAGGAGCCTGTGGCGATGTCGTACTCGCCGCCGTCGGGGTTGAGATCGGGCAGGATCCAGATCTCCCGCGTGTTCACCAGGTCGGTGATCTGGGCGTCGGCGCCGTAGTTGTCGGTGAACAGGCGCAGCAGGTAGATCGCCATCTCGACGGTGAGGTGCTCGCGCGCGTGCTGGTGGGCGGTGAACAGCACCTCCGGCTCGCTCTCGTCGGTGGCCACGTTGTCACTGATCTTGACGCCCATCAGGTCGCGGCCCTCGTACGAGCGGCCGTAGCTGAACCTGCGGGCGATCGCGGGATGGGCGGCGACGACCTGGTCGACCAGCGTGCTGAGCTCGGCGTAGTTGTGGTAGCCGGAGTCCCCCGAGGGGAAGTCGAAGGTCTGCGGCCCGCGGGCCTCGTCAGGGGGTGCCAGCTCGGTCACCGTGAACCCGAGCCGGCGGATGGCGTCGGCCTCCTGGAGCGTCGCGGTGACGACCATGCTCCGGCCGTGCACCTCGTCGACGGCGGCGCCCGTGCGGGCCACCGCGCTGCGCTGCGCGACGGTGGCGGGGCCGTCCACCTGGTACTGCCTCGACGGCGACGGCTCCTGGCCCGCCCCGCCCGCCATCGAGGCCGTCAGCGAGACGGCCGGCGAAGCGGGGGCGGCGGCGAGCAGCGTCACGAGGGCACAAAGCGACGCGAAGGCAGCACAACGCAACGCGAAGACAGCACGGCGCGACGCCGCGCCGGTCCCCGACGACGGCAGGCGGCGACGTCTTCTCACTCCACGCCCTCCCTTGCGGTAGGTACGTAGAGTGATCAGTCAGGCGTGCGGCTTCAACGGTCACCGGGCCGTGTCGCGCGACCCGGTGAACCGCCCCCACTCCGACCTGGTCATTCCACAACCAGTCCGGATGTTCTGTGGAATTTCAACTCATCGCGTGTCGGACTGCGCGCAGCTCAGCGCGGCACGGCCCGCCTCCAGCCGGGCCACCGGAATGCGGAACGGCGAGCAGGAGACGTAGTCGAGGCCGATCTCGTGGCAGAAGTGCACCGAGTCGGGATCCCCGCCGTGCTCGCCGCAGATGCCGAGCTTGAGGTCGGGCCGGGTCCGCCTGCCCTCCTCGACCGCGATCCGCATCAGCCGGCCGACGCCCTCGCGGTCGATGGACTCGAACGGCGAGACCCCGAAGACGCCCAGGTCGAGGTACTTTCCGAAGAAGGCGCTCTCCACGTCGTCGCGGGAGAAGCCCCAGGTCATCTGGGTGAGGTCGTTGGTGCCGAACGAGAAGAACTCGGCGGCCTCGGCGATCTGCCCGGCCGTCAGCGCCGCCCTCGGCACCTCGATCATCGTGCCGATCGCCGCCTCCACGCCCGCCTCGGCGAGGATCCGCTCCGCCTCCTCCCTGACGATCTCCAGCTCCTGCACCGCGCCGACCAGCGGAATCATGATCTCCGCCCGCGCGCCCTCGACCCGCCGGGCCGCCGTGGCGATGGCCCGCACCTGCATGGCGAACAGGCCGGGGATCGTCAGGCCGAGCCGTACTCCGCGCAGGCCGAGCATCGGGTTCTGCTCGTGCAGCCGCTTGACCGCGTCGAGGAGCCTGCGGTCCCGGTCGTCCGCCCCGTCCCTGGCCCCTTTTTCCGCAAGGGCCACCTTCACGGCCAGGTCGGTGAGGTCGGGCAGGAACTCGTGCAGCGGCGGGTCGATCAGCCGGATCGTCACCGGCAGCCCGCGCATGGCCTCGAAGATGCCGGTGAAGTCGCCGGTCTGCAGCGGTTCGAGCGCGTCGAGCGCGGCCTGCCGCGCCTCGGGCGTCGTGGCCAGGATCAGGTCCTCGACGAGCCGCCGCCGCTCCCCCAGGAACATGTGCTCCGTACGGCACAGCCCGATGCCCTGGGCGCCGTAGCGGCGGGCGCGGGCGGCGTCCTCGGGGGTGTCGGCGTTGGCCCGTACGGCGAGGCGGCGTGCGGAGTCGGCGTGGGTCATGATCCGGTCGACCGCCCGCACCAGCTCGTCCTCGGCGGGCTCGCCCTCGAAATACTTCGCGACCGGCGAGGCGGTGACGGGGACCTCACCGAGATACACGGCTCCGGTGCCGCCGTCGATCGAGATCACGTCGCCCTCGTCGACGACGACCCCGCCGGGCGCGGTGAACCGGCGGGCGTGCGGGTCGACCTCCAGCTCCTCGGCCCCGCACACGCAGGTCTTGCCCATGCCGCGCGCCACCACGGCGGCGTGGGAGGTCTTGCCGCCTCTGGAGGTGAGCACGCCGTGAGCCGCGATCATCCCGGCGAGGTCGTCGGGGTTGGTCTCCCGCCGCACGAGGATGACGGCCTCGCCCCGCCCGGCCAGCTCGACGGCCCGCTCGGAGCTGAAGACGGCCCTGCCCGCGGCGGCGCCGGGCGAGGCGTTCATGCCGGTGGTCAGCCTGCGGTTGCCGGCCGTCGCGGCGAAGCGGGGGAACATGAGCTGGGCGAGCTGGTCACCGGTGACCCGGGTGACCGCCTCGTCCATGTCGATCAGGCCCTCGTCCACGAGCTGGGTGGCGATGCAGAAGGCGGCGGCGGCCGTGCGCTTGCCGACCCGGGTCTGCAGCATCCAGAGCTTGCCGCGCTCGATCGTGAACTCGATGTCGCACAGGTCGCGGTAGTGCCGCTCCAGCGTCGCCATGATGTCGAGGAGCTCGCGGTAGGCCCCCGGGTTGATGGTCTCCAGCTCCTGCAGGGGGACGGTGTTGCGGATGCCGGCGACGACGTCCTCGCCCTGGGCGTTGCGCAGGTAGTCGCCGTAGACGCCCTGGCGTCCCGAGCCGGGGTCGCGGGTGAAGGCGACCCCGGTGCCGGAGTCCGGGCCCATGTTGCCGAACACCATGGCGACGACGTTGACGGCGGTGCCGAGGTCGGCGGGGATGCGCTCCTGGCGGCGGTAGAGGATCGCGCGCGGGGCGTTCCAGGAGTCGAAGACCGCCCTGACGGCGAGGTCCATCTGCTCCCGGGGGTCGGCGGGGAAGTCGCGGCCCGTCCGCTCCCGGACGATGCCCTTGAAGGTCTCGACCAGCCGCTGGAGGTCGGCGGCGTCGAGGTCGGTGTCGTCCCGCTCGCCCTTGAGCTCGTCCATCGCGTCCTCGAACAGCTCGCCGTCGATGCCCAGGACGGTCTTGCCGAACATCTGGATGAGCCGGCGGTAGGAGTCCCACGCGAAACGGTCGTTGCCCGACTGCTTGGCCAGCCCGAGGACGGAGTCGTCGTTGAGGCCGATGTTGAGGACCGTCTCCATCATGCCGGGCATCGAGAACTTCGCCCCCGACCTCACGCTGACCAGCAGCGGGTCGTCCGCCTGACCGAGGCGCTTGCCCATCCGCGCCTCGAGGGCGGCGAGGTGCTCGCCGATCTCCCCCTCCAGCCCGTCGGGCATGCCGCCGTGCCCCAGGTAGTGGCGGCACGCCTCGGCGGTGATCGTGAAGCCGGGAGGCACGGGGAGGCCGATGTTGGTCATTTCCGCCAGATTGGCGCCCTTGCCACCGAGTAGGTCTTTGAGGTCCTTGTTGCCCTCGGTGAAGTCGTAAACATACTTGGGCATGCGACACTCCTTCGCCGACTTCAATAAAACCGCGGACGCGGCCCGCAACCGGACTGTACCTAGGAAAAGCAGCACCAAACCTCACCCTTCGCCACATATGGCGTCTAAGCAGGTAGAAGGCATCGGAGAGGTCTAATCCAATCAAAGAACCGCCATTCTTTCGACGATCGCGCAGTGGTATAAACCAATTCGTCGTCAAGGACGGCATGAAGGTTCCGCCGCACGGGAGGGGAAATGGTTTAGACCATTGTCCGGTAAGGCGGAGTTCCGGTGAGTCGGCGGTGCGGTCGCGACGGCATGCGATATAAACGAGACACCCTCCGAATACAGTCGAACACGGAGGGTTGTCAGTGTCGCGAGCGTTGTCGCGAGGGGTTCCGGAGCGAGGGATATCGGCGCGAGTGGCGGCGCGGGGAATGGCGGCGCGGATGCGGGCGGCGCGGCGAGCGACGGCGCGAAGGGTCTGGCCGGTGATGGCGGCGGCGGTCGCCGGGCTCGGCGCGATGACGGCGACCGCCGGCTGCGGGGGCGCGCGGGTCACCCCGGAGGGGTACGCGTCGAGCACGCCCGCTCTGTCCTGGAAGGCGTGCGAGGAGACGGCCTCCTCCTCCGGCTTCGAGTGCGCCACGCTCCAGGTGCCCCTCGACTACGCCAAGCCGGAAGGCAAGAAGATCGGTATCGCCCTGGTCCGGCTGCGGGCCACCGACCAGAGCCGGCGGATCGGCTCCCTGGTCTTCAACTTCGGCGGTCCCGGCGGCTCCGGCGTCACGACGCTCATCAACGCGGCCCACGCGTTCTCCGCTCTGAACAGCCGCTACGACCTCGTCGGCTTCGACCCGCGCGGTGTGGAACGCAGCAGCGGCATCCGCTGTCTCGACGCCCCCCAGATGGACCAGTACATGAGCAGGGAGCCCAGCGAGAACGCCGCCACAGAGACCGCGCTCGTCAAGGGATTCGCCCAGGCGTGCGAGCGCAACGCGGGCTGGATCCTGCCCTACGTCGGCACCGTCAACGCGGCACGCGACATGGAGTCGCTGCGCGCCGCCCTCGGCGACCCGCGCCTCAACTATTTGGGCTTCTCCTACGGCACGCACCTCGGGGCGGTGTACGCCACGCAGTTCCCGGAGAAGGTGGGGCGGATGGTGCTCGACTCCGCCGTCGACCCCTCGGTCACCATGCTCGACATGGCCAAGACGCAGGCCCTCGGCTTCCAGAAGGCGTACGAGGACTACCTGGCCGACTGCACCAAGACGCGGACGAGTTGCCCGCTCGGCGCCGACGCCGCCGCCGCGAACGCCACCGTGCTGAAGCTCCTCGACACCGTGGCGCGCACACCGGGGAAGGTCGGCTCGCGCACGGTCACCGAGGACATCGCCCGGGCGGGCATCACCCAGGCGCTCTACAGCAAGTACACCTGGCCGCTGCTCACCGAGGCGCTGAACGAAGGCAGGAAGGGCAAGTTCGACGGCCTGCTCGCACTGGCCGACCAGTACGCCGGGCGGCAGCCGAACGGCACCTACTCGACCCTGCAGTTCTCACTGCCGGCGGTGCTGTGCGTCGACAGCACCGACCGCCCCTCGGTCGCCCAGGCCGAGGAGCTGTCCCGGCGGCTGGAGAAGAAGACCCCGATCTTCGCCTCGACCGCGATCAGCGCCGGGGCGTGCAGCGTCTGGCCGGTGCCCGGGGACGACGCCGCCAGGCACGTCGACGCCACCGGGTCCCATCCCATCCTGGTGGTCGGCGTCACGAACGACCCGGCCACGCCCTACCAGTGGGCGCCGCGGCTGGCCGACCAGCTGCGCACCGCCGTGCTGCTGACGCTGAACGGCGAGGGCCACGGCGCGTACGGCCAGAGCCAGTGCATCGACGACAAGGTCAACGCGTACCTGCTGGAGGGGACGGTCCCGGCCAAGGGGACGCGCTGCGGCTGAGCGCGCTCCCCCGCTCAGGCGCTCACTGGGCCGTCCGCAGGGCGCCGAGCCCGGCCACCACGTGGTCGACCATGCCGTACTCCCTGGCCTCCTCGGCGGTGAACCACCTGTCCCGGTCGGCGTCCGCCTCGATGCGTTCGAGCGGCTGGCCGGTGTGGAGAGCAGTGCGCTCGGCCAGGGTCTTCTTCGTGTACCGCATCTGCTCGGCCTGGATCGCGATGTCGGCCGCCGTGCCGCCGATGCCGCCGGACGGCTGGTGCATCATGATCCGGGCGTGCGGCAGGGCATAGCGCTTGCCCGGCGCGCCGGCGCACAACAGGAACTGCCCCATCGACGCGGCCAGGCCCATGCCCACGGTCACGACGTCGTTCGGCACGTACTGCATGACGTCGTAAATCGCCAGACCGGCCGAAACCGAACCGCCGGGGGAATTGATGTAAAGGCTGATGTCCCGCGTGGAGTCCTCCGCGGTCAGCAACAGCAGTTGCGAGCAGATCCGGTTGGCGATGTCGTCGTCCACCTCCTGGCCGAGCACGACGATGCGCTGTTCCAGCAGCCTACGGCTCAGGTCGCCGGACGCGAGGCGGTCGGTGGCGGGGTCGCCTGAGCGGGCGTGGTGGTCCATCTGGTCTCCCTGTTCCGGTAATCGGGTTGTGCGGCGACATTAGTCCCGGAACCGGGAAAAGGGCCTGGCTATTTCACCCTGAGCACATTTCGCCATCAGCAAATTACGCTACGAGCATATTCGGCCGCGGGCGCAGTTCAGGATGCCACGGCTACCCCGGCAGCTCCAGCCCGGCAGCTCCAGCCCGGCAGAGCCGGGGCCGCGCGTGGCTCGCCGCGCTCGTCGACATGTCGTCAGGCGGGGTCATCCGACAGCCCCAGTCTCGACCGGAGGTCACCGGCGCTGGGGTGGCCCAGATCGGTCAGGATGTTCAGCGCCAGACGCCATGTGCTGCGGGCGTCCGCTTCCCGGCCCGCCGCCTCGTGGTTGTCGCCCATATGGGTGAGGACCAGGGACTCGTTGTAGCGGTCGCCGTCCTGCCGGTGCATCGCGAGCGCGCGCCGGTAGCAGGTGTCGGCTTCGTCGTAGTCTCCGAGCTGATGGTGGACGTGGCCCAGGCTGTCCCAGGTGGCTGATTCCCCGTCGCGATCCCCGGCCTCCCGAAGCCAGGTCAGAGCCTGCCGGCAGTGGGCGAGCGCTTCCCGATGGTTTCCGACGGCGATGTGGTACCAGCCGATCGCGCTGATCGCCCTGGCCTCCCAGTGCCGCTGGCCGGCGGCCCGGTAGAGCCGGAGTGCGTGTTCGGCGCTGTCCAGCGCCTCCACATGGTGGCCCTGCTGCTCGAAGACCCGCGCAAGGTTGCTGTGAATGTGCGCCTGGCCGGTCAGGTCTTCCAGCCGGGCGAAGTGCTCGAGCGCGTGCCCGTACTCCCGGACGGCCGCGTCGGCGTCACCCAGCCGGGTGTGGGCCAGGGCGAGCCCGAGCCGGCTGAGGGCGAGCACCCGGTCGTCCCCTCGGGCCGCCGCGAGAGCGTGACCGTGCACCGCGATCATGTCCCGCCAGGCCCCCGTACGGTCGAGGAAACTGCTCATGGACCACGCCAGCTGCCAGGTGTGTGTGTCGAACCCGTACGCGGCGGCGAGCTCGGCGCACGCGAGCAGGGCGGACCGCTCCGACGTGAACCAGGCGAGGGCTTCGCTGTGACTTGGATCGCTTGATGACGTGATTTTGGGATCGCTACTTGTCGTTGTCGTCCTGAGGGCTGGACCTTGCTGATGTCGTGTCTACCGTTTCTCTTCAGGAATGGCCCTTCCGTGAAGTACGGGGTGAGGAACCGCCGGACAGCCGTTGGCGCTGAGAAGGATCTTGATCGCAGTGAGCGAAGACTGTTCATTGATTACGAAGATTCATACGCGCGTTGCCCGGTCCCGGCGTCGGCGACTCTGTCGTTGACCCATGCGCAGGCCCTTGAGTGGCAACCGCGCCAATAGCGTTAGCGAGCCGTCGGGGCTGGGTTACCGGTGCAAGTGCGGAACCGGTAGAGCAGCAGCGGGAGGTAAGCGGCCGCGGTGGCCATGGTGGTGGCCTGCCGCTCGGTCACTCGGTTGATGTGGCGTGGGTCGCGAGGGGCCCGTTGTGGATCAGCTTCGCTGCGAGGACCCGATGCTCAGGGCGCCGCCACAATCGCCGAGGGCAAACCCCGCTGACCAGCCCTAACGTCCTCTGGAGAAGAGCGTCGTGCGGCTGCTTCAGATCCCGCTCGGCGGCCAGCACGCCCTGGCCGCGGCCAAGGCCCTCCAGCAGCTCGCCTACGAAGGAATTCTCTGTTCAACCGGGGAGGAGCTGACCGACAAGGAGCGGAAGGACTCGCTGCCCGATGCCCGCAACTACCTGGAGTCGCCATCACCGCCGGACTCCGCGAGGGTCTTGTGGACGACGCCGACGGAGACTTTGACTCCGGCGGCGATGGTACGGATGGATTCGCCGCGTTGGCGCCGGGCGAGGATGGCGGCGCGTTTGTCGTCGTCGACCACAGGACGGCGGCCGCCGACCCGGCCGCGTTTGCGGGCGGCTTCCAGGCCGTTCTTGGTCTTGCGCGTGATGTCGCGGCGGCGGTCTTCGGCCAGAGCGAGGGCCAGGTCGAGGATGAGGGAGCGTTCGGTGTGCTCGCCGGCTGCGACGCCCTCCAGCACCTTGACGCCGACACCGCGCTGGAACAGGTCGTTGAGGACGATCAGCCCTTCCAGGAGGTTGCGGCCGAGGCGGTCGACCTCCTGGACGGTCAGCAGGTCGCCGTCGCGGATGTGGGACAGCGCGCTCAGGAGCGCAGGCCGGTCGTCGGTGGCGAGTTTGCCGCTGATCTTCTCCTCGAACACCTTCAGGCAGATGGGGTCGAGGGCGTCGTGCTGTCGCTGAGTGTTCTGCTTGTCGGTGCTGACCCGCACCAGGCCGATGAGCGCCATCGGGGAGCGCCCTCCGTTCATCAAACGTGCCTTGAGGGGTAGCTGAACACTATTGGAAAATGAACGGCAAGATGAACGCTTTGGCGAGATCTGACGGCTCGCCTGGACATGCTCGGGCTGACGTTCATCTAACGGTCGTTAGATGAACACCCGGGGATCCCTTCGATCACGGGAAACGCCGCCGGGCGGACTCCGAGGCCCGCTCCGCCCGGGCCTGCGCCGCCTTGATCCACCGGTAGAACCCCGAACGAGACACCTTCAGCACCCAGCTCTTAGTTACTTGACGCCGAAGGCAGGCGGATGGATTCCGATTCCCAACAGCTCGGGACCGGTGACCCGTAGGCGTCGGATGCGTTCATTCAGCGGGACGGCTCCTCGGTGATGCCGCAGTCATCACGGACGCCGGCTGTGCGGTGACCGCAGCGGGTCGTCGTGCCGGCCGTTCTGCGGCCCGTGAGTGAGGCGGGAGCTCGATGGTGATGTCGAGGCCGCCGCCTGGGCGGACTGTGATCGCGATGTGTCCATGGTGGGCATGGGTGATCGCGCGCACGATGGACAGTCCCAGGCCCAGGCCCGGGCCGTCGGTGCGGACGCGGGTGCCCTGCCCGTGCACGAACGGTTCCAGCAGCGTCTGAGCTTCCTCGGGCGCGATCTCGCGGCCGGTGTTGCAGATCCGCAGCACGGCGCGTGCGCCCGCTGTGCGCGTCTCGACGGTGTGCGTCTCGACGATGAGGTACCCGTCGGCGTGGTTGTAGCGGAGCGCGTTGTCGACCAGGTTACCGACCAGGCGTTCCAGCAGGACGGGCTCGCCGGTGACCAGCGCCGGCCGCAGCCTTGCGTGTATGGCTATGCCGGCGGCTGCCGCTTGCTCCTCGGCCGTGCCCAGGGCGGCTGCCGTGATGGCGGCCAGATCGGCCGCCGCCCGCGTGCCGGCTTCGGCCTGGCTGCGGGCCAGCAGCAGCAGCCCGTTCAGGACGCGCTGCATGTGGGTGACGGCGTCGCGGACGTCGCCGGCCATGGTGAGCAGCTCGTTGCGGCTGGGGTGGCCGTCCAGGGTGACGTCGATGGCGGTGCGGGCGGTGGTCAGTGGGGTGCGCAGCTCGTGGGCGGCGTTGGCGGTGAACAGCCGCTGGCCGTCCAGGATCCGGTCGCGCTCGGCGACGCCGCACTGGATGCGGTCCAGCATGTCGTTGACCGTGCCGGCCAGCGTCGACAGTTCGTCGGCCGGGGTGGTGACCGGGACCCGCTCGGTGAGGTTCTCGGCCGACAGCCGGCGGGCGGCGGCGGAGATGACGCGGATCGGCCGCAGCACCCGGCCGGCGACCAGCCAGGCCAGTAGGGCGGCCAGGACGGTCACCATGATGAGCGCCAGACCGGCCTGGGGCAGGAGCGCGGCCAGGGTGTCGGCCTGCACCTGGTCGGCGAGATCGTGCAGGTCCTGCGTCTGGGGTGGCACCGGCTGGAGCGTGCCCTGTGGGTCGGGCCCGGTCGGGTCCAGGTGGGTGACGAGCGCCGGGCGCCGCTTCATCAGCAGGTAGGTCAGCCCGGTCAGCGCGGCTCCCGCGGCCAGGACGAGGGCGGTCTGCAAGAGGGCGAGCCGGGCGCGGGCGGTCAGCATCACGGGCCGATCCGGTAGCCGGCGCCGATGACGGTCTCGATCAGCGGCGGGTCGCCGAGCTTGCGGCGCAGCGTGCCGACGGTGATCCGGACCGCGTTGGTGAACGGGTCGGCGTGCTCGTCCCACACCTTCTCCAGCAGCGTCTCCGCGCTGATGACGTCACCGCCGGCGGCCAGCAGCTGCTCCAGCACGCCGAACTCCTTGGGGGTCAGGCGCAGCAGCCTGCCGTCCCGCTCGGCGCTGCGCCGGGCCGGATCCAGGCTCACCCCGCCGGTGCGCAGCACCGGTGGACGGGCCGGTGCGCTACGCCGTACCAGGGCGTGCACCCGGGCGACCAGCTCGGAGAAGGCAAACGGCTTGCCGAGATAGTCGTCGGCGCCCAGCATCAGCCCACCGACCCGGTCCTCCACCGCGTCGGACGCGGTCAGCATCAGCACCCGCGACACGCCCCGCTGGACGAGCCGGCGGCAGACCTGGTCGCCGTGCACCTCCGGCAGGTCCCGGTCCAGGACCACCACCTCGTACGGGGTGAGCTCGCATTTGTCCAGCGCGCTGCGGCCGTCGAGAGCGAGGTCCACGGTGAAACCGTGCTTGCGCAGCCCGGCCTCGATGTAGCCGGCGAGGGGCTGCTCGTCTTCGACCAGGAGCACACGCATCCGGGCAGTATCGCAACGTCCACATATGGACCACATATGGTTCGCCGATCGCCCGCCGATATGCGCCGGCCGGTAGATGTGATCACCTCGAAATCCCCATAGAAAGGATCATGACGAGATGAGCCGTGCACGAGCGGCCGGCATGACCGGGTTGGCATCGGCCATGCTGGCGTTGAGTCTCCACACATCCGCCACCGCCGCCGTCGAGGTCAAGACGGGAGACGTCCAGCAGGCGATGAAGGACCTGGCGAAGACGGACGGCGTGGTGGGGGCCATCGGCGAGCTGTACGTCGACGGCCGGCGCCAGGGGCAGGGGAGCGCGGGGACGCGCCTGCTCGGCGGCAAGGGTGGGCACATTCCTGCGGCTTCCCGTTACCGGGTGGGGTCCCAGACCAAGCTGATGACGGCCACGGTGGTCCTGCAACTGGTCAAGGAGGGCAAGCTCGGCCTGAGGGACACGCTGGCCGCCGTTCTGCCGCAGGTGGCGCAGCAGGATCTGGTCGAGCGGGCCGGCGAGATCACCGTCCAGCAGCTGCTCCGCCACAGCTCCGGCATTCCTGACTTCTTCGCTTCAGGGAAGTTCGACGACGCCTTCGACTTCACGACCTACTACTCCCCGATCGACCTGGTGAAGGCATCCCGCGAGGTCCCCCGCACCGGGGAGCCGGGCGCGGGGTTCGCCTACTCCAACACCAACTACGTTCTCCTCGGCCTGATCGTCGCAAAGGTAACCGGCCGCAGCCTGTCCGCCGAGCTGGAGCGGCGTCTCTTCGTACCTCTGGGGATGAAGCACACCTACTTGACCACCAGGCCTCCCCAGGGGGTCAAGGGCCCGCACGGGCACGGCTACTACCCCGACGCCAAGGGCAGGCCGCGCGACGTCGACCGGCAGAACGCGAGCTTCGGCGGCGCGGCCGGAGGAGTGGTCTCCACCTCCGGCGATCTCAGCGCCTTCTACCGCGCGCTCAACCAGGGCCGGCTGCTGCCGGCGGACCTGCAGCAGGCGGTAGGACGGCCGCGGCCCGATCTGTGTGGCGGGACGGTCGCGGCGGCCGCGGGCAGTGGCCCCGGCTTCCTGGCGGTGACTTACACCTCCTCCGACGGCCGCCGCCAGTTCGTGGTATCCACCACGCTGAAGATCGTCAACCAACAGGCCATGCCCGTCAATGACGCCATGAACAAGGCCGCCGCGACCGTGCTCTGCCCCAGCCGATGACCGGAGGCGTCCATCCACCGCGACCTGCGTCCACGAGCCTCCGGACCCCGCGAACCGATCAACGGCATCGACGTGGCGCCCGGTAGCCGGGGCCTCGCCGGCAACAGCGTGATGCAGCTTCCTGTCGATGCACTCTTGAAAAGGAATATCTCCATGGTTGTCAGCCGTAGGGCCGTTGTCGGCGGAGCGCTGCTGATGGCGCTTGCCGCCGGACGGCCGGTCGCGCGGGCGGCGGCCGCGGCCGCTGTTCCCTCACGAGAAGATTGGCGTGCCTTTCATGCCTATCTGAAGGAATTGGCCGCTGCCGGGAAGTTCTCGGGAGCGGTCCTGGTGGCCAAGGACGGCCGGCCGGTACTGAACAACGCCTACGGCATGGCCGACAAGGCTGGGAACGAGGTCAACACGCTGGAGACGCGGTTCTGCATCGGCTCCATGGGCAAGATGATCACCGGCGTCGCCGTCGCCCAGCTCGTCCAGAGAGGCAAGGTCTCCTTCCAGGACACGATCGGCACGTACGTCAAGGGGTTCCCGAACGAGATCGCCGACACGGTAACCGTTCATCACCTCCTCACCCACACCTCGGGCATGGGCGAGGTTCCCGGGAACGACCATGCGCAGACCGACGTCGACGTCCTGATGAAGGAGATCGTCAAGCAGCCGCTGACGTCCGAGCCGGGCACGAAGATGCAGTACAGCAATGCCGGCTACATCGTCCTGGGCGCGATCATCGAGCAGGTGGGCAAGCAGGACTACGCCGACTACGTCCGCAAGCACATCCTGACGCCCGCGCGGATGCACGACACCTTCCTCGGCCCCTGGACGCCCGCCAAGGTTAAGCGCATGGCTCATCCCTACGCACTGTTCGACACGAACGGCCAGTGGGTCGGCATGCCGACGATGGACGGCACCACACCGGAGGGCGAGCTACGCGACCTCGGCGACCAGCCCGACGGGGCGTCGCCCGCTGGTGGCGCCATCTCCACCGTGGGCGACATGCTCAAGTTCGCCCAGGCCCTGCAGGGACACCGGCTGCTCAATGCCAAGCTCACCCGGACCGTCATGGAGGGCAAGGTGCAAGGCCTGAACAAGGACAGCAAGTACGCCTACGGCTTCAGCGACGAGTTGCGCAACGGCGTGCGCGTGGTCGGCCACAACGGCGGCATCCCCGGCTACTGGAGTGAGCTGGACATGTTTCCCACCAAGGGCTACACCATCGTCATCCTCACCAACCAGGACCTCGCCCTCTTCGAGCCACTCAGGAAGGCCAGAACCCTGATAACGGGTTAGCGCCGCCTCTAGGTCTAAAACTGACGGAGGTTGTTGACACCCCGGGTCTCCGATCGTTACGGAGACATCCATGCCCCCATCAGCCGAGCAGCAGCTCGATCGCCAGGCCCGCCACCGCCTGGCGATCATCCGTCACGCTGAAGAGGTCACCGGCAACGTCGCGCAGACCTGCCGGTACTACGGAATCAGCCGCAACGCCTACTACATCTGGTACCGCCGCTATCAAGCCGAAGGCATCGAGGGCCTGCGCGACCGCTCCAGCAGGCCCAAGACCAGCCCGAACGCCACCCGCAGCGACGTCGTCGGAAAAATCATCCATCTACGGCAGCACTACCACTTCGGTCCGCAGAAGATCCAGATGTACCTCAAGCGCTACCACGACATCGACATCAGCAGCTCGGGCGTGTGGCGCATCCTCAAACGCCTGGGCATGAACCGCCTGCCGGCCTCGCAGCGCTACAAGCGCCGCGACAGGCGCTGGAAGCGCTACGAGAAGCAGCAGCCCGGCCACCGGGTGCAGATCGACGTGAAGTTCATCGAGCCGCTTGCCCCAGCCGCGGGCCAGTCGGCAGCCGCCTCCTCGACGACAGGGCGGCCGACCACTCCCCGGCGCAAGAAGTACTACCAGTTCACCGCCATCGACGACTGCACCCGCCTGCGGGTGCTGCGCATCTACCCCCGCTGCGACCAGAAGACCGCCATCCAGTTCCTCGACTACGTCCTGGAACGTCTGCCGTTCAAAGTCGAGGTCATCCAGACCGACAACGGCGCGGAGTTCCAATCAGCCTTCCACTGGCACGCCCTGGACAAGGGCATCGCCCACAGCTACATCAAACCCCGCACCCCGCGGCTGAACGGCAAGGTGGAGCGGTCACACCGCATCGACGCCGAGGAGTTCTACCGCCTTCTCGACGGCGTGGTCATCGACGACACCGGTGTCTTCAACGACAAACTCCGCGAATGGGAGGACTACTACAACTACCATCGCCCTCACGGAGCCCTTGGCGGCCAAACCCCCTACGAACGCCTCAAGCAGAAGACGACCCAGGTGTAACCCGGCCCCGTCAGTTGCACAGCCGCGCACGACCTGCTCGCTGGTGACGGCCGACCGGCTGGCATCGAAACCGCGCAGGTCGGCGAACAGCTGCCCGTCCGGGAAACGATGACGCGCGTGGTGAGCCCAGTGCACCGCGAGGGCGGTCTTGCCGACCCCGGGCACTCCGGAGAGCACAGCCACGACCACGGCTGTCGCTTCCCGTTCGGACATGACCGCCAGCTCGTCGAGCGTGCTCACGGCCTCTGCCCGCCCGGTGAAGCCCATCACGTCCGCGGGCAGCAGGACCGGTCCGCGCCGTGGTGCCGCCGTGCTCGTGGCCCCAGCCGTGGGGCCCTGCGGAGAGAGGGCGTCCCGGTACGCCTGCCGGAGATCGGGGGACGGATCCGCGCCCGGCTCCTCCGCCAGGCGCCGGCGCGTCTCCGCGTAGACCTGCAGCGCCTCCGCGTTGCGCCCCACCGCGGTCAGGGCCCGGATCAGTGCGGCGCTCAACGGCTCGACCAGGGGATGCTCGTCGAGCATCTCCCGCAGGCGCTCGATCACGACCCCGCCCCGGCCCACTGCCGTCTCCAGGCGCGCCAGGTCGAGCACTGCGCCGAGGCGCCGCTGGGCCGCCTCCCTGCGTACGGACTCCGCCCACTCCCCGTTCAGGCCGGTGAGCGGCACCCCCCGCCACAGGCCGAGCGCCTCCCGCAGCAGCTCGGCTCTGCGCGGATCGTCCCCTCGTGTCGCCCGCGCGCGGTCGAGCAGCAGCCGGAAACGGTGCAGGTCCACCTGCTCAGGCCGGACGCCGAGGGCGTAACCGGCATGGCGGTGCTCCAGCCTCGGCGCGTCGCCTCCGGCGGCGGCCTCGCTCAGCGCCCGCCGCAGCCGGGTGACGTAGCTGTGCACGGCCCCGCGAGCGGTCGTGGGCGGCGCCTCGTCCCAGACCCGGTCGATGATCTTCTCGATGGGGACGAGTACGCCCACGTCGACCAGTAACGCGGCGAGAACCGCCTGTTGTTTGCGCGGGCCCGCATCCACCGGATGCGTGTCTGTGGTGATTTCGACCGGTCCCAGCAGCCGGAACTGCACCATGGCCTGTCTGTTCCCCTTTGGTAGCGCGGACCGGTCCGTGCAAATGCGCGACCACAGCTAATCAGGACAGATCGGCTCGGCTCAAGGATTCGTTAAGCGCGAATGGAGCGGGCGGCGAAACGTTGGTGGCACCGCCGGTTCCGCCCTTCTCGCGGGGGCGGGCGGAGACCGCGGGCGGCGCGTGTTCCCGGAGCCTTATGTGCGGTGAACCAGGAGGTCATATGGGCGAAAGCAGGCGTGGATCAACTCGCCGCCGGTCGTCACGCTCGCCTTCACGAAGGTGCTGATCGTCAGGCCCGAACGACGCACACACGCCGGCCGGAGTGCGAGGCGATGAAAGACGCCTGCTGGGCGTCGTAGTGGCTCTACCAGTGCGTATACGTGGCCTATACCGACGTCTCCGATGCTTTGTCGGCCCCTGTTCCCGGGACCGGATTCACCTCCTCGCAGAACCCTCGCTTCCCTCCACTCCCCCTCCTCCTCAACGGGACGCCATGAGCACTCTTCGCATACGAAAAATCACGCTTCTGACAGTGCCGCTTCTATTGCTTTGCGCGCTGATGACGGCCTCCGCGCGAGACGCCGTCGCGCACGCCGCCACCAGGGCGATCACGGAGAACGGCTGCGATCACATCCGTGATCGCTTCCCGTCACTCGCCCGTCAAGGCAAGAGGAAGGTGCTGTGCGTCGCGCCGGTGACACAACCGCCGGGCAGATCGGTCCTGAGTTCGACGAGCGCCGCCGACGGCCCGCCACCCCTGCCCGCCTGGTGCATCGATCCCCCTGACGATCAGTCGAAGAGCGCGTGGAAGACCAGGCGATTCGCCGCCTGCCTGATCAACTATGCGACCGTCAGCGTCTACGACACCACCACGAGGGCTCTGCTCGGCCGCACCATGATCAACTACATGCATTTCATCGGCATGTTCAACGACAGCCTGGAACTCACCGATGTCTTCGCGATCGTCCGCTTCTACTCCGAGGGAGAACTGGTCCCGGACGACGCGCTCAGCTTCCGCCTGGCGGTCAGCTGTTCCTACGGCTGTACGGCCGGCGACTTCGGCCCTCCGATCACACTGCCGGAGAACTCCACCCGCTACCTGACCCCGTCCGTCCCCCATCTCGTGAACGTGCCCATCGACGGGATACGCACCGTCAACACCACGTACGAGCTGCAGTTGACGCATCCGGGCGGGGACACGGAGATGATCAACGTCTTTCCGCCGGAAAAGGGCCCGTACCCTTCGCCGGACATCCGCTGCGACAGGATCCTCAGCGGCGCCGGCTGCGTCATCCCGGGTTTCATCCCCACGCTCGACGGGCTGTCCGCCTACCCGACGGTCAGGGCGCACATCAAGCGTGCGCAGGCCAGTGGGCTTCCGGGAGCCCCCGGCACCACCCCCCTTCACCGGCTTGCCGACCCGGCGAAGGTCAAGAAGAACCGGGACACGGCCTGCCCCGACTCGACGCCCCGTCCACCTGGACTGACATGTGACGAATACCCCATGGCGCGCACCTGGGAGGGCGCCTGGACGAGCGGCGGCGCCTACAGCACGGACATGGTCCTCGACACGGACAACTCGGGCGCGGGAGGGAAGTTCGGAGCACTCGTCACCCGCGATCGGCTGCTGGACCGCGACGCCTTCTGGGTCGATCCCAGCTGATTCCCCGACGGCCACGTCATTCTCATCGCGCCGGGCCCGGTATCGGGCCGGTGACCACGTAGATCCGCCAATGGAAAGGACAGCCGTGTCTTACAGGAACACGACCGCGAAGCGCTTCATGAAAATTCTCTTCGCCGCGGTCATCGGAGCGGCGGCCACGACGGTCGGCCCGATCTCCGCCGCCAACGCCACCACAGGCGAGTGTGACAAGACCTGGGTTCCCGACTACTACAAGGAGGTCGGCGGCGCCGACATCTACCTGGGAAACGCACGCTTCGTCAAGCTGATGAACGGCGGCGCCTTCAACTACAGCTACGCCCAGATCTCGCCGAGCGATTCGGGGTACACGGTCTGGGTCGACCGTAGCCTGCAGGGGATGCCCAGCAGCCTGCCCATGTTCCCCACCACGGAGCAGGTGCAGGCGAACGGCGGCTGGAAGCAGTGCGGTCCGTTCTACAGCTCCAGCAGCAGCAACCTCGTCATGAACTGGAACACCGATCAGCAGCGGCACTACGCGGTCCGCGCGTGCGCGCGCAACGCGCTCGGCAGCTACTGCGGCAACTGGTACATCGACCGGAGCTGACCGGCCGCCCTGCGCTGGTAGGCGGCGTCTGGGCCGGCGGCACCCACGTCACCGCTGATCGGCCACGCCTGCCCACGGCACGATCCTGCCGAGGACCGCGCTGCGGGCAGGCGTTCGGGTGTTCGCGGCCACGCCGCAGGCGCTCGCCCCGGGCACGTTCTGCCAGGCCGGCCCGGTCCGGTACTGCACCGAGCAGACGCCGGCAGGTCGATGGTTCCCGCCCTCACCTGCACCGCCCGATGACAGCCCCCGATAGCAGCACTGCCCGATAGCAAAAGGCGCCTGTCCGGAAATTTCCGGACAGGCGCCTCGTCGCGATGATCAGTCGTTGAGGTGCTGGCGCAGGTACGACTCGACCTGATCGAGCGCGACCCGCTGCTGGGCCATGGTGTCCCGCTCGCGGATCGTCACGGCCTGGTCCTCCAGGGTGTCGAAGTCGACCGTGATCGCGAACGGCGTGCCGATCTCGTCCTGGCGGCGGTAGCGGCGGCCGATGGCCCCCGCGTCGTCGAAGTCCACGTTCCACCGGCGGCGCAGCCGGGCCGCGAGGTCGCGGGCCTTCGGCGACAGGTCGGCGTTGCGCGACAGCGGCAGCACCGCGACCTTGACCGGGGCGAGGCGGTGGTCGAGGCGCATCACGGTCCGCTCCTCCATCACGCCCTTGGCGTTGGGCGCCTCGTCGACCGTGTAGGCGTCGAGGAGGAAGGTCAGCGTCGCGCGGTCCACACCGGCCGCCGGCTCGATGACGTACGGCACGTAGCGCTCGCCCGACTCCTGCTCGAAGAAGGACAGGTCGGTGCCGGACGCCTTGCCATGCGCGGTGAGGTCGAAGTCGGTGCGGTTGGCGATGCCCTCCAGCTCGCCCCACTCGCCACCGGCGAAGTTGAAGCGGTACTCGATGTCCACGGTCCGCTTCGCGTAGTGGGACAGCTTCTCCTTCGGGTGCTCGTAGAGCCGGAGGTTGTCCTTGTTGATGCCGAGGTCGACGTACCAGCGCAGGCGCTCGTCGATCCAGTACTGGTGCCACTCCTCGTCCGTGCCGGGCTTGACGAAGAACTCCATCTCCATCTGCTCGAACTCGCGGGTGCGGAAGATGAAGTTGCCCGGGGTGATCTCGTTGCGGAACGACTTTCCGACCTGGCCGATGCCGAACGGGATCTTCTTGCGCGCCGACTGCTGGACGTTGAGGTAGTTGATGAAGATGCCCTGGGCGGTCTCCGGCCGCAGGTACGCCAGGCCCGACTCGTCCTCGACCGGGCCGAGGAACGTCTTCAGCAGGCCGCTGAACTGCTTGGGCTGGGTGAAGGCACCCTTGTTGCCGCAGTTCGGGCAGGTGATGTCGGCCAGGCCGCCCGCCGGCTCACTGCCGTGCTTGGCCTCGTACGCCTCGACGAGGTGGTCGGCGCGGTAGCGCTTGTGGCACGACTGGCACTCGGTGAGCGGGTCGGTGAAGGTCTCGACGTGGCCGCTGGCCTGCCAGACCTCGCGGGCGAGGATGACGCAGGAGTCGAGGCCGACGACGTCGTCGCGGCCCTGCACCATGGCCTTCCACCACTCGCGCTTGACGTTGTTCTTGAGCTCGACACCGAGGGGGCCGTAGTCCCAGGACGCCCGCAGGCCTCCGTAGATCTCGCTCGACGGGAAGACGAGCCCGCGGCGTTTGGCGAGGCTGACGATCGTTTCCAAGACGTCGGTGCGACGTGCCATCAGTGGAACTCCATCCGGCTGGGTGTCGGCGTTGAGATCGGGGTCAGCGGTGCGATGCTCGCTGAAGCGGGCGGGCCGGCCCGGCCGCCGTGTCGCGGCTGCGGGACGTCCGGCCACCTGCCCGGATCCGTGCTCAAGCTTAGGGGAATCCGGCGCCCCCGCGCTCAAGCCTTGCCCACGGTCCCCGCGTTCGCGCCCTCGCCCGGCAGCGCGTAGACGCCCTCGAAGGCGCTGGGCTCGTTGATCATAAGGGTCATCAGGGGATACATCACCATCCGGGCCGCCGACAGGGCGCGCCGGTAGTAGCCCGCGCCCTCCCACTCGCTGACCACCGCCCACAGGGCCGGCTCGTCCACCGACCTGCCGATCTGCCCGCGCAGGTATCCCGGCTGCGCGGCCAGCAGATCGAGGATGGCGCGCGCCTGGGCGGCGAACTCGTCGGCGCGGGCGCCCGGCACCGAGTAACGGATCACGGCGAGCATGCCGCCCAGCATGCCACCCCTGACGTACGCACCGCCGGGGAGGGGGCGGCCCGGACGGAAGGAGCACAACGGGAGACGCGACAGGGCGAAGACCGGGCGGATGCGCACTAGGCTCGAACGCGTGGGAAGCGAAACCGAACCGCCGCGCCGTCAGGTGCCGGCCCATCCTCTGGCGAGGAAGCCTCCCGCCCGGGGGAACGCGGCGTCCCCGCGGGTGCGGCGGCCGCTGCCGCCGGGCGAGCAGTTCTTCACGCCCGGCGCCACCGGGCTGCGCGCGGCGGTCGAGCGCAAGAGCGCCGCGCCACTGGTCTTCCTGTTCCAGCTGCCCCGCTGGGTGGTCCCTCTGGTCATGGTGGCCCTGCTGATCGCCGGGCTGGTGGTGCCCGACTGGCGTGGCGGGGTGGCCGTGCTTCCGGTGCTCGCGTTCATCGTCGGCCTGGCCTACCTGTCGTGGCCCTCGCTGCGTCCGGTGGGGCGGTTGCTGCGCGTGGCGGTCACGACGTTCCTGGTCCTCCTCGCCGCCACCCGTTTCGGCCTGATCTGACGCAGACCGGCCTAACCTGGTAGCTCGTAGGGCGAAGCCGTACACAGGAGTCCTGATGACGAAGAGCCGCGACGCCGTTCACGAGATCCTCCGCCAGAGCCGGGGGTTCCGCAGCGCGCAGGACGTGTTCGCCGAGATGCGCGCGGTCGGCTCGAAGATCGGCCTGACGACCGTGTACCGGGCGCTCCAGTCGCTCTCCGACGCCGGCCGGGTCGACGTGCTGCGCACCGACGAGGGCGAGTCGGTCTACCGGGCGTGTCAGACCGACACGCATCACCACCACCTCGTGTGCCGGGAATGCGGGCGCACCATCGAGGTGGCCGGGCCGGACGTGGAGCGCTGGGCAGAGGTCGTGGGTGCCGAGCACGGCTTCATCGACGTCACCCACACCGTGGAGATCTTCGGCACCTGCTCCTCGTGCGCGCAGGCGGCCGGGGCTCGCGCGGAGGCGGCCGGAAAGAGCTGACCCCGCCCCGCGCGGGCTGCCCGAGAGGTACGCTGCCTGCGCCGCGACAGGGACCGCCGCGACAAAAGGGAGATGGCGTGCCGTTCAGCCATGACATGGTGTACTCGCTGGCGACGGTGGTGGACCTCATCAACACCGGCGCAGGCGAGCGCGACGGGCTGGCCGAGGTCGGCGACCTGGAGGAGTTCGTCCGCAGGCGGGAGGTCAGCGGAGTCGGGGCGGTGACCCGGCGGGACCTCGCCGAGGTCCAGGCCCTGCGCGAGGAGTTCCACGCCGTGTTCACCGCGCCGGACCAGCCGACGGCGGTCGGCCTGCTCAACACGCTGCTCCAGCGCACCCGCATCACGCCGCACCTCGCCGAGCACGACGGTCACCCCCTCCACGTCCACTACTTCGCGCCGGGCTCGTCGGTCGCCGAGCACCTGGCCGCCGACTGCGGCGTCGCCCTCGCGCACGTGCTCGTGGAGAACGAGCGGGATCGCCTGCGCACGTGCGCGGCGCCCGACTGCTCCCACGTCTTCGTGGACGAGTCGAGGAACCGCTCCCGCGTCTACTGCGACAGCCGCACCTGCGGGAACCGCATGCACGTCGCCGCGTACCGGGCCCGCCGCCGCGACGCCGTCTGACGCCGGGCCCGCCGGCGCCGTGGCTCAGTGCGGCGCCGTGGCTCAGTGCCGCGCGGTGCCGGAGTTCTGGGCCGCCTCGTTCGGAACGGCCCCGCCATACCTGCGGTCGCGCTTGGCGTAGATCTCGCACGCCTGCCACAGGTCGCGCCGGTCGAAGTCGGGCCACAGCTGGTTGAGGAAGACCATCTCGGCGTACGCGGACTGCCACAGCAGGAAGTTGGAGGTGCGCTGCTCGCCGGACGAACGCAGGAACAGGTCCACGTCCGGGATCTCCGGCTCGTCCAGGTAGCGGGCGAAGGTCTTCTCCGAAACCTTGTCGGCCTTGACCCGTCCCGCGGCGATGTCGCGGGCGAGCCGCACGGCCGCGTCCACGATCTCCGCGCGGCCGCCGTAGTTCACGCAGAACTGGAGGGTCAGCCTGCTGTTGCCGACCGTCATCCGCTCGGCGTCCTCAAGCTCCTTGATCACGCTCTTCCAGAGCCGCCCGGGACGTCCGGCCCAGCGGACCCGCACGCCCATCGCGTTGAGCTGGTCGCGCCGCCGGCGGATGACGTCGCGGTTGAACCCCATGAGGAAACGCACCTCGTCAGGCGAGCGTCTCCAGTTCTCCGTGGAGAAGGCGTACGCCGACAGGTAGGGGATGCCGATCTCGATGGCGCCCTCGATGACGTCGAACAGCGACGCCTCGCCCATCTTGTGCCCCTCGGTCCTGGGCAGCCCGCGCGCCTTGGCCCAGCGGCCGTTGCCGTCCATGACGATCGCCACGTGTCGCGGCAGCAGGTCGCGCGGGATGGCGGGCGGCGTGACACCGGACGGGTGCGGAGAGGGAGGACGGACCATGTACCGAGGGTATTGCGTCCGGACCTGTCCTCAGGCGCAGGAGACGTGCGGATCCGGTGCGCATACCGTGCGCATTTCGTGCGTCCCCCGCGTCACGCCGACGCCACCGTGAACGACCCCCGGACCCCCGCAGGGCCGGTCAGATGATCCTCGCTTCGCCTGCGGTCACCTGACCCCTCCACACCGGGGGACGACCCCCGGACCCCCGCAGGGCCGGTCAGATGATCCTCGCTTCGCCTGCGGTCATCTGACCCCTCCACACCGGGGGACGACCCCCGGACCCCCGCAGGGCCGGTCAGATGATCCTCGCTTCGCCTGCGGTCATCTGACCCGGCCACTCCCGTTCCACGTGACGCAGGGAGCGGATGCCGTGCTCCAGGTGCCACTGCAGGTATGCGGCGACCAGGCCGCTGCACTCGGCGCGGTGCCGCGACTCGGAGGCGTCGGCGGCCGCCCAGTCGCCGCGCAGCAGGGCGATCATCAGCGCGATCGTCTCCGCGGCGGGCACCGCGGCGCCGGCCGGGCGGCACGCGCCGCACACCACGCCGCCGGCGACGATCGCGAAGGCGCGCACGGCCTCCGCGCCGCACCGCGCGCACTCCGACAGCGCGGGGGCGTAGCCCGCGACGGCCAGCGAGCGCAGGAAGAACGCGTCGAGCACCAGCCGGGCCTCGTGACCGCCCTCGGCGAGCGTGCGCAGTCCGCCGACCAGAAGCAGGAACTGGCGCAGCGCCGGCTCCTTCTCCCCCACCGTCAGCCGGTCGGCCGTCTCCAGCATCGCGGTCCCCGCGGTGTACCTGGCGTAGTCGGCCACGATCGCCTCGCCGTACGGATGCAGGGTCTCGACCTGGGTGATCACGTCGAGCGACCTGCCGCTGTGGAGTTGCAGGTCGACGTGGGAGAACGGCTCCAGCCGCGCGCCGAAGCGCGACATGGTCCTGCGCACGCCCTTGGCCACGCCGCGGACCTTGCCGGTGCGCCGGGTGAGGATCGTGATGATGCGGTCGGCCTCACCCAGCTTCTGGGTGCGCAGCACGACGCCCTCGTCCCGGTAGAGGCTCACCCCGCCATCGTATGGGTGCGCGCGGGCGGCCGCCCCGTCACACGGTCATTCGCCCCGTTGAGGGGCATGAATGGTGAAAATTCGGTAATGATCCGGCGACGATGCCGGGTGACGAACCCTCCTCAAGCTGTACGTCCAGGGACCGTACGGTAAACCTGGGGTGCATCGGTTCAACCGAAAGGTCACTAAGCTTTGGCTTCCGGCGGACTTCCCCGCGCCGGTCAAGCCTGAGGGCCTGATCTCCCCCCGTTGCGTGAAAGGTTGCCATGACCCGCGTGGTCCTGCTGGGCGCCCCGCCCGGCCCGATCAGTCCCCCGCCGCACGGCGGTCAGCCCGCCCTGCCCGCGGCCATCACGCTGAAATCGCTGCCCGGGGCCCCCTCCGCGTACGACAGGCTGCTCGCGCAGGCCGCCGCTCTGGACCCCGAGCCGACGACGATCGCCCGGCCGGGGGACGCCGCCGCCTACCACAGGCCGTACGGCCGGGTGGTAGAGAGCCGTGACGTCGCCGGCGACCTGCGCGCGCTGGCCGACGCGGTCGAGGGCGCCGAGGAGAACCTGCTGATCCTGCCGGCCGACTCGCTGGTGCACGACGAGCTGATCTACCAGATCACCAAGGCCAAGCGGGGGGCCATCGCACTGGTCGTCCGGCAGGAGCGCCAGGAGCAGGACGAGAACGAGCCTCCGGAGGAGGAGGTGCCGATCGAGGAGGCGGAGCCCGAGATCGGCGAGAAGGTCATCGAGGGGCTGCCCCAGCGCACCCGCATCGGCCGGAGCCGGATCGTCTCGGTCGGCACCGCCTACCACGCGGTGACCCGGCCGAACGCGGCGCTGCTCGGGCCGCTCCACCTCCACCAGCGGCACCTGCCGACTCTCGCCGAGGTCGCCCGCGAGCTGGCGGACATGGCCCACCTGTTCGGCCCCGAGGACGACGTGACCGAGCTTCTCGTGCTCGGCCTGGTCCGGCGCGGCGTGTCGGTGGGCCGGCGGGGCCGCCGCGACCTGTTCTTCCGCCGCATCCGCAGCCAGGCCGACGCCGACGAGGCGCTGGTCGAGATGGCGGGCTACGACGAGGACCGGGCCCGGCTGAACAACGCCGTGAAGGGCGCCGACGGCTTCTTCACCACGTTCTTCGTCAGCACCTACTCGCGCTTCATCGCCCGCTGGGCGGCCCGCAGGGGGCTCACGCCCAACCAGGTGACGCTGATCTCGATCGCCCTCGGCCTGCTGTCGGCCGGCGCGTTCGCCACCGGCACCCGCTGGGGGGCGGTGGCCGGCGCGCTGCTCATCTACTTCGCGTTCGTCTTCGACTGCGTGGACGGCCAGGTCGCCCGCTACGCGCGCAAGTTCGGCGTGCTCGGCGCCTGGCTGGACGCCACGTTCGACCGGTTCAAGGAGTACGCCGTCTTCGTCGGCCTCGCGGTCGGCGCGACGGTGTCCGGGCAGTTCGGCGACGGCGAGGGCATCTGGACGCTGGCGCTGGTCGCGCTGGCCCTCCAGTCGGTCAAGCACCTGCTTGACTTCTCGTTCGGTGCGGCCAACCGGCGCAAGGCGCCCGTGCCGCTGCCCACGCTGGACCTGACGGTCGCCGACGACCGTCCGCTGCGGGAGGCGCTGGAGCAGCGCAGGGCGAGCCGGAGCACCGGCGTTCGCGGGCTGCTGAAGCTGTGGACCAAGGCCGGCAAGTTCCGCCCGGTCCACTGGGCCCGCAAGATGATCGTGTTCCCCATCGGCGAGCGTTTCGCCGCGATCGCGATCACCGCCGCGTTCTTCAACCCCCGGGTGACGTTCCTGACGCTGATCGTCTGGGGCGGCGTCGCGGCCACCTACACCCTCACCGGACGTCTCCTGAGGTCGCTCGCATGATCACTCAGCCGCAGACCATCACGCCGCTTCCGGACCCGGACGAGGAGCGCCGCCGCGTCCAGACCGCGCGCCTGCTCGCCTACCGCGACGACGGCCCGCTCGCCACCGCGCTGAAGGGCTCCCTGGGCCGGCTGCTGCCGCCCGTGCCCGCGACCGTGGTGGCGCTGCTCGCGATCGTGGCGCTGGCCGTCGCCGGCACGCTCACCGACGGCCCGATCCTGCTCGTGCCCGTCGCCGTGCTACTCGTGCTGGTCCTGCCCACCGCCGGCCGCGACCACCTGGGCCGCTTCGACTGGCTCACGCCCCCGCTGCTGCGTGCGGCCGAGTTCATGACGATCATCCTGCTCGGGCTTGCCGCGGACACGCCCAAGTGGCTGCTGTTCGTGCTGCTCTACGTGATCGGCTACCACACGTACGACACCGTCTACCGCACCCGGCAGGGCATCTGGCCCCCCGCCTGGCTCTACCAGGCCGGGCTGGGCTGGGAGGTCCGCCTGCTGGTCCTGGGCGTGGCCGCCGCCGCCGGATGGCTGACCCCCGTTGCGGCCGTCCTCACGGCGTACCTGCTCGTGCTGTTCGCGGTCGAGAGCGTCACGAGCTGGGTCCGGCTGGACAAGGCCTCCGCGCAGGCCCAGGCCGACCAGGATCTGGAGCAGTCGCCCGAGGAGGCGGCCGAGCAGGTCACCGGCGAGGCCGAGCAGGGCTGACCGGACCAGGTCCGAACCGGCCCGAGCGCCGCGGCTCGGGCCGGCCTCGGCAGGTCGATCAGGCGGCCGGCCTCGGCAAGCGCCGCTCAGGAGGCGGGCGAGGCGTCGAACAGCGCCCAGACCACCTTGCCGCCGCCGCGGGTGAGGATCCATCCCCACGCCGCGGTCAGCGCCTCGACCAGGTGCAGCCCCCGGCCCGACTCCGACAGGTCGCTCCAGGCGGAGACCGCCGGCACCCGCTCGCTGGCGTCGCTCACGCCGCAGCCGATATGAAACCGGTGCTTCACCAGCCTCAGCCGGATCGGCGGGGCGTCCGCGGGGTCGCCGGGAACGTGCCGCAGCGCGTTGGTCACCAACTCGGACACCACGATCTGCGCATCCGGCACGAGGCCGGGGAGGCCCCAGCCGCACAACGTCCTGGCGGTGAAGTCACGCGCCGCGGCGGCGGACGTGGTGCGCCCGTGAAAGGTACACGTGGCCGACGGAGGCAGGGACAAGCCGGCGACGTCGTCGCGCTCGAACATCGAGGTCAACCACGGAGGCGCTGTCGCGGCTCCCGGGCCCGCCAGGTCTGCTGTCATCGCCGATCCCTCAGGTCTCACTCATTACATGATGTGAATTTCCCTGCCGTCGTGTATCTTGCCCTGTGCCTTGCGGATGCAAGCACGCGTGCACGTGCAAATGTCGCGCGTCCCCCGACTTTCCGTGGAAGTTCCCAGAAAAGACGGCCTCACCCCGGTCCGGTAGGATGATCAATCCGATTGGTTCACCAGGAATTCTTCCGGGAGCGCCGCCGATGGAGCGATCGTGAACGCACAGGCGGGCAACACCGCCCCCGTACCGGTCGGGACCGCCCGCGGCGGCCCGACGGCCCTGCGGCTTCTGCTCGGGGCCCAGCTCAGGCGGCTGCGCCGGGAGAGCGGCATCACCCCCGAGAAGGCGGCCCGTGCCATCCGCGGGTCGCACGCCAAGATCAGCAGGCTCGAGCTCGGCAGGGTCGGCTTCAAGGAGCGGGACGTCGCCGACCTGCTCACCCTCTACGGCATCACCGACGCCGACGACCGGGCCGTGCTGCTCGACCTGGCGCGGCAGGCGAACATCCCCGGCTGGTGGCACAAGTACAGCGACGTGCTGCCGGGCTGGTTCGAGTTCTACGTCGGGCTGGAGGAGGCGGCGTCCGTCATCCGCTGCTACGAGCTGCAGTTCGTGCCCACGCTGCTGCAGACGCCCGAGTACGCGCGGGCCCTCGTCCTGCGGAGCAACGTGGGGCGGTCCGCCGACGACGTCGACCGGCGCGTGGACCTGCGGATGCGCCGGCAGGAGCGGCTGACCGGGCCCGAGGCGGCGACCCTGTGGGCCGTGATGGACGAGGGGGCGCTGCGCCGCCCGATCGGCGGCCGGAAGGTGATGCGGGCCCAGCTGGAACACCTCATCGAGGTGACGAAGCAGCCGAACATCACGCTGCAGATCGTGCCGTTCGACCACGGCGGGCACGCCGCGTGCGGGGGGCCTTTCACGATCCTGCGCTTCGAAGCGCCCGAGCTGCCCGACGTCGTCTACCTGGAGCAGCTCACCAGCGCCCTCTACCTGGACAAGCCCGAGGACACCGAGGCGTACACGCAGGTGATGAACGCGGTGTGCGTGGACGCACGGCCGGCCACGCAGACCGGCGCGTTCCTGGAGGAGCTGCTCGCCGACCTCGGGTGAACTACCTCCTGGAGAAGAACGCCTGGCAGGTCTCGGCGAAGGCGACCGCCCGGGCGGTGGGCCGCACACCGCGCACCGAGGCGAGCACGACGTCGAGCGCGGGCACGTCGTCGCTGATCGGGACGCACGCGACCCGGCCGCCGTCGTAGGTCTGGTCGTTGTCGGCCCGCTGGTTGAGTATCGAGTAGCCGTGCCCGCCCGCCACCAGGGAGCGCGCCGTCTCGTAGCTCGACGTGCGGAACCGCACGCGCGGCTCGGTGGGGTAGATGGCCCGGAAGTAGTCGCGGCTGCGCGGCAGGTCCAGCAGGATCATCGGCTCGGCCGCCAGGTCCGTCAGCGACACCGTCTCCGCCCGGGCCAGGGGGTGCTCCGGTGGCAGCAACGCGTACGGCCTCGCCCGGGTGAGCGTACGGATGTCGAGGTCGAGGGCGAGGTCGATGGCGTAGACGAGGGCGACCTCGCACCGCCCGTCGAGCAGGGCCGACTCCATGGTGGAGATCTCGCCCTCCGCGACGCTGACCCGCACGCCGGGGTACTTCTCGGCGAACTCGCGCAGCAGCCGGGACAGGTAGAACGGCGCGAGCGTGGTCAGGCAGCCGACGGCGAGCTCACCGGTCAGCGATCCCGCGAGGCCGCGCGCCGACTGGGCGAGCGCCGCGGCGTGGGACAGGAACTCCCTGGCCTCGACGAGGAAGCGCTCGCCCGCGCGGGTCAGCGACAGGCCGCGGGCGTGGTGGCGGATCAGGAGCTGGACGCCCAGCTCCCGCTCCACCTGGGCGATGGCGGCCGAGATCGCCGACTGCGCCACCATGAGTTCTCTGCTGGCCGCGGTCATGCTGCCGAGCTCGGCCGCGGTTACGAAGTAACGCAGCTGGACGAGGGTGAAGTTGACGTCCGCCACGCCACCCATTGTGACCGTCTCCGTGCCCGGCGGCGCCCGCAAACCGGTATCAACTTCGAATGCCTTTTCCTACCCCTGATCAGGCGTTTTCCCTTTGGAAACGCCTGGTGCCCAGGGTAACGCCCAGGACGGCGAAGGCCAGGGACACGATGACCCCCCACAACAGGGCGGACGACGCGTAGGAACCGGCGAAAAGCGCGCGCAACCCCTCGACCGCGTACCGGAACGGCGTGAGCCGCGACACCACGTCGAGCCATGCGGGGGCGAGCGACATCGGCAGCAGCGCGCCCGACAGCAGCATCAGCGGGACCACCAGGGTGGACATCACGGGCGCGAACAGTTCCTGCCGCAGCGTGAGCGCCGCCGTGTACGACAGCGACGCCATGCCGACCGACAGCACGGTGGTCAGCAGCAGCGCCGCCAGCACCCCCGCGAGCGGCGCCCGCAGGCCCAGCGCGTACGCGGCCACGATGATCGCAACCGCCTGGACCAGCAGCACGACGCTGTCCCTGAGCACCCGGCCGAGCAGCAGCGTCACCCTGCTCACCGGCGTGACCCGCAGCCGTTCGAGCACGCCGAACCGCTGGTCGAAGACGATGGTGAAGCCCGACATTCCCGCGCTCGTCAGCCCGAGCTGCACCAGCAGGCCGGGCACGAGGACGGCCCAGGAGCCCACGCCACTGCGGTCGAACAGCGGGCCGAACAGCACGAGGTAGAGGAACGGCTGCAGGGCGCTGAAGACGAGGCTGAACTTGTTGCCGAAGGAGACGCGCAGGTAGTGCCCGGTCAGGGTGGCGAGGGCGGTCACGCGGCGGCCCCCTCGCGCAGCTCGCGGCCGGTGACGGCGAGGAAGACCTCGTCGAGCGTCCGCGCGCCGTGCTCGGACTTCAGCTCGTCGGGAGTCCCCTGGGCGACGAGCCGGCCGTGGTCGATGATCAGGACGCGGTCGCAGAGCGCGTCGGCCTCCTCCAGGTAGTGGGTCGTGAGGAAGACCGTCAGGCCCTCCTGCTCGCGCAGCCGGCGCACGTGGTCCCACAAGTTGGCGCGGCTCTGCGGGTCGAGCCCGGTCGTGGGCTCGTCGAGGAAGAGCAGCTCGGGCCGGTGGAGCAGGCCCATCGCGATGTCCAGCCGGCGCTTCTGGCCGCCCGACATGGTGGCCGTCGTACGCTCCTCCACCCCGGGCAGGTCCAGCGCGGCGAGCAGGGTGGTCACCCGTTCGCGGGCCTGCTCCCTGTTGAGGCCGTACAGGCGGGCCTGGAGCACGAGCTCCTTCCCCACCGCGGAGAACGGCGTGAACGCGCCGCCCTGGGCGACGTAGCCGATGCGGCGGCGTACGACCGCCGGGTCGGCGAACAGGTCGGCGCCCGCGACCGTGGCGGTGCCGGAGGTCGGGCGCAGCAGCGTGGTCAGCATGCGCAGCGTGGTGGTCTTGCCCGCGCCGTTCGGTCCGAGGAAGCCGACGATCTCCCCCGCGGAGACGTCGAGATCGATCCCCCGGACGGCCTCGACCGGGCCGAAGGTCTTGGTGAGCCCTCTGGCGTGAATCATGTTGAGTAGAGTAACACCAAATTTGGAGTCGCTTAAATATTGTTCTCGCCCTTACAATCGAGGTGTGGAAGAGGGCCTGCGGGAGCGGAAGAAGCGGGAGACCCGGCAGCGGATCGCCGACATGGCGATGGGGCTGTTCCTGCAACGGGGCTTCGACAACGTCACGGTGGCCGAGGTGGCCAGAGCCGCCGACGTGTCGGTCAACACGGTGTTCAACTACTTCCGGACCAAGGAGGACCTGTTCCTCGACCGCAGCGAGGAGAGCGAAGACATGCTGGCCCGGGCCGTGCGCGAGCGCCGCGCGGGCGAGACGGCGGTCGAGGCGGTGCGGCGCGACTTCTTCGAGGCCCTCGACGCCGGCGACTGGCGTTATGGGATGAGCGAGGGCCTGGACCTGTTCGTGCAGCGGGTGCGGGAGAGCGTGGCGCTCCAGTCGCGGGTGCACATGCTGGACGTCAACCGGGAGGATCGGCTCGCTCGGACGCTCTCCGAGGAGACCGACGCCGACCCCGACGACCTGACCCCCCGTCTCGTGGCGGCGCAGATCTGCGCCACCGTCCGCACGCTGACCCGCCACTTCGCGATACGGCAGACGGCCGGCGAGGATCCGGCGCTGATCAGGGCGGACATGAGGGAGCACGCCGAGCGCGCCTTCGACCTGCTGGAGCGCGGGATCGGCGGCTACTGCCCGCGGCCCGAGCCGGGATCGCTCAGCCTCCCGCGAGCCGGCGAGCGCTCCACACCAGCGCCTCGGTGACGCGGGCCTGCGACAGGCCCAGGGTGTGCCGCTGGAACTGGTAGACCTCGGGCGCGAGCGGCGCCAGCACGGCGTCCGCCATTCCCTCCGGGTCCGGCACCCGCGCCTCGGTCAGCAGCATCCGCACGTGCGCGCGCCAGAAGCGGTAGGCGCCGGTGCCGAACCGGGCCCTGCCGGTCTCGGCTCCCAGCACGAGGTGCAGGTGACGCTCCAGCAGGTCGATCATGGCGACGTAGAACGCGGCCAGCCGGTCGGCCGGTGAGGCCCCCGGGCCGAGCGGCGGCGGGCCGTTCAGGATGTGTCCCTGCACCTGCCGCTCGTGCTCGTCCAGGAGAGCCGTCGCGATCGACGCGGGGTCCGGATAGCGCCGGTAGAGCGTGGCCCGCCCCACCCCTGCCGCCTTGGCGATCTCGTCCATCGTGACGTGCCGCGCGTCCCTCGTCGCGAAGAGCCGTTCGGCCGCCTTCAGCACCCGCATGCGGTTGCGCGCGGCGTCCGCCCGTTCCCGCACCGGCCCCGAGCGTCCCGGTTCGAGGTCGAGCACGGGCAGTTCCCGGCCGGCACCGGCCGGGATGGTCCCCTCCGACGGAACGCGGCCGTTCCTCCGGTTTCCGCCGGGATCCATCAACCCGTTGTTCATGAGGCCATGGTAGCCCCCCGGCCGAACTATGTGGACATCGCGTCCACTTTGTCTTACGCTCATCCGGACACCATGTCCGGTTCTGGTCCGGCTTCTCGGAAATCCGGTTCTCTAGAAGAGGGATCGCGATGCATGCCCTGTTCCTCGCCTCGGCACTGCTGGTCGGCTGCTTACTGGCAGTGCAAGCCTCGGTGAATCTCCAGCTCAACAAGGCCGTGGGGACGCCGTACGGTGCCTCGACCCTGCAACTGGGCGTGGCGACGGCCCTGCTGGCGCTCCTCGCGGTCGCGGTCGGAGCGATCGGCGCCGTCCGCCTCGCGCCCGGCGTGCCCTTCTGGCACCTGCTCGGGGGTCTGGCCAGCCCGCTCTACATCACCAGCGGGATCCTGCTCTTCCCCCGCCTCGGCGCGCTGGCCGCGGCGGGCCTGTTCGTGACCGGCCAGATGTTCGCGTCGCTGGGGCTGGACCTGTTCGGCCTGTTCGGCATCGCGCGCAAGCCGCTCAGCGTCGGCATCGCGCTCGGCGCGCTCGCGGTCCTCGCCGGCATCACGGTCATCATCCGGGGACAGCGCCCGGCGCAGACGCCGCCCGCGGCGGGACCGGCGCCCGGCGGCGCTCCCGGCACTCCCGGCACTCCCGTCCGTGGCGGGACGGCCACCGTCACCGCCCCGGCCGCGACGGCGCCCGCGGCCGTACGCCGGAGCGGCGGCCTCGGCCAGGGCGGCTGGATCCTGCTGGGCATCGTGGCCGGCGCGGTCCTGCCGGTGCAGGGAGCGGTCAACGCCGCGCTGCGCAAGGACATCCACGAGCCGGTGACCACCGCGATGATCAGCTTCATCGTGGCCACGATCACCATCGCCGTGGTGCTGCTCGTCCTGCTGGCGACGCGCCGCACCCCCCGGCCGCAGCTCGGCGGCCTGCGCACGATGCCCTGGTGGGGCTGGCTCGGCGGCGCCTGCGCCGCGGCGTACGTCACCGCGACCTTCACGCTCATCCCCACGATCGGCGCCGCCACCACCGTGGCGCTGACCGTGACCGGCCAGCAGGTCGCCTCTGCCGTGATCGACAACTACGGCTTCCTGCGGCTGCCCCGGCGCCCGCTGACCGCGCCGCGCCTGTCCGGTCTCGCCCTGCTCATCGTCGGCTCGGTGCTCGTCCAGCTCACCTGAGTCAACTCACCGCGGAAAGGACCCCCCTCCATGACCTCCTATCTGCGCAGCCCATACGAGGCGACACCCGGCGTCACCACGCTGCCGTCGTCCCTCCCCATCAACGGCGCCGGCCTGCTGCCGGTGAACGCCTACCTGATCCGCGGCCCGCAGCCGATCCTCGTCGACACCGGGATGGCGATCGACCGCGGCTACTTCGAGCAGGCCCTGTGGTCCCTGGTCGACCCGGCCGACCTGCGCTGGATCGTGCTCACGCACGACGACAGGGACCACGCGGGCAACCTCAAGGAAATCCTCATGGCGGCGCCGCAGGCCAAGGTCGTCACGAACGGCCTGGCCGTCGCGCGGCTCGGCGAGGAGTGGGACGTGCCCCCGAACCGCGTCCTGCAGGTCAACCCCGGCCGCACGCTCGACCTCGGGGGCAGGGTCGTCTCCCTGCTGCGCCCGCCCGCCTACGACTCCCCCTCGACGCTGGCCCTCTACGATCACGCCACCCGTTCACTGTTCAGCGCGGACAGCTTCGGCGCGATCCTGCCGACGCTGGCGGAGGACGCCCAGGACATCCCGGAGAGCGACTACCTCGCCGGGATGGCCCTGTTCACCAGGGCCAACGCCCCCTGGACCGCACTGGCCGACCCGGCCAAGTTCGACATCGTGCTGGACGACCTGCTCCGGCTCGCCCCCCGGCACATCCTCAGCTCGCACGGCGCCACCGTCGTGGAGGGCACCGAGACGCTCGTGAAGACGCTGCGTGAGGTGCCCTCGATGACGCCGTGGCTGCCGGACGAGGACGTGCTGGTGGAGGCCGTGCTCGCCAAGCACGAGGGGGCCACGCTCAGCGCCGGCGCGGCCTGAGCGATACGAGGCACGACACAAGGAGAACGTCGATGACGACGACACTGACCCCGGAGCCCGGAACCATCATCATCTTCTCGGATATCTGGTGCTCCTTCGCGCACATAGCCGTGCACCGGCTCCACAGGACCCGGGAACGTCTGGGCCTGACCGACCGGGTCCGGTTCGACCACCGCGCCTTCCCCCTGGAACTGCTCAACGACGCGCCCAGTCCCCGGCCGGGGACCGACAGCGAGGTGGGCCGGATGGCCGCGCTCGAGCCCGACGCGGGGTGGCAGCTGTGGCAGGCGAAGGACTGGCTGTACCCGTCCACCACGCTGCCCGCGCTGGAGGCCGTCCAGGCGGCCAAGGAGCAGGGGTTCGCGGCGTCGGAGCAGCTCGACCTGGCGCTGCGGAAGGCGTTCTGGGCCGAGTCCCGGTGCATCAGCCATCGCAAGGTCATCCTGGACGCCGCCGCGTCCACCGGCGTGGTGGACGTGGACGCCCTTGCGGCCGCGCTCGACGACGGCCGGGCACGCAGGGCACTGTCCGAACAGGCCGCCATCGCGGCGACCGACCGGGTGAACTGCAGCCCGCACCTGTTCCTGCCGGACGGCACCGACCACGCCAACCCCGGAATCGAGGTCGGCTGGGTGGGCTCGTACGGCATCGGCTGGCCCGTCGTCTCCTCCGACGATCCGAGCGTGTTCGAGGACATGCTCAAGCGCGCCGCCGCCTGACCGAAGCCCTTTGACGGGCACACAGAACGGCCCTCTCGCGGGGGCGCGGAACGCCGGCGGACCCGGGTGGCCCGCCGGCGCAGCACGCGACCGGTTCTTTCATCGGCGCGCGCCGGGATTTCGACGCGCGCCGATTCTTTATGGACGGCCCCCATTCCTGGGATAATCGACGCGAATTTCGATTACCCAGAGTCAGTGCCCGGTGACGCGAAACCCGGGCCATTCCGGAAATCCGGAAAGAAGCATTTCCCGTCTCACCGTTGACTCCGCCGTAAGTGAGACGTACCTTTTTATCGCATCGCCCATCGCGGGCAAAACGGGAGTGACGTTCCTCCCTGCTTCTCCGTAAGAAGGAGCTCGCGGCGAAGTCGCCGCCTCCGACGCATGTCTTCCCGCACCACTCTTGCGCTACTCCATGTTCCGCACCAGTGAAGGGATCTGTCATGAACAATGTCGGTTCGGAAATCGAAGAGACGCCGCTCAGCGCGTCCGGAACGCCGGACGTGACCGGGTTCGTCGACCTCACCCAGCACGAGATCCAGGCCCTGAAGACGCGGTGGAACCTCGCCGACGCACACACCCACCAGCGCCAGTCCGCCGGCCAGGACAAGATCGTCTCCCGCCTCCCCGACCTGTGGTACGAGGCCGAGGAAAACCAGCAGGCGTATTTCGAGCGTCGATTCATCGACGCCTTCTTCCGGCTGCACAGGCAGCCCACCGCAGCGGCCGCCGGCAAAACCTGGCTGTCGTATTCGGCCAGCGTCTCCACAATGGTCGCCGCCATGTACCTGATGCAGCGGAACATGTCGGTCGGCCTCATCGAGCCGTGCTTCGACAATCTCGTCGACCTACTCAAGCACATGCAGGTCGAACTCACCGCACTGCCGGAGGAGTCGCTCGCCGATCCGGCCCGCATTTACGCGAACCTGAGCACGCTGGAAACCGACGCGCTCTATCTGGTCGACCCGAACAATCCGACCGGATTCAGTCTCCTGCAGTACGGGATGGACGGATTCCGCGAGGTCATCCGCTACTGCAAGGACCACGGCAAGCTGCTGATGCTCGACCTGTGCTTCGCGTCGTTCGCGCTGTGCGACGAGAAGATCGGGCGCATCGACATCTACGAGCTGCTGGAGGAGTCGGGCGTCTCGTACATGGCGCTGGAGGACACCGGCAAGACCTGGCCGGTGCAGGACGCCAAGTGCGCGATGCTGACGGTCAGCGACGACATCAAGGAGGACGTCTACAACATCCAGACGGCCGTCCTGCTGAACGTCTCGCCGTTCGTCCTCAACTTCCTCACCCAGTACGTCGAGGACTCCATCGAGGACAACTTCGCCTCGGTGCGCGACGTCATCACCGACAACCGGGCGATGGCCGTCAAGGCCGTCGAGGGCACCATCCTCGAGTACGTCGAGCCCGTGGTGAACACGAGCGTCGCGTGGTTCCGCATCAAGCCGGAGGACCTCACCGCGAGCGAGCTGCAGCAGCGGCTGCTGCAGGACGAGATCTACGTGCTGCCCGGCACGTACTTCTACTGGAACGACCCCGCGAAGGGCGAGCGCTACATCCGCGTCGCCCTCGCCCGCCGGCCCGGCACCTTCGCCTGCGCCATGCACCGGATGCGTGAGGTGCTGCTCGGCTATGAGCGGTGAGCCCTTCCTCGACGCCGCCCTGTTCATGGGCATGCACAGCCGCGACGACGAGGTCCGGCTGGGGTGCAAGCGCTTCTTCACCGAGCGCCTGTCCGGCGGCCACGTCCTGATGAGCCTGGAGCACGTCGGGCGGTGCGACGACCTGGTCTGGCGGTACCCCCGCCTGGTGCAGGACGAGTACTACCCGTTCATGGACAACCTGCACTCCGACATGGCCATCGACCGCATCGGCTACGACGAGCAGGACCTGCGCCTCGCCCTCGATGCCGGGGTGCTTGCGGACCTTCCGCTGCACGAGCGGCTGCTCGTGGCGATGGCGATGCGCCGCGACACGGTCGTGGTCACGGCCAGCCCCCGGCTGAGCCTGCGCCCCGACCTCCCGGTCCGGCCGGTGGAGCCGGCGAAGCCGGCCGATGACGAACCGGTGTTCCCGGCGCCGCTGGAACGGCTCTACGAGCGGTCCTTGGCCCTGCGAGTCGACGTCGACGACCTGTGAGGTGACCCGTGTATCCAGCAAAGCACTCGGGGACGATCGTCCCCATGGTCACGCCCCTGACCGAGGCGGGCGAGGTGTCCGAGCCGAGCGTACGGCGGCTCGTCGAGTCCCTCAGGAGCGAGGTCACCGGGCTGATGCCCGCCCTGTCCACCGGCGAGGGGTGGAAGCTGTCGGACCGGCAGTGGCACGACGTGGTCGCGTACGCCGTCCGCCACGCGGACGGGCTGCCCGTCCTGGCCGGCGTGCAGTCGCCGACCACCGAGGAGGTGATCGCCAGGGCGAAGGAGGCCCAGGCCCTCGGCGTGGCGGCCATCGCCGTCACCACCCCCTTCTCGCCGGACCTGACGCAGGAGGAGATCTACGAGCACTACCGGGCGATCCGGGAGGCCGTGCCGGTCCCGCTGTTCGTCTACAACGAGAAGGCCCTGTCGGGCAACCAGATCGAACTGGACACCCTGGTGCGCGTCTGCGCCCTGCCCGGCGTCGTCGGCATCAAGGAGTCCAGCGGGTCGGCCGAGTTCACCAGGAAGCTCGTCGCCGCGGTCCCCGGGATCCCGGTGTTCGAGGGCTGGGAGAACCTCCTGCACGAGGTGACGGGGCCCGGCGGCGTCGCCGGGTTCATCGGTCCCCTGGCCAACCTGGAGCCCGGCCTCGCCAACGCCATGCTGGCCGAGCCGTCCGTGCGACGGCAGGGGGAGATCGACGCGACCTGCGAGCGGTACGGCCTGTTCAACGACGACTGGTACCGGCACCTGAAGAAGGAACTGCACCGCCGCGGGGTCATCGACACCGACGCGGTCGTCGAGGAGGCGGGGTGAGCGGGATGTTGGAGGTCCGGCCCGGAGACTCCGCCCAGAAGCGGCTCTACGTCTACAACCGCTCGGTCCTCACTCCCCAGATGTACGCCGAGCTGTGCGAGATCGAGCGCGACTGGGTGGTGCGTCTCGCCGCCGAGCACGAGGAGCGCGCTCCCCGCTTCGGGTTCCGCATCGAGCTGATCGACGCGCTCCACGACCTGCTGGCCAAGGAGCAGGCCAACCCCTCCGGCGACGAGCGCTTCCTGGCGGAGGAGGCCACCCTCGACCAGTTCAAGACGGTGGTCGCGGAGTTCGCCGTCGACGGCCTGGTCGAGTCGCAGTCCCACATCGGGATCCTGCGGCGCCTGCCGCCGAAGGCGCGCATGGCCGTGCTGCGCGTGCTCATCGACGAGTTCGGCTGCGGCAACGACGACATGGAGCACTCGCGGCTCTACCGCGACCTGGTGATCGAGCTGGGCATGCCCCCCGACCTGGAGCACTACGTGGACCGGGCCGGGGACGCCAGCTTCGCGTACGTCAACCTGTTCCACTGGCTGGCCGACCGGGCGCCGGCGCCGGAGTACTTCCTCGGCGCGTACGCCTACTTCGAGGCCAGCGTGCTGTACGCCTTCAAGCCCTTCGCGGCCGCGGCGAAACGGCTCGGCATCAGCAACGACCGGTACTACACAGAACATTTGTACATCGACAGCTTCCACTCCAAGCAGATGCAGACCGCGATACGGGCGCTGGGCGAGCACCGCGAGGTCGACCTGGCGAAGGTGTGGGCCGGCGTCACGCTGACCAGCGCCGTCATCGCGGAGGCCACGGAGGCAGCGGTGGACAGGGCGAGGAAGGTGCCCGCATGACCCAGGACACGGGCCGGCCCGTCTCGCTGCGCCAGATCGCGCCCGACCTCCTGCTCATCGAGGTGGCGGGCAGGCGGGTGCTGACCCAGGCGGAGTGTCCCCACCGCAGGGGGCGGCTGCGCTACGGCTACCTCAACGGGCGGACGCTGCGGATCACCTGCCCGCTGCACCACTCCACGTTCGACCTGCTCACCGGGCGGCAGGTGGCCGGCCCGCCGTGCGGGTCGCTGCGCGTCACGCTGCTGCCCGAGGACGCCGCGTCTCCTCGGTCGGCGGCGGAGGCGGCGGCGTACGCCGAGGCCGTCCTGCCCGAGGCGGGGTCTCCGTGACCACCCGCGAACTGCCCTCCCAGGTCACCGGGCAGGTCACCGGGCAGAGCACGCGGGTGGAGGCGCACGGCGTCGACCGGATCCCGGACGGCGAGCGCACCGCCTCGCCGCGCGAGTTCCTGTGGATCTGGCACTCGGCCCAGTTCTCGTTCGGCACGGTGGTGCTCGGCTCGGTACCGGTGAGCTTCGGCCTGAGCTGGACGGCCTCCGTCACCGCGATCCTGGTGGGGCTGCTGATCGGCACGGCGGTGTTCGCACCGCTCGTGCTGTTCGGCAAGCGCACCGGCGCGAACGACGCGGTCTCCAGCGGCGCCCACTTCGGCGTGCGCGGCCGGGTCGTCGCCAACGTCATCACGATCGTGGTCGCGATCGGGTTCTTCTCGATCGCGGTGTGGACGGGCGCGACGGCCATCCTCGCGGCCGGCCAGCGGGTGCTCGGCACCCCTGCCGGCCCGGCCGGGCTGGCCGTCACGATGCCGGTGATGGCACTGGCCGTCGTGGTGGTCGCGGTGTACGGATACGGCGCGCTGCTGGCGACGTACAAGGTCATGACGGTGATCGGCGGGCTGGTGCTGCTGGCGCTGGTCGTCGTGCTGCTGCCCGGTTTCGACCCGGCCTACGCGGGCGGGCCGTACGCGCTGGGCGACTTCTGGCGGACCTGGCTGCTGGCCGTGTCCTTCAGCGCCACGCTGCCGGTGTCGTACTCGACGTTCCAGGGCGACTACAGCCGCTACCTGTCGCCCCGGGTCCGCGACCGGGCGGCGGTGGCGTACAACGGCGCGGCGATGTACGTGAGCAACGCGCTCGCGCTCGTCGGCGGCGCCTACGTCACGACGATGCTGAAGGACGGCTCGGCGCCCTGGATCCTCGGGGTGGCCGACGTCGTGCCCCGGTGGTTCGCGGTCGTGGTGATCGCCTTCGGGTTCGCCGGCACGCTGCCGCAGGCGGCACTGTGCCTGTACGCGGCGGGGTTGTCGGCCAACTCCCTCCTGTGGCGGCTCCCCCGCGCCGCCGCGACGTGGCTGATGTGGGCACTCGGCGTCGCCACCCTCTACGTCGGGGCGATCGTCTTCGACGCCATCGAGTCGATCTCGACGTTCGTGCTGGTCCTGCTCGTCCTCGTCTCGCCGTGGACCGCGATCATGCTGGTCGGGTTCGCGCTGCGGCGGGGCCGGTACCACCCCGAGGACCTGTACGGCTTCGCGCGGCCCGGCCACCGGGGCGGCTACTGGTTCACCGGGGGGGTCAACCTCCGGGCCCTGGGGGCGTTCGTCCCCGCGGTGGTCCTGGGGCTGCTGTTCGTGGACAACACGCTCTACACCGGCCCGTTCGCCCGCCTGGCGGGCGGGGTCGACCTGAGCTGCCTGGTGCCGTTCTGCACGGCGGCGCTGCTCTACGCCGCGCTGTGCCGGCTGTTCCCCGAGCGGACGGCCGTACCGACCGGAGGTGATTCGAGATGAACAGAGATCCGCGGCTGCCCGGCTCGCCCGACACGATCGTGGTCTTCTCCGACCTCAACTGCTCCTTCGCCCACCTGGCCGTCTACCGCCTGCACGAGGCGCGCCGGCGGCTCGGCCTGGAGGGACGGCTGTGGTTCGACCACCGCTGCTTCCCGCTGGAGCTGTTCAACCGGACGGTGAACGAGCGCCCGGGGGTGGACTCGGAGGTGTCGGTGGTCGGCGCGCTCGACCCCGGCGCCGGCTGGCGCCTGTGGCAGGGACCCGACTGGACCTACCCGGTCACGATGCTGCCGCCCCTGGAGGCCGTGCAGGCGGCCAAGGCGCAGAGCCTGCACGCCTCCGAACAGCTCGACCTGGCGCTGCGCCGGGCCTTCTGGGCCGAAGGCCGGTGCATCTCGCTGCGGCACGAGATCCTCGACGTCGCGGCCTCCACCGGGGTGGTCGACGTCGGGGCGCTGGCCGAGGCGCTCGACGACGGCCGCGCGCGGCGGGCGGTGATGGACCAGTTCGAGACGGCCCGGCACGGCCGGGTCGACTGCAGCCCCCACGTGTTCCTGTACGACGGGACCGACGTCGCCAATCCCGGCGTGCGGGCACGGTGGGTCAACGGCGACTTCGGCGTGGGCTTCCCGGTCATCGAGGCCGACGATCCGACCGTCTACACGGATCTGCTGTCCAGGGCGGCCGAGCTGATCTGCGGGGCGGCGGCCTGACGACCCGCCGTCGACGAGAGGGCGCGGGCCCGGCGAGGGGACCCGCGCCCTCTGCATGCCCGCGCCTCCGCGGGGCCCGGCGCGGGGGCATGCCGGGCCCGGCGGCTGTATACAGGTCCACGTGAGGTTGGACGAGCTTGATCGCGCCATAATCCGGGCCCTTGTCGAGGACGCCCGGGCGACGTACGCCGAGATAGGCGCTCAAGTGGGGCTGTCGGCTCCGGCCGTGAAGAGGCGGGTCGACCGGCTCATCGCCAGCGGCGCGATCACCGGCTTCAGCGCCAGGGTGGAGCCGTCGGCCCTCGGCTGGACCACCGAGGCGTACGTCGAGCTGTACTGCCGGGGCAAGACCTCACCGGCGGAGATCGGCATGGCCGTGTCCCGGCACCCTGAGGTCGTCTCCGCCTGCACGGTCACCGGCGAGGCCGATGCGCTGCTGCACATCCGCGCGACCGACGTGCGGCACGTCGAGCGGGTGATCGAGCGCCTGGCGGCCGAACCGTTCGTGGTCCGCACCAAGAGTTCGATCGTGCTGTCGCGGCTGATTAACGGATCGCTGCAGAACGGGTGAAGGACGCAACCGATCCACACGTGATCGCAACGCGGGCGCATTGGATTGTCGCCTCCCGATTCCTACGCTGAAGTCCCGTTCACCCGGTTTCCCGCTTGGAGTCGACGATGACGCTCGCGCCAGCCACCGAGGCCACGGAAAGTGGTCGTACGGGTACGGTCCGGCATTTCCTGATGTGCCGACCGGAGTTCTTCACGGTCTCGTATTCCATCAACCCGTGGATGCATCCCGAGAAGGGCGCCGACACGGCCAGGGCGTTGCGGCAGTGGGACGGCCTCCGGCAGGCGTACGAGAGCCTGGGCCACACCGTGAGCCTGATCGACCCGATCGAGGGCCTGCCGGACATGGTGTTCGCCGCGAACGGCGCGCTCGTCGTGGACGGACGGGTCTACGGAGCGAGGTTCGCCCACCCGGAACGCGCCGCCGAGGGCCCTGCCTACCTGCGGTGGTTCGTCGAACGGGGATACGAGACACTGGAGGCGTCCTTCACCAACGAGGGCGAGGGCGACTACCTGACGCTCGACGAGATGATCCTGGCCGGGACGGGCTTCCGCACCGACGTGGCGGCGCACATGGAGGCCCAGGAGTTCCTCGGCCGGCCGGTCGTCACGCTGCGCCTGGTCGACCCGAGGTTCTACCACCTCGACACCGCCCTGTTTCCGCTGGACGGCCACAACGTGGCGTACTATCCGGAGGCGTTCAGCGAGGGCAGCAGGAAGGTGCTGCGGCGGCTGTTCCCCGACGCCGTGATCGCCACGTCCGCGGACGCGGAGGTGCTGGGCCTCAACGCGGTGAGCGACGGCCGCAACGTCGTCGTCAACGCCGAGGCGACCGGGCTGATCCTGGAACTCAAGCGTCATGGCTTCGAGGTCGTCCCGGTGGACCTCAGCGAGCTGCGCAAGGCCGGCGGCGGGCCCAAGTGCTGCACCCTCGAGATCCGGCCGAACAGGGAGATTCGATGAACAGCGAGGAACTGATCCGGCTCAGCGAGAGCCACAGCGCGCACAACTACCACCCGCTGCCCGTCGTGATCAGCTCGGCCGAGGGCGCCTGGGTCACCGATGTGGAGGGCAAGCGGTATCTCGACTGCCTGGCCGGCTACTCCTCGCTGAACTTCGGCCACGGCAACCCCGCGATCCTCACGGCGGCCCGCGAGCAGCTCGACCGGCTGACGCTGACCAGCCGCGCGTTCTACCACGACAGGTTCGCCGCGTTCGTGACCGGCCTTTCCGAGCTGTGCGGCAAGGACATGGTCCTGCCGATGAACACCGGCGCGGAGGCCGTCGAGACCGCCGTCAAGATCGCCCGCAAGTGGGGCTACGAGGTCAAGGGCGTCGCCCCCGACCAGGCCAACATCGTCGTGATGGAGGACAACTTCCACGGCCGCACCACGACCATCGTGGGCTTCTCCACCGACCCCGAGTCGCGCGACGGCTTCGGCCCCTTCTCCCCCGGCTTCCGGATCGTCAAGTACGGCTCCGCCGAGGCGGTCAGGGAGGCGATCGACGAGAACACGGTGGCCGTGCTGCTGGAGCCCATCCAGGGCGAGGCCGGCGTGCTGGTCCCGCCGGACGGCTACCTGGCCGCGGTCCGGGAGATCTGCACCGACAACAACGTGCTGTTCGTCGCCGACGAGATCCAGTCGGGACTCGGCCGCACCGGCGACACGTTCGCCTGCGACCACGAGCGCGTCGTCCCCGACCTGTACGTCCTGGGCAAGGCCCTCGGCGGCGGCGTGGTCCCGGTCTCCGCGGTCGTCGCCGACGCCGACGTCATGGGCGTGATCGGGCCCGGCCAGCACGGGTCCACCTTCGGCGGCAACCCGCTGGCGTGCGCCGTCGGCGACGCGGTGATCGGGCTGCTGCGGACCGGCGAGTACCAGGCCAGGGCCCGCGAGCTCGGCGCGTTCCTGCACGCGCGCCTGGCGGAGCTCGGCCCCGGCGTGGCGGCGGTGCGCGGGCGCGGGCTGTGGGCGGGCGTCGACATCGACCCCTCGCTCGGCACCGGCCGGCAGATCAGCGAGGCGCTGATGCGCCGCGGCGTGCTCGTCAAGGACACGCACGGCTCGACGATCCGCCTCGCGCCGCCCCTCGTCGTCTCCCGGGACGACCTGGCCTGGGCGGTGGACCAGCTCAGCGCGGTGCTGCGGGAGGCTCGGGCCTGATCCGCACCGCGTCCTGATCGCCGGTGTCGGTGAACCACGTCACCGTGGCCTCCCCGGGCGCCAGGTCGATGGCGGTCATCATGTTGGGGAACCAGGGTCCCTTGCTGATGCGCCACCGCAACGGCGGCCGGGGAAGGCCCCCGGCCCTGGCCAGCAACCCGCCGAGCACGCCCGCGAGCCCGAACGACGCCACGATGTTGGCGAAGCGCAGCGTGCGGCTCAGCGGGTTGCGGATCGGCGAGCAGACGACCTGGTGGACGCGCCCGCCGCCGCGGCGCCGTACGGACGCCATGTAGGAGTAGTGGACGTCGCCCGACAGCAGCAGCACACTCGCGGGCGGCCTCCCCCGGCCGCCCGAGGCGACCTCAAGCACCACCTGCGCGAGTTCCTCGAACGACCGGCGGAAGGCCCCCCAGTGCTCCAGGTCGAGAAACTGCCGCACCCGCTCGCCCCACCGCGCCGCCCTGCGGCCCCAGATGCCGTCGCAGACCGCCTCGTTCCAGCTCTCCACATGGTGGATGCCCGCGGGCAGCAGGATCGGCAGCGAGGACCCGACGAGCAGGTGGTCGAAATCGCCGGTGGCGTGCTTGTCGAACCAGTCCCACTCCCCGGGGTCGAGCATCCGCCGGCGTCCCGGCTCCAGCACCCGGGCGCTGCGGCTGTCCAGCACGATCAGCCGGGTGCCGCCCAGGTCCCTGTGGTAGCTCCAGCGCACCGAGTCGGGCTCCCTGTCGGCCCGCCGGGCGAAGGCGTCGAGCACCTCGTCGCCGCCGCCCGCCCGCAGCGCGGCGAGCACGGGATCGGCCTCCCGCTCGGCCGGGGGCAGGTTGCCCAGGTGCTGGTAGATGTAGTACGAGCCGAGCGCGGAGACGATGCGCCGCTCCCACCAGGGCACCTCGGCCATCTGCGCGCGCCAGACGTTCGAGGTGTTCCAGTCGTCCCTGACGTCGTGGTCGTCGAAGATCATCAGGGTGGGCACCGTGGCCATCAGCCAGCGGACCGGAGGGTCGGACCACGCCTGCCGGTACAACTCGGCGTACTCCTCGAAGTCGACGACCTCCTCGGGTCCTTCGTCCCTGCGCCCGGCGATGAACTCCTTCATGTCCGGCGTGAGCTCGTCGGCGTACACCTGGTCCCCGAGCATCAGGATCAGGTCGGGCCGCTCGTCCGGCGACTCCATCAGGCGCAGGCCGTACGCCCGCAGGACGTCCGGGCCGTGCGTGCGCACGTACGGCTCCTCGTGCGGGACGCTCGTGCGGCAGGAGCCGAAGATCAGCCGGTCGAGACGGGTCAGCGGGCGGATCACGCTCGGCGGCAGGCCCGCCTCCGGCCACACCCGCCGGTCGTCGAGCTCCACCTCGTAGGCCACCGGGCCCTCGATGCCGACGTCGAGCAGGGCGTAGTGGTGGCCGTGCACGGTGAAGGTGCGCTCCTCCGAGCAGGCGTCGCCGGCCCGCACGCGGACCGTGCAGGGCTCGGAGGTCTCCACCCAGACGGTCGCGGCGGCCGCGTCCACGTGGCGCAGCAGCGGGCCCAGCACAAGTTCCGGCACAAACCCTGTCTACTGCAAAAGGGCGGCAAAGCGCGACTTGCGCCCGTCCGTCCACCGTCGTTCACGGAGCGTGCGCCGCCTATGCGCCGGAACGGCGAAATCGCGCCCGCCGATCTCCGTATTGGCCTATATCGCGATCACCCGGCCCACGGTTTGATCCAGATGTCGCTCCTCCCGGGCCGCCTTTCGCGGCCGTCAACGACGACGGCACGCGGGGTCCGGGGGACGGCCACCCTTCCGACAGGAGAACAACAGAATGACCATCACGGACTTCCCGACAACGGCGTCGGGGGTTCGGTCCCCGATCCCCGACCGCCATGGCCCCTCACTGGGTGAGCGCGCCCTCGCCGCCCCGTCACTGGGTGAGCGCGCCCTCGCCGCCGCCCGCTTCCAGCTCGCCGAGGCGTCCCGCTTCCTCGGCCTCGACGACGGCATGCACCACATGCTCGCCACGCCCCGCCGCTCGCTGACGGTCTCCGTGCCCGTACGGCGCGAGGACGGCCGCCTGGAGGTGGTCCAGGGCCACCGCGTGCAGCACAACCTGTCGCGCGGACCGGCCAAGGGCGGCATCCGTTTCCACCCCGCCACCGATCTCGCCGAGGTCACCGCCCTCGCCATGTGGATGACGTGGAAGTGCGCCCTCGTCGGCATCCCGTACGGCGGGGCGAAGGGCGGCGTCGCGGTGGACCCGGCCACGCTGACCACCCGCGAGCTCGAACGCGTCACCCGGCGCTACGTCAACGAGATCCTGCCGCTCATCGGCCCGGAAAAGGACATCCCCGCGCCCGACGTGGGCACCGACGAGCAGACCATGGCCTGGATCATGGACACCTACAGCGCCAACGCGGGCTACTCGGTCCCGGGCGTGGTGACCGGCAAGCCCACGGCGCTCGGCGGGTCGCTCGGCCGCGCGGGCGCGACCTCGCGCGGGGTGCAGATCGCCGCGCTGCAGGCGCTGGCCCAGACAGGCAGGGCGCACAGCCCCGAGGGCGCGACCGTGGCGGTGCAGGGCTTCGGCAAGGTGGGCGCGCTCGCCGCGCAGTACCTCGCCGACGCCGGCTGCCGTGTCGTGGCCGTCTCCGACGCGGGCGGCGCGGTCGTCCGGCCCTCCGGCCTCGACGTCGCCGCGCTGCGCGCCCACGCCGCCGAGACCGGGACGGTCCACGGCTACCGCGACGCCGACCCGCTCTCCCACGACGAGCTGCTCGAACTCGACGTGGACGTGCTGGTGCCGGCCGCGCTCGAAGGCGTGATCACGGCGGACAACGCGCCGCGCGTACGGGCCCGCCTGGTCGTGGAGGGCGCCAACGGGCCCACCACGCCCGAGGCCGACCTGATCCTGGCCGGCAACGGGATCACGGTGGTCCCCGACATCCTGGCCAACGCCGGCGGAGTGATCGTGTCCTATCTGGAGTGGGTGCAGAACACCCAGGCGTACTCCTGGAGCGCTGGGGAGGTCGAGGTGAAGCTCCGCGACCTGATGGAGAACGCCTATCGGGCGGTCGCGGACCTGGCCGCGGAGCGCGACCTCACGCTCCGCCAGGCCGCCCACGCGATCGGGGTGGGGCGGGTGGCCGAGGCCCACCGGATGCGGGGCCTCTACCCCTGACGCCCCTTTTGGACGGCGACGATGACCGCCTCCCGGGAATATGCGGCTTCCGGGAGGCGGTCAGGCCGAGTCCGCTGTCTTCGTCGCGGTCAGCACGATCTGCTCGCACAGCTCGTGGGTCACCAGGGCGTCGTCGGCCGTGAGGATCCGGCCCTCCCGGACCGCGGCGAGGAACTCCTGGCAGATCTGCTCGATGCCGCGCTGCCGCGTCGCCGGGACCCAGTCGCCACGCCTCGTGAGGACCTCGTCCCCGCCGAGGGCCACCACGTCGCCGAGGTTGACGACCCGCCGCTTCCCGCCGCCGCCCATGACCTCGCAGGTCTCCTCGGCCGCGCCGCTGGTGCGGCTCATCACGCCGACGGCGGTGAACCCGTCGCCGCCGAGCGTCAGCACCACGTGTTCGAGCAGGCCGTCGCGCACCCTGGTCCTGATCGCGGTGTCGGTGATCGGCCCGGGGGCGAGGAAGCGCAGCGTGTCGGCCACGTGGACGAAGTCGTCGAAGATCATTGTCCGCGGGTCGCCGGGCAGGTCACGCCGGTTCTTCTGCATCACGATCACGTCCCGCGGCAGGTCGCGCAAGGCGGCGTACGCGGGGGCGCGCCTGCGGTTGAACCCGACCATCAGCGACCTGTTCCGCTCGCGGGCCAGCCGTACGAGCCCGGCGGAGGCGGCGGCGTCGTAGGCGAGCGGCTTGTCCACGTAGACGTGCACGCCCGCCTCCAGCAGCGTGGTCACGATCGGGACGTGCGCGCTGGTGGCCGCGTGCACGAACGCCGCGTCGATCCCCGCCCCGACGAGGCCGTCCACCGAGGTGAAGCGCGCGCCGATCCGGTACGCGTCGCCGAGCCGGTCCAGAACCGCCCGGTCGCGGGTGCACAGCAGCGGCTCGATGCCCGGCGTCGCCGCCAGCACGGGCAGGTAGGCCTTCTCCGCGATGTCGCCCAGGCCGATGATCCCAACTCTCATGCCGGGGAGACTATCGGCGTCCTTCCGGCGCTTTTCAGCGCCCCCGCCACCACGCCACCGTCTCCTTCACCCCGTCCTCGACCGGCGTCGGCGCGAACCCGAGGACCGCCTGGGAGGCGGAGGAGTCGAGCACGTACGGCCGGTCGAACTGATAACGGGTCTCCCCCAGCTCGCGCAGGAACGGCGATGCGAGGCCCCCCGCCTTCAGCATCCACGACGGCAGCCGCCGCAGGCGCGGCGCCGGGGCGCCCGCGGCGGCGCACACCGTCTCGGCGTACTGCCGCATGGTGAAGGGCGGCGCGGTCGGGACGTGCCAGGGCCGGCCCCACGCGCGCTCCTCCTCCGCGGCCGCCGCCAGCGCCCGCACGACGTCGGGCAGGTACGTCCAGCTGTGCGGGATGTCGGGGTCGCTGATGACGATGGCGGTCTTGCCCGCGAGCAGGGGCTCCAGGAGCCGCGGCCCCACGTACGACTGGTCGGACGACCGCGGCCCGTAGTAGTCCGAGCCGCGCACCTCGGTGACCCGCACCCGGCCGGCCTCGTGGGCGGCCCGCATCTCCTCCCACATCCGTGCCCTGACCCTGCCCTTGGTGCCCGTCGCCGCGAGCGGCAGGTCCTCGGTCATCGGCCCGTCCACCGGGCCGTACCCGTACAGGTTGCCCAGGGTGACCAGGACGGCCCCGGACGACTCCGCGGCGGCCAGCAGCGAGGCCGCGATCGGCGGCCAGTCCAGGGGCCACCGGTGGTAGCGCGGGTTGGCGCAGTTGTAGAGCGCGTCCGCGCCCTCGGCGAGCCGCCGCATGACGGCGGCGTCCGCCGCGTCCGCGGCGACCGGCGAGATGCCCGGACGCTTCGGGCCTGAGCCCGAGCGGGTGACGAGGATCACCTCGTGCCCGCGCTCCGCCAGCGTCTCGGCGAGCCCGCCGCCGACCTGTCCAGCCCCGACGATCACATGCCTGCCCATCGTTTCTCCTTCAGACCTGATCCGTCAGCAGCCGCAGCACGCCGTCCACGACGTACACGACCGCGAACACCACACCCGCGGTGACGAGCCCGGAGGCCGCCAGTGCGGCCGCCCCCGCGCCGAACCACACGACCTCGAAGCCGGCCCGGGCGATGCCGTGCAGCTGGTGCGGCGCCTTGCCGCCCGCCATGAACAACCCCCAGAGCGTGGCGAACACGGCCGGCCCACCGAGTCCCAGAAGGATCTTCACCAGGACGTTCGCCTCAAGGGTGAACCCCCAGTAGCCCAGCGAGATCAGCACGCCCAGTTCCAGGAAGAACATCACTGCGGGGATCACGCCCTTGGCCACGGTGAGCATCGGCACTCCTTGCATTCATCGCTCCGTTACGAGAGCAATGCTCTCTCATTGGAGCGGCTTCCGTCAAGAGCACCGCTCTCCAATCGCTCAGGTGCTCTGTTAACCTGACCACATGAATGCGAGCAGGACCGCGCGGGAGCGGGTGAGAGCGGAGCTGATCAGGGAGATCACGGACATCGCCCGGCGGCATCTGGCGACGGAGGGGGCCACGGGCCTGTCCCTGCGGGCGGTGGCCCGCGAGATGGGGATGGTCTCCTCGGCGATCTACCGCTACTTCCCCAGCCGCGACGACCTGCTGACCGCGCTGATCATCGACGGATACAACGCCCTCGGGGAGGCCGTCGAGCGCGCCGACGCCGCCTGCGCGCGCGACGACTTCACCGGACGATGGCTCGCCGCCTGCCGGGCCGTCCGCGAGTGGGCCCTGGCCCATCCGCACGAGTACGCCCTGCTGTACGGCTCACCCGTGCCGGGCTACGCCGCGCCGCAGGACACCGTCGCGCCGGCGGTGCGGGACACGGCCGTGTACGGGCGGATCGTCGCCGACGCCCACCGCGCGGGCAGGCTCGCCCCTCCCCCGATCTGCCCGCCGCCACCCGCGATCCTGGCGGAGGACGCGGAGATCGTACGGTCGCTGATGCCGGACGTGCCGGACGACGTGGTCACGCGGGCGATCGTCGTCTGGACGGGCCTGTTCGGGATGGTCAGCTTCGAGATCTTCGGCCAGTTCAACAACACGATCACCCACCGGACCGAGCTGTTCGAGCACAACATGACCTGCCTGGGCCGCCTTCTCGGCCTGCCCGAGTAGGCGACACCGCTCGGCCTCGTGCCGTCCTCGACCGCATCGGCCCGGTGTGCCGACCACGAGCGGGTCGCTCGCGGTCAGAGCTGGCGGGCGCCGAGGCGTCCTTCCAGCAGGAGGAGCAGCTCGCCGAGCAGGTCTCCCAGCTCACGCCGCCGGTCGCCGCTCATCGCCGCCAGCAGATCGCTCTCGTAACGCAGCTGGCGCGGCAGGAGCCGGTCGGTGAGCGCGCGGCCCTCGTCGGTGAGCGCGAGGTGGGAGACCCGCCGGTCGCGGTCATCGAGGCGGCGGCTCACCAGCCCGCGCTCCTCCAGTGCCCGCAGCCGCTTGGTGACGGCCGCCCCCGAAGCGAAGGTCTCCTTGGCGATCCGGCCCGGGGTGAGCTCCCGGCCGAGCCGCCGCAGGGCGGCGAGGACGTCGAACTCCGGCCGGGTGAGCCCGTACTCCCGGAGGGGCGCGTCACCGGCCTGCTGGAGCAGCAACACGCACCGCGTGAGGCGGCCGATCACGGCGATCGGCGCGGTGTCCAGCTCGGGGTGGACGCGTCGCCACTGACGTATCACCTGCGCGACGACGTCCTCTGCGACGCTCTCGGGCGCCTCCTCGGCGATGTCCTCCACGCCCCGATTCCTCAGCTCTGGGTCCGTTCGCAGCCGACTCTATCCCGAGCCGCTGCGGCCAGCCTCGCCAGCAGGCGGTGCCCCTCGTGCTCGGCCCGGGCGACCTGCTCCTCCGGCAGCGCGCGCTGCCACCACTCGCCGGCCGCCACGTCGGCGGCCCGGCGCAGCTCCACCAGGGCGTCGACGAGCGCGCCGCGGACCCGCGCGGTCTCTCCCGGCTCATGAGTGCCGACCGCCAGCAGACGCCGGGCAGCCGCCTGGGCATGGGCCACGCGCCGCAGCGCCGCGTCGATCCGTCCGGCGCTGCGCCGGTTGGTGACCAGCAGGCAGCCGAGCAGGCCCGCCGCGACGCCGACAGCCGTGTCCAGCCAGCGGTCGCTGATCAGCCGCCACCCGGGCTGATACCCGGGCAACTCGGTGAGCAGGAGGGCCATCGGCGTCACGCACACCGTCCCCAGCCAGTAGTTGCGGGTCATCAGCGCCTCGGTGCAGAACTGCAGGACCAGCGTGAGCAGGATGAGGGCGAGCGCGCCCGTACGGCCGACCGGAAGCAGCGCCGTGAAGACGAGCAGGCCGACCACACTGCCCAGGGCGCGCTGCAGGGCCCGTTGCCACGACAGCGTGGCGTTGGCCTGGAAGACGGATGCGGCCGTGACCACCGCCCAGTACGGGTGGCCGACTCCCACCGCCAGCGAGACCAGCCCGGCGAGGGAGGACCCGACGGCGACGCGTACGCCGATCGGGAAAAGCGGCGAGGCGGGGTGGAACATGCGCAGCGGGCCGGGCCCGCCCGGCGCCGCCCGTTCCAGTGCGACGCCCGCGAGCCCGGCGGCGCCCTTCTCACCGAGACTCACCTCGGGCACCGGGCGGTTGCGGCGCACCTCGGCGGCCCAGCTCGCGAAGCGAGCGGCCTCGTCGCGGGACACGGCGGGGAGGGACGCCTCCACGCCGGCCAGGAGGCGTTCGAGCGCGTGCCTGCCCGGCCCCTCGGGCGAGGGGAGCAGCGTGTGCCAGGCCGCGTTCACCGCCGCCGCCGCGTCGTGCCGGGCGCGGGCGGCCGCCGGACCCTCCGTGTGGGCGAGCCGTGCGGCCGCCTCCAGGGCGCGGGCCACCGCCGTTCGCTGGGGCCCTTCTGGCCGCATGAGCGCGGGCGCCATGCAGACCAGCCAGGCGAGCGCGGCGGCGGCCGCGACGAGAGCGAGGTGGAGGGGGATCTCTCCGAGCCGCTGCGGCAGGAACGCGCAGGTCGCGCTCGTGAAGGTGAAGATCAGATTCCCCGGCGGCCCGATCCGGGCCGCGTCGCACGCCACCTTGTGCGCGGCGGCGAGCAGTGCCGCCACCAGGACCAGGACGGGGGCCGACCGGGTGAGCCCGGCCGCGGTGAGCGCGACACCCACGCTGGCGACCATGCCCGTCGCGACGCCGAGCAGGGTCCGGGCCCGGACCCGGTACGGCAGGCCGTGCGCGTAGAGGGCGCACATGGCTCCGGCGGAGGTGTAGACGGCCAGGTCCAGACGGTCCAGCAGGAGGAGGACCGTGTCCGGCACGGCGAGGGTGATGACCGAGCTGAGCGCGTGTTTGTGCCAGACGTCCCCCAGCCCGCCGATCCGGAACACCCCTCGCAACGGCAGCCGCCCTCGCATCGCCGGCCTCATGATCCCCCGTTCTTTCGCAAGTGTTTTACTCGTGAAAGATATCAGAGCGCCAAACGACCCCGCCTGTGCCCTGGTCCTCCTGGCCGCGACGCCATCGAGCCCGTGCCCGGAGCAGCCACCACCGGCGGCAAGCCGCGCACGAGGCATGCCAGGGATCTACTGCTGCAGTATCAGCAGCTCGTAGACGCGTTGGATCAGTTCAGGCAGTAGCCAGCACGCGAGGCCGGCGGCTATCAGCCTGCTTCGGTCGTTCTCCTTGAAGACGGCCAGGGCCAGGCAGATGAATCCCCCCAGCATCAGGAGCAGCGTGATCAGGGCGAACATGAACAGATCATGGTACGCGGATCAACCAGCGGCAAGCGCCGGCGAATGGTGAGCACCCGCGTCAAGCAACCGTGTCGGTCACGAGACATGCGAAAGGCGGCAGTCGGGGATCTCCCGGTTGCCGCCTTTCGCGTGTTTCACGACGGCCTTGTGGGCCGGTCAGGGCGTGCGCTTGCGTTTTTGCGCAAGATCACGGGCAGCGAGACAGCAGGTCCTGCCGCATCACTGTGAGATTCAGGAGGCTGTCAGGCGCGGGTGGCGCGGTTGACGGCGGAGATGATGGCCTTGAGCGAGGCGGTCGTCGTGTTCGCGTCGATGCCGACGCCCCACAGGACCTGCGTGCCGTTCGGCCCGCCGACCTCGCACTCCACGTACGACGCGGCCTTGGCGTCGGCGCCCGCGCTCATCGCGTGCTCGGTGTAGTCGAGGACCCGCACCGGCACCCCGATGCTCTCCAGCGCGTCGCAGAAGGCCGAGATGGGGCCGTTGCCGACGCCCTCGATCTCCCGGATCTGGCCGTCGACCCGCACGTCGGCGTTGATCGCGTCCTTGTCGTCCACGGTGGAGGTGTGCCGGTGGGCCAGCAGGCCCAGGCGGCCCCAGGGGCTCGCCGGGTTCGGCAGGTACTCGTCGGCGAACCGCTCCCACATCTCGGCGGCCGTGACCTCTCCGCCCTCGGCGTCCGTACGGGCCTGGATGACGCGGGAGAACTCGATCTGCAGGCGGCGCGGCAGGTCGAGCTGGTGGTCGGCCTTCATGATGTAGGCGACGCCGCCCTTGCCCGACTGGCTGTTGACGCGGATCACGGCCTCGTACGTGCGGCCGATGTCCTTGGGGTCGATCGGCAGGTACGGCACGGCCCAGGTGAACTCGTCGACCGGCACTCCGGCGGCGGCCGCGTCGCGCTCCAGGTGCTCGAGGCCCTTCTTGATGGCGTCCTGGTGGGAGCCGGAGAAGGCCGTGTAGACCAGCTCGCCGCCCCACGGGTGGCGGGGGTGCACGGGCAGCTGGTTGCAGTGCTCGACCACGCGCCGGATCTCGTCCATGTCCGAGAAGTCGATCTCCGGGTCGACGCCCTGCGAGAACAGGTTCATCCCCAGCGTGACCAGGCAGACGTTGCCGGTCCGCTCGCCGTTGCCGAACAGGCAGCCCTCGATGCGGTCGGCGCCGGCCATGTAGCCCAGCTCGGCGGCGGCGACGGCGGTGCCGCGGTCGTTGTGCGGGTGCAGGGACAGCACCACCGAGTCCCGGTACGCCAGGTTGCGGTGCATCCACTCGATCTGGTCGGCGTACACGTTGGGGGTGGCCATCTCGACCGTCGCCGGCAGGTTGACGATCACCTTGTGGTCGGGGGTGGGCTGCCACACGTCGTTGACGGCGTTGCAGACCTCGACGGCGTACTCCAGCTCGGTGCCGGTGAAGGACTCGGGCGAGTACTGGAAGTAGATGTCCGTGCCCTCCATCTCGGCCGCCAGCTTCTTGCACAGCTTGGCGCCCTCGACGGCGATCGCCGTGATGCCGTCCCTGTCCTGGCCGAAGACGACCCGGCGCTGGAGGGTGGAGGTGGAGTTGTACAGGTGGACGATCGCCTGGCGGGCGCCGCGCAGCGACTCGAAGGTCCGCTCGATCAGCTCGGGCCGGGCCTGCGTCAGCACCTGGATGACCACGTCGGAGGGGATGCGCTCCTCCTCGATGATCTGGCGGACGAAGTCGTAGTCGGTCTGCGACGCGGCGGGGAAGCCGACCTCGATCTCCTTGTAACCCATCCGGACCAGCAGATCGAACATCTTCAGCTTGCGGTCGGCGTCCATGGGGTCGATCAGCGCCTGGTTGCCGTCGCGCAGGTCCACCGCGCACCAGCGGGGCGCCTCGGTGATGACCTTGTCGGGCCAGGTGCGGTCGGTCAGCCGTACGGGCTCGAACGGCGTGTAGCGCCGGAACGGCATGGGACTGGGCTGCTGCTCATTCATGGTTGCTCCTCGTCGGGCGCACGGCGAGCCCCGGGCACGACGTTGCCGTCGGTTCGTTAGGAAGGGGGCGCCGTTGGATGAAACCAGGGCGGCCGACGCGCATGACTCTCGCACCGCGGCGAGGGAGCCGGCCTCTTACAGGCCCTCGCCGCGGCGGATAAGAAGGAGTCCGCGCAGCATGCCAAGCAGACTAGCAGACGCCCTCAGCCGGACGAGACACCCGATCACATTCCGAGACGGAGCACCAGGTTAGGGTGACTCGTGACGAAGGAGGCCACATGAAGGACGACGAGATCCTGAGCCGGATCAGCGAGCTGGTCGACGAGGAGCACTCCTTGCGGGAACGGCTGGTCGCGGGCGAGCTGACCTCCGAGGAGGAGCACAACAGGATCGCCTCGCTGGAAGAGCAGCTCGACCGCTGCTGGGACCTGCTGCGCCAGCGCCGCGCCCGGCGCGACGTCGGCGAGGACCCCGACTTCGCCTCCCCCCGCCCGGTCGACGAGGTCGAGAACTACATGCAATAGAGCCCTCACCCGCCGCCGTTCCACGATGTGAAAATCAGTCGCGCTCCTGACAAGGGGTGCGGAATTCTTGTCGGCATGCACATGAAGCGCGTCGCCCCCATCGAGAACGGCGCCGAGCAGGGGGAGGACGACCCGGACGGCCCGGCGGGCCACTCCCCTCTGGCCGGTCTGTACGACATCGCGCGCGCGTGCGACCATCCGGGTCCGGCGATGTCGTGGCGGCACTTCACGGCGAGCGTCCGGAGCGGGTCCGGCGGCGAGCGGGCCGAGGCCTGGGCGGCGTGCGACGGCAGCCGAACCGATGGCGACCCCGCCGGCCGCGGCCAGGCCATCGGCGGCCAGGCCGGCGGTGACGAGGTCGTCGGCGGCTACATCCTTCATTTGCCTCAGGACGACAACACGCACCTCGCACTGCTCCGGCTGATGACGCATCCGGGCCGCAGGCGCGAGGGAATCGGCGTCGCGCTGCTCGACCACGCGATCGGCCGGGCGCGCGACGAGGGCAGACGCGTCCTGATCGCCGAGGCCGCGGCGGACGGCCCGGGCACGGCGTTCGCCAAGGCCTGTGGATTCTCCCCCGCCTCCACCGAGACCCGGCTGGTGCTCGATCTGCGTACGGCCGACTGGTCCGGCCTCGAACTCCTCCGCGCCCGGGCCGTACGGCACGCCACGGGCTACTCGCTCGAACGGTGGGCCGGGCCGACCCCCGACGACCTGCTCGACGACATGGCCGCCCTGGCGGAGGGCATGAACGACGAGCCGCTGGGCGACCTCGCGATGGAGGACCAGCGGTGGACCGCCGACCGCGTGCGCGCCCGCGAGGAGATGCTCGCGCGGGCGGGCCAGCGGACGTACACGATGATCGCCCGGCACACGGCCGGCGGGGAGCCTGCGGGGTTCACCCAGCTCGTGGTGGACGCCGAGCGGCCGGAGGGATGGGCCCGCCAGAGCTCGACCACCGTCCTCGCGCCGCACCGCGGCCGGCGACTCGGCCTGGTGCTCAAGCTCGCCAACATCACCTGGTTCCGCGCGTGCGAGCCGTCCGTAGAGCGGGTGATCACATGGAACTCGGTCGCGAACCCGCGCATGCTGGCGATCAACGAGGCCATGGGCTTCGAGGTCTTCGACACCTGGCACCAGTGGCAGCTCGACATCTGACCATGGGCGCGGGCCGGCGGATGCGCTCTGGGTCCGTGTGGCCGTCGCCGTGACCGGCGCCGTCGCGGCCGCCGTCGCGCCGGTCAGGGCCAGTACGGGCGCGGCCGACGCCTTGCGCAAGATTCAGGCCCCTTGAGCCGGCGCACGCCACGCGGCGGCTCGACATCCGATCACGGGCGCAGGTCGGTCCTGGCTTCGCCGGTGTCCGGATCGCACGGGAAGGAGAGGTGCTGGTGGATCATCACCCACGCGCCCTCTCGCCTCTCGAACACGCGGGTTCCGCGTGACCATGTCTCGGTGCTCCCGCCGCCGGCCTGCTCGACCCGGATGCGGTTGAGCCCCCACGCGACCGCCAGGTCCTGCCTGGCCAGGATCTTGAGGTCGGGGACGTCCCAGCTCACGCCGTCCTGGGCGGCGTCGAGGCCGCGCGCGCAGACCTCGCGCACCGCCTCGACGCCGCGGTGCTGCAGCGGCTCGTCGTGCTCGTAGGAGACGACGTCGCGGGCGATGCCGGTCATGAGGCCGTCCAGGTCCCCGGCGGCGGTGCCGGCGAACCACCGGCGGTGCAGTTCGCGCACCTCCTCCTCGGCCGTTCCGGAATCGGCGTCCGGCTCGACGTACGGGAACGAGTGATGTTCGTGGGCGATCACCCAGCGGCCGTCCTGCCTGCGCAGGCCGAGCGTCAGCCGCAGGCGCATCCGCGGGTTCGCCGCGAGCTCTTCCGGGCCGCCGCAGCGCAACAGGGCGTGGGCGAACGCGACGTCCTCCCCCGCGGTCACGTCCAGCGACTCGATCTCGAAGCAGGCGCCCCGCGCCTGCCAGGCGAAAAACGGCGGCCACGTCTCGCGGTAGGCGTCCAGGCCGCGCACGCCCTCGTACGGCGGCGGCACGTCGAACATCACGATGTCGCCGGCGTGGTCGGCGACGACCCCGTCGATGTCGCCGCGGTGGACCGCCTCGGCCCAGCGCTCGATCAGGTCGCGGATCCGCTCGTGGTCGTCGGTCATCTGGCTGGGTCCTTCCGGGTTGACGCGCCGATGTCTCCTGTCAGCACCTACAACCCGCCGGAACCGCCGGACTCATCGCTCCGCCGCCGCCTCGGCGGGTGTCAGTTCCGCCGGCAGGCCGAAGGCCGGCAGGTGGGCGTCCAGGAACGAGACCACCTCGGCGATCAGCGGCCCGCGCAGCGCGAGCAGGTCCAGGCCCGCGGCGGCGTAGACCCCGCGGGCGTCGTCCCAGAGGTACGTGCCGAACGCGACCTGCCCGTTCGCCCGCGCCGGCAGGAAGCGCCAGCGCCGGTTCCCCGCCGTCTCCAGCAGGAAGCCGCGGATGCCCTCGTGCCCCTGATACCAGGCCGTCAGCGGCGGCATCGAGTACTTCGCGTCGTGGGTCAGCATCGCCACGATGGCGTCCACGTCCGCGTCCTCCCACGCGGCGGCGTACCGCCGGGCCGTCTCCCGCCACGCCGGTTCGCCGAGCAGCCCGAGAGTCCGTTGCTGGGTGGCCGGCGGGACCAGGCGGCCGAGCGTGGCGCGGGCCCGCTGTAGTGCGCTGTTGACCGCGGCGACGGTCGTCTCCAGCAGGCCGGCGACCTCGCCGGCGCCGTAGCCGAGGACGTCGCGCAGCAGCAGCACGGCCCGCTGCCGAGCCGGCAGGTGCTGCAGCGCGGCGACGAAGGCCAGCTCCACGGTCTCCCGCGCCACGACGCGGGCCTCCGGGCCCAGCTCCGCCGTCCAGCTCATCAGCCGGTCCGGGAACGGCTCGACCCACGCCGCCTCGACCGGCGGTACGCCTCCCGGGCTCAGGTCGGCGGGCAGCTCGCGCCGCCCGCGCCGTTCGATGAGTGTCAGCGCCCTGTTCGTGGCGATCGCGTACAGCCAGGGCCGTACGGATCCGCGGTCCCCTTCGTGGTCCTCGAACCGCGGCAGAGCGCGCCATGCCCGGTCCAGCGTGTCCTGGACGGCGTCCTCCGCGTCGTGGACCGACCCCAGCATCCGGTAGCAGTGCGCGCGCAGCTCGTCCCGCAACGGCCCGACCAGGCGCCCGAAGGCGTCGCCGTCACCGGAACGGGCCGCGGCCAGCAGTTCGGCGCCTGACTGCCCCGTCCGGTCGATCCGTTCCTCACCCATTCGCCCATCCTGCCCCGGCTCGGGAGGCGGCGCCGGAGACAGTGGAGGAAGCGGTCGGGCCGCGCGCAATGCCGGGTCCGGACGGGCCCCCACCGCGCGGGCGGTGCGGAGCCTCCGGCTCGGCCGAAGGCGTTCACACGTGCGATCGCTTCCTCCCCTCCAGGGTAAGCGCGGGGCCGGACCTGCGACAGGCCTCAGACGGACAACAGGCGGTGAACCTCCTCGTCCTGGAGCTCCCGTGCGGGGCCGGACCTGACGACCCGGCCGGCGTCGAGGATCACGAACCCGTCGGCCAGCCGCAGCGCGAGGTCCAGATACTGCTCCACCAGCAGGATCGCGAGACCGGTCGCGTGCAGGCGTTCGACGGCCTCCTCGATCTCCAGGATGATCGACGGTTGGATGCCCTCGGTCGGCTCGTCCAGGATCAGCAGCTTCGGCCGGGTGACCAGGGCCCGGGCCATCGCGAGCTGCTGCTGCTGGCCGCCGGACAGGAAGCCCGCCGGACGTTTGAGCAGCGGCTTGAGCCGGGGGAAGACCTCCAGGGCCTCCTCCAGCGCCGCCCGGTCCCGGTGCGCGGACGCCTCCAGCGTGACCAGGAGGTTGTCCATCACGCTGAGCTGGGGGAACGTGTCGTGACCCTGCGGCACGTAGCCCATGCCGAGCCGTACGCGCTGGTCCGGGCGCAGCCGGGTGACGTCCCTGCCCTCGAACGTCACCCTCCCGCCGGTCGCCGGGAGCACGCCCATGACGGTGTCGAGCAGGGTCGTCTTGCCGACCCCGTTGCGGCCCATCACGCAGACGAGGCGACCGGCGGGCACCTCCAGCGAGACGCCGAAGAGCACCCGGGCCCGGCCGTACCCCGACTCCAGTCCCTCAACGGACAGCATCCTCGGCACCCTCTCTCGCCCGTCCCAGATAGATCTCCTGTACGCGCGGGTCGGCCCGCACCTGCTCGACCGAGCCCTCCGTCAGCACCCTGCCCTCGTGCAGCACGGTGACCTGGGAGGCGTAGCGGCGCAGGAAGTCCATGTCGTGCTCGACCACGACCACGGTGTGGTCGCGGGCGACCTCGGTGAGCAGTTCGCCGGTGCGCTCGCGTTCGCCGGAGGACATGCCGGCGACCGGTTCGTCGAGCAGCAGCAGCCGGGGCCGCTGGACGATCAGCATGCCGATCTCCAGCCACTGCCGCTGCCCGTGGGACAGCACCCCGGCTCTGCTGCCCGCCAGCCCGGCCAGGCCGGTCGTCTCCAGCGCCGCCGCGACCTCCTCCGACACCCCGCGCCTGCGGCGCAGCAGCGACCACAGCGGGCGGCGGAACGACGCGGCCAGGTCGAGGTTCTCCAGCACGGTGAGCTCCTCGAAGACCACCGAGGTCTGGAAGGTGCGGCCCACGCCGAGGCGGACGATCTCGTGCTCCCTGCGGCCCACGAGGTCGCGCCCCTCGAACCGCACCGAGCCCGCGGTGGGCCTGGTCAGACCCGTGATCACGTCGATGAGGGTGGTCTTCCCCGCGCCGTTCGGCCCGATCAGGAAGCGCAGCTCGCCCCGGCCGACGGTCAGGTCCACGCCGTCGAGCGCCCGGAAGCCGCCGAAGGCGACTTCCAGCCCCCTGATGTCCAGGAGCGACTCGGTCACGTCCTCGCCTCCCTTCTCCGTACGAGATTGGCGGTCAGGCCCGCGATGCCCTTGGGCGCGAGCGTCATGACGAGCACGAACAGGGCGCCCTGCAGGTAGAGCCAGGCGTCCGGAAGCTCCTCGCTGAAGTACGTCCGCGCGTATCCCATGACGACCGCGCCGAGCACCGCGCCGGCCAGCGCGAACCGACCGCCGACCGCCACGGCGACGACGAGTTCGAGCGAGGGGACGACGCCGAGCAGGGCCGGCGAGATGATGCCGACCACGGGCACGAACAGCGCCCCCGCGATGCCGGCCATGCCCGCCGAGACGGCGAAGGTCAGCGTCTTCACGGTGGCCGGGTTGTAACCGAGGAAGCGCACACGGTCCTCGCCGTCCCTGACCGCCAGCAGCAGCCGTCCGAACCGGCTGCGGACGAGTTGCCCGGCGCCCAGATAGAGCGCCCCGAGCACGACCGCGACGAGCAGATAGAGCCCCCGCTGGGTGCCGTCGGCCGCCACATCCTGGCCGAAGAAGTCGAAGAAGTTGGTCAGGCCGTTCGTGCCGCCGGTCAGCCCCTGCTGCCCGACCAGCAGGATCACCAGCGCCGCCGCCAGCGCCTGGGTGAGGATCGCGAAATACGCCCCGCGTACGCGCTGGCGGAACACCAGCGCGCCGAGCAGCAACGCGACCGCGACCGGCAGCACGACGACCATGGCCAGCGCGAAAACCGGGTTGCCGAATGGCTTCCACAGCGCCGGCAGCTTCTCCACCCCGCTCCAGACCATGAAGTCGGGCAGGTCCCCGGCGGCGTCGTTGAGCTTGAGATACATGCCCATCGCGTAGCCGCCGAGGCCGAAGAACACCCCCTGCCCGAGCGTGAGCATGCCGCCCTGTCCCCAGGCAAGGCCGATGCCCAGCGCCACGATCGCGTAGCAGAGATACTTGGCCAGCAGGCCGAGGCGGAACGGCTCCAGCAGCAGCGGCGCCGCCACCAGGGCGAGCACCGCGACCGCCGCGAAGACCGCCGGGCCCTGCCATCGGCGTACGGACTGCTCCGGCGCCGTCATGTCAGCGCCCGCGACCGGACGAAGAACAGCCCCTGCGGCCGGACCTGCAGGAAGCCGATGATCGCCACGAAGACCACCACCTTGGCGAGGCTGGCGTCGCTCCAGAACTCGGCGTAGGAGTTCAGCAGGCCGAGGCCGGCCGCGGCCAGCACCGCCCCGCGAAGCTGGCCCAGGCCGCCCGCGACGACCACGAGGAACGCGTCCACGATGTAGTACGTCCCGAGCGCCGGGCCGACCGGCCCGATCAGCGTGAGGGCGACCCCCGCGACCCCGGCGAGCCCGGAGCCGATGAAGAACGTCCGCTGGTCGACCCGCCCGGTGTCGATGCCGCTCGTCGCCGCGAGCCTCCTGTTCTGCATCACCGCCCGCATGCGCCGCCCCTGCCCGGTCCTGTTCAGGTACGCCCAGATCGCGAGCACCGACGCCGCGGCGAGCGCCGTGATGAACAGCCGGTTGTACGGCAGGATCCCGATGCCGCCGCGCAGCCAGGCGGGCGAGGCCACCTGCACGTTGGGCGCCCCGAACAGGTCCCGGGCCAGTTGCTGGAGCATCAGGCTGACGCCCCAGGTGAGCAGCAGCGTGTCGAGCGGGCGGCCGTAGAAGCGCCGGATCAGCGTGCGCTCCAGGGCCAGGCCCATGAGCCCGGCGACCACGAACGCGGCCGGGAGGGCGATCAGGAAGCCCACGCCCTGGAGCAGGTAGGCCGTGTAGGCGCCCGCCATGATGAACTCGCCGTGGGCCATGTTGACCACGCCCATCTGCCCGAACGTGAACGTCAGGCCGAGGGCGATGAGCAGCAGGACCGCTCCGATCGACAGCCCGATCGGCAGCTGGTTGAGCACTCCCTCCATGTCGGCCGTCAGACCAGGCCGCCGGCCCAGGAGTACGTCTTGAGGTAGGGATCCGGCTTGATCGGTTCGCCGGAGTTCCAGACCTCCTTGATCTGGCCGTCCGGCTGGACGACCCCGATGCGCGCGGTCTTGTAGACGTGCTGGTTGTCGCCGTCGATGGTGACCTTGCCCTCGGGGCGGTCCAGGGACACGCCGCCGGCGGCCTTCTTGACGGCCTCCACGTCGGTGGTCCCGGCCTTCTTGACGGCCTCGGCCCACAGGTAGACGGCGTTGTATCCGGCCTCCATCGGGTCGGAGGTCACCTTGTCCGCGCCGTACTTCGCCTTGAACGCGGCGACGAACTTCTCGTTGGCCGGGGTGTCGGTCGTCTGGTAGTAGTTCCAGGCCACGAGCTGCCCGGCGACGTTGTCGACCCCGATGCCTTTGACCTCCTCCTCGGCCACGGACACCGACATGACCGGCATCTGGTCGGCGCTGATCCCGGTGCTCTTGAGCTGCTTGAAGAACGCGACGTTGCTGTCGCCGTTCAGGGTGTTGAAGACCGCGTCCGGCTTCGCCTCGACGATCTTGTTGATGAGCGTGCTGTACTCGGTGTGCCCGAGCGGGGTGTACTCCTCGCCGAGCACCTCCATTCCGTTCGCCGCGGCGTACGCCTTGATGATTTTGTTCGCGGTTCTCGGGAAGACGTAGTCGCTGCCCACGAGGAAGAGCTTCTTCTTGCCCTTCTCCTTCAGATAGTCGAGCCCGGGGACGATCTGCTGGTTGGTCGTCGCGCCCGTGTAGAAGATGTACGGCGAGCTTTCCAGTCCCTCGTACTGGACCGGATACCACAGCAGCGCCTTGCGCTTTTCGAAGACGGGGAGCATCGCCTTGCGGCTCGCCGACGTCCAGCCGCCGAAGACGGTGGCGACCCTGTCCTGCGCGATGAGCTTGGTCGCCTTCTCCGCGAAGGTCGGCCAGTCGGACGCGCCGTCCTCGACCACGGGCTGCAGCTTCTTGCCCAGCACGCCGCCCGCCGCGTTGATCTCTTCGATCGCGAGCAGTTCCGCGTCCCTGACCGTGACCTCGCTGATGGCCATCGTGCCGCTGAGCGAGTGAAGAATGCCCACTTTGATGGTGTCAGAGCCGCCGGACGAGGCTTCTGTGTCATTCGTGGACGATTGTCCGGCACAGGCCGCGAGCGTCACGGCCGCGAGCGTGAACGCCGCTCCGGTGCGCCATAATGAGTTACGCAAATGCCTCTCCCTTGCCGCCGCGGTCCCCGCGCCGATCCGTCTGCCGCCAAGGTGAGCGCGCGGTATTTCCCGCCGGAATCCCGGCGGTTAACAACTCATTAGCGAAGGCTCACCGCCGTCCGGATACGCATACGAAATCAGCGGGTAACGCGGGGGAAACGCCGGGTACTTATCGTCCCGCCATGCGGCTCACTCCACACGAACAGGAACGGCTCCTCATCCACGTCGCCGCGGGCGTGGCCCGCGAGCGCAAGGAGCGCGGCCTTCGCCTCAACCACCCGGAGGCGACGGCCCTCATCGCGTCCTTCCTCCTGGAAGGCGCCCGCGACGGCCGCAGCGTCGCCGACCTGATGGACGCCGGCCGCAAGGTCCTGCGGCGCGAGGACGTCATGGAGGGCGTGCCCGAGATGCTGGAGTCCGTCCAGATCGAGGCCACTTTCCCCGACGGCACCAAGCTCGTCACCGTCCACAACCCGATCACATGAGCGAGCGAAGCGAGCGAACCGGTGAGCACGGCGTCCCGGGCGAGATCGTGTGCGGCGACGGCGACGTGCCGCTGAACCCCGGCAGGGAGCGGATCACCCTGAGAGTCGTCAACACGGCCGACCGGCCGGTGCAGGTCGGGTCGCACTACCACTTCGCCGCGGCCAACCCCGGGCTGGAGTTCGACCGCGAGGCGGCCTGGGGCACCCGCCTCGACATCCCGGCGGGCACCGCGGTCAGGTTCGAGCCGGGGGTGGAGCGCGACGTCACGCTGGTCCCGATCGCCGGCCACCGGGTCGTACCGGGCCTTCGTCCCGAGTGGGCCGGGCCCCTCGACGGGAGGACCGATGTCTAGCGTCGAACGTTCCCGCTACGCCGCGCTGTACGGCCCGACCACCGGGGACCGGGTGCGCCTGGCCGACACCGACCTGTACGTCGAGGTGACCGAGGACCTGTCGATGGGGCCCGCCGGGGCCGGCGACGAGGCCGTGTTCGGCGGCGGCAAGGTCATCCGCGAGTCGATGGGGCAGGCGCGCACCACGAGGGCCGAGGGCGCGGCCGACCTCGTCATCACCGGCGCGGTGATCCTCGACCACTGGGGCGTGGTCAAGGCCGACATCGGCGTGCGCGACGGCCGGATCTCCGCCATCGGCAAGGCCGGCAATCCCGACACGATGGACGGCGTCCACCCGGACCTCGTCATCGGCCCGTCCACCGAGATCCTCGCGGCCAACGGCAAGATCGTCACCGCGGGCGCCGTCGACTCCCACGTCCACCTGATCTGCCCGCAGATCCTCGACGAGGCGCTCGCCTCGGGCGTCACCACGATCGTCGGCGGCGGCACAGGACCCGCCGAGGGCACGAAGGCCACCACCGTGACCGGCACCTGGTATCTCGGCCGGATGCTGGAGTCGCTGGACACCTATCCGGTCAACGTGGCCCTGCTCGGCAAGGGCAACACGGTCAGCGAGGAGGGGCTGCTCGAACAGCTCAGGGCCGGGGCGTCGGGCTTCAAGCTGCACGAGGACTGGGGCACCACCCCGGCCGCCATCGACGCGTGCCTGCGGGTGTGCGACGCCACCGGCGTGCAGGTCGCCATCCACACCGACACGCTGAACGAGGCGGGGTTCGTGGAGTCGACCCTGCGGGCCATCGGCGGCCGGGCGATCCACGCCTACCACACGGAGGGCGCGGGTGGCGGCCACGCTCCGGACATCATCACGGTGGCCTCGCACGCCAACGTGCTGCCGTCGTCCACCAACCCGACCCGGCCGCACACGGTCAACACCCACCACGAGCACCTGGACATGCTCATGGTGTGCCACCACCTCAACCCCGCCATCCCTGAGGACCTGGCGTTCGCCGAGTCGCGGATCAGGCCGACGACGATGGCGGCCGAGGACGTCCTGCACGACATGGGCGCGATCTCGATGATCGGCTCGGACTCCCAGGCCATGGGCCGGGTCGGCGAGACGATCATCCGTACGTGGCAGACGGCGCACGTGATGAAGCGGCGGCGCGGCGCGCTGCCGGGCGACGGCCCGGCCGACAACCTCCGCGCCCGCCGCTACGTCGCCAAGTACACGATCAACCCGGCGATCGCCCACGGCCTGGACGCGGAGATCGGCTCGGTGGAGCCGGGCAAGCTCGCCGACCTCGTCCTGTGGAGCCCGGCCTTCTTCGGGGTCAAACCGGACCTCGTCGTCAAGGGCGGCGTCATCGCCTACGCGCAGATGGGCGATGCGAACGCGTCCATCCCGACGCCGCAGCCCGTGCTCCCCCGGCCGATGTTCGGCGCGGCCCCGGCCACCGCCGCCGCGACCTCGCTGCACTTCGTCGCGCCGCTCGCGCTGGAGGACGGCCTGGCGGGCCGCCTGGCCGTGGGCAGGCGGCTGGTCCCCGTGGCCGACGTACGCGCCCGGCGCAAGGACGCCATGCCCCTCAACGACGCCCTGCCGGACATCCGGGTGGACCCCGACACCTTCGCCGTCCACGTGGACGGCGAGCTGATCGAGCCCGCCCCGGCCGAGTCGCTGCCGATGGCGCAGCGCTACTTCCTCTTCTGACATGAACGGGGACGCGGCGCTGCTGCTGCTGGCCGACTCCCGGCTCCCGGCCGGCGGGCACGCCCACTCGGGCGGCGTGGAGGAGGCCGTACGACGGGGCGCGGTCACGGGCGCCGGCGACCTGGCGCGGTTCCTGCGCGGCAGGCTCGCCACCGCCGGCCTCGTCACCGCCGCCCTCGCCGCCGCCGCGTGCGAACTGGCCGCCACCGACGGCGGCGACCGAGAAGTCGGCGCCATCCGTGCCCCCGGGGCACCTCCCGTGGATGACGCCTCGGGCGGCATCGAGCTGTGGCGGCGGCTGGACGCCGAGGCCGACGCCAGGACCGCCTCGCCCGCCCAGCGGGAGGCCGCCCGCACGCAGGGGCGGCTCCTGCTGCGCACGGCCCGCCGGATGTGGCCCTCGGCCGCCCTGGACACGCTCGCGCGGGCCCTGCCGGAGGGCTCGCACCACCCCGTCGCGCTCGGCGCGGCGGCTGCCTCGGCGGGCTGCACTCCCCGCCAGGCCGCGCTGGCCGCCGCCTACACCTCGGTCACCGGCCCGGCAACGGCGGCCGTGCGGCTCCTCGGTCTCGACCCGGTCACCGTCCACCGTCTGCTCGCCGATCTCGCCCCCGCGTTCGACGGCACGGCGCGCGCCGCCTGCGCGTCGCTCGGCGACGCGGTCCCTGAGGACGACGAGCCCGAGGAGTGCGGGGCCGGACACCACCAGGGACAGCACCCCGGACAGCCCCCTGGACGGCAGCCCGGACGGCATGCGGCGTGGCAGGCCCGATGGCGCGGGCTGCCGGGGCACGGCGCGCCCGCGCTCGACCTCCTGGCGGAGGGACACCTGACCAACCCGATGAAGCTTTTCGTCTCCTGACGTCTCCGCACCGGCCACGAGAAAGAGCAGGTATCCGATATGGGCGCTCACCACGACGACCTCCACGACGCGGCCGAGCCACACGGGCGGGCGCTCCGCCTCGGCATCGGCGGGCCTGTCGGCAGCGGCAAGACCGCCCTGGTGGCGGCGCTGTGCCGCAGCCTCGGGCCGTCGCTGCGGCTCGGGGTCGTGACCAACGACATCTACACCACCGAGGACGCCGACTTCCTGCGCCGCGCGGGGGTCGTCGACCCCGAGCGGATCCTCGCCGTGCAGACCGGCTGCTGCCCGCACACCGCCATCCGCGACGACATCGCGGCCAACCTGGACGCCGTCGAGACGCTGGAGGAGCGGTTCGGGCCGCTCGACCTCGTGATCGTCGAGAGCGGCGGCGACAACCTCACCGCCACGTTCAGCCGGGGCCTGGCGGACCGGCAGATCTTCGTGCTCGACGTGTCGGGCGGCGACAAGGTGCCGCGCAAGGGCGGGCCGGGGGTGACCTCGGCCGACCTGCTCGTGGTCAACAAGACCGACCTCGCGCCGATGGTCGGCGCCGACCTGACCGTGATGTCCCGCGACGCGGCGGCCGTACGGGACGGCAAGCCGGTGCTGTTCACGTCGATCAGGGAGGACAGAGGCGCTCACAGCGTGGCGGAGTGGGTGACGCACATGGTCGCAGCCTGGCGGCGCGAGCACGGCGAGCCGCACCACCACGCCGCCCACGGCGCCGTCCACAGCGCCGTCCCTCAGGCCCCGGCGTCCTGACCGGCATGACGGCCGTCACCGCGCGTGCGCTGATCAGGACGGAGGCCGCGGGCGGAGGCCTGACCCGGCTGGAGACGCTGCGGTCCGACCCGCCGCTGACGCTGCGGCAGACCGGCCCGCGTCGGGTCCACCTCGTCTCGACGGGCGCGGGACCGCTGCGCGGGGACCACCTCGAACTCGGCCTGGACGTCGCCCCCGGCACCTCGCTGGAGGTCCGCTCGGTGGGCGCCACGCTGGTGCTGCCGGGTCTCGCGGACGCCCCTTCGGTCATGGTCGTGCGGGCGCGGGTCGGCGCGGGGGCCACCCTGCACTTCTCCCCCGAGCCGACCGTCCTCGCCGCCGGGTGCGCCCACCACCTCGTCGTACGGCTCTCGCTCGCCGAGGACGCCACGGTCTTCTGGCGGGAGGAGATCGTCTTCGGGCGGCACGGCGAACGGCCGGGACGCGGCCACGCGCGGTTCGACGCGACCGTGGCCGGGCGGCCCCTGCTCCGCCAGGACCTCCTGGTGGGCGAGGAGGCGGTGGACGGCGGCCCGGCCGTCTACGGGGACGCCCGGTGCGTCGGCTCGACCCTGATCGCGGGACCCGCCTGGGCCCCGCCCGCCGTGCCGGACGTCAAGCGCGAGCGGCGGGCCGTGCTGGGGGACGGCTGGGCGGCGCTGCCGCTGGCCGGTCCTGGCGTGCAGGTCTGCGCGCTCGGCGCGGACGCGGTCCAGCTCAGGGAGCGGCTGCGGCGCGGCGAGGAGGCCGCGGCCACCGCGCCGCCACCACCCGAACCGGAGACCGCCCGAGCACCCATGCCACCGGCCACCCCGGGTGCCGCCTCGGCGCGCACCCCACGTGCCCAAGCACCCGGCGTCCCGTCAACCGGCGATTTCAGGGCTGAAACCGGCCGCCTCGGGCCGTAGCCTGGTGATCGTGTCGGAACCCACGCAGCATCCCGGCGGGCCGCGGCGAGGCACCAGCGTGGCCGGCGTCCTGCGGGCCGCCGGCGTGTTCGTCGCGGGGTTCGCGCTGGCCGTGACCGCGCTGCTCCCGTGGGCGGGCCTCACCGCCGAGTTCGGCATCCTCGACGCGTCGCTCACGCACGCCGTGCGCGGCGTGGACGCGGGCCCCGGCTGGTTCGTGCTGGGCGCCGGGATCACGGCGATGCTGCTCGGCGTGCTCGGCGCGACGCGGAACTGGCTGTTCACCGGGCTGGCGATCCTGCCCGGCGCGGTGGCCGCCTTCGCGCTGGCCATGTTCCTCGCCGACCCGCGCGACCTCGTGGGCCGGCTCGACTTCCAGGTCTCCGGGCTGCTGCGGGTGCACCCGACGATCCAGTACGGCTGGTTCGCCGGGCTGCTGGCCTCGGTCGCGCTGGCCGTCCTGGCCGCCGCCGCGCTGCTGCGCCGCCGGTGACGGCCGTCAGTCGTAGAAGCCGAGACGCCGCAGCTGCTTGGGGTCGCGCTGCCACTCCTTGGCGACCTTGACCCGCAGGTCGAGGTAGACCCGGGTGCCGAGCAGCGCCTCGATCTGCTGCCGGGCGCGGGTGCCCACGTCCTTGAGCCTCGTGCCGCCCGGGCCGATCACGATCGCCTTCTGCGAGGGGCGCTCGACGAACATGTGGGCGTACACGTCGAGGAGGTCGTCGCGGCCCTCCCGGGGGTGCATCTCCTCAACGACCACCGCGATCGAGTGAGGCAGCTCGTCGCGCACGCCCTCCAGCGCCGCCTCCCGGATCAGCTCGGCGACCAGCACCTGCTCCGGCTCGTCGGTCAGCTCCCCGCCGGCGTACAGCGGGGGCGACTCCGGCAGCCGCTTGACGAGCACGTCGGCGACGACGTCGAGCTGCTCGCCGCCCTGCGCGGACACCGGGACGATCTCCGCGAACTCGGCCAGCGCGGACACCGCGAGAAGCTGGTGCGCGACCTGCTCACGGGTGGCCAGGTCGCACTTGGTGACGACCGCCACCACCGGGGTCTTCTTGACGGCGGCGAGCTTGTCGACGATGAACCGGTCGCCCTTGCCGATCGGCTCGTTGGCCGGGACGCAGAACCCGATCACGTCGACCTCGGTGAGCGTCGACAGCACCAGGCTGTCCAGCCGCTCCCCCAGGAGCGTGCGGGGACGGTGGAATCCGGGGGTGTCCACGATCACCAGCTGGGCGTCCGGCCGGTGGACGATGCCGCGGATGGCCCGCCGCGTGGTCTGCGGCTTGGACGAGGTGATCGCCACCTTGGTGCCGACCAGGGCGTTCATCAGCGTGGACTTGCCGACGTTGGGCCTGCCGACGAAGCAGGCGAAGCCCGCACGGAAACCGCTCGATTCGGCGTCCACGTCAGATGTACCGGCCCTTCAGCGAACCGTCGGGGGCGGCCAGGAACAGCGTGCCGTTGCCCATGTCCTCGACGACGGCCAGGTCCTGCTCTGACGGGTCGTCGGCCTCGGTGACGATCGCCGACGCCTCCAGGGACTTCGCTCCGCTGGACACGGCCATGGCCACGGCCGCCTGGAGGGCCGAGAGCCGGAGCGAGGGCAGCGCCACCGTGGTCGCGGCGTATGTCCGGCCGGTCTCGTCGCGCACCGCGGCGCCCTCGGGAGTGCCGCCGCGCGCCCGCGCCGACCTGGCCAGCGTGATGATCTTGTTGTCCTCGGGGTCCAGCGTCTGTGTCACACGTCAAGCGTACCGACCTCGCGGACGAGCAGCCGTGTCAGTTCGGCCGTGCGGGCCGGGTCGGGCGGGGTCAGGCCCGCGTGCACGAGCGCGATCAGCGTGTGACCGGAGCGGGCGACGACCACGTGCATGCGGTAGGGGTAGCCGCCGACCCTCCCGGACAGGGCCCGGCCCGCCGCGTCCGGCCCGCCGACGCCGGGCAGCGGCGTCCGCGCGGCCTCCAGGCGGTCGTACGGCGTCCCGCCGTCGGCCGTCGCGCAGCGGGAGAGGGCGTCGCGGAGCGCGGCGAGATGCCCGGCCGTCTCACCGCTGTCGTAGACGGCGACGCCGACCCCGGCGAGCTCGCCCGCGTGCGCGCCCTGGTAGGTGGCGGCGGTCGCGCCGCTGAGCCCCGCACGCGGGGGCCTGCCCGCGGCCGCGTCGAACAGCAGGCGGCACGCGCGGGCGCGGGGACGGAACGGCGGACGCCAGGGCGCCCGCGCGTGGCTGAAGAACCCCTCGGGAAGGCCGTCCATCCTGCCGAGCGCCGTCCGCGGACGGTTCGCGTCCGCCGCCTTGCCGGAGGCCCGGACGGCGGCGTACGTGACCCTGCCCGTGCCGCAGGCACCGGTGGCCAGGACCAGGCAGCCCGCGACGGCCGCGTGGACGATGCGCATACCCGCCTCCCCGCTTTGCCGGAGGTTTCCTTCCCCGGACCGCGAGCGGGTAATCACATTGCGTAATCAATACGGAGCTCTCATCAATACGGGGCTCCCACCCGAGCCGGGTGGGAGCCCCGCACCGATTACGGATCCCCCATGGGAGGCTCCGGTGCGCCGCGAACCCCTCCCGGCGCGCCGGACTCCCCAACGAGGCGCCCCGAACCCCTTCTGAGCGCCTGGGACAACAGTGGCCGGGCCCGCTTGCAGCTCGGTTGAAAGACGCTTGCAGTCCCGGACGGCGACAGGTCACTCGTGGTCGGCGCCGGCGGCCACGACCTCGTCGTCCGCCGCGGGCTCCTCGCGGCGCACGACGACCGTGCTGATCCGGTTGCGGCGTCCCGCCAGGTTCTCGGCGGTCAGGCGCAGGCCGCCGACCACCGCCTCCGACCCCGCGATCGGCACCCGGCCCAGGGCGTGCGCCAGCAGGCCGCCGACCGTGTCGACGTCCTCGACCTCGATCTCGGCGTCGAACAGCTCGCCGAGCTCGTCGACCGGGAGCCGCGCGGTCACCCGCACCGCCCCGTCGTCCAGCCATTCGACCCGCGGGGCCTCCTGGTCGTACTCGTCGGCGATCTCGCCGACGATCTCCTCGATGACGTCCTCGATGGTGACGAGGCCGGCGGTGCCGCCGTACTCGTCGATGACGATGGCGAGGTGGATCTGCCGCGCCTGCATCTCGCGCAGCAGTTCGTCGATCGGCTTGCTCTCCGGCACGTACGTCGCGGGGCGCATGAGCTCGTCCACCCGCACGCCGCCGTCGCCGGTGTCCTGGATGCGGCGGACGATGTCCTTGAGGTAGGCGATGCCCACCACGTCGTCCTCGTTCTCCCCCACCACGGGGATGCGGGAGAACCCGCTGCGCAGGGCCAGCGAGAGCGCCTGGTGCAGCGTCTTGCCGCGCTCGATGAAGACCATGTCGGTGCGGGGCACCATGACCTCGCGCACCAGCGTGTCGCCGAGCTCGAAGACCGAGTGGATCATCTCCCGCTCGTCGGGCTCGATGACCCGGCGCTGCTCGGCCAGGTCGACGAGGTCGCGCAGCTCGGCCTCCGAGGTGAACGGGCCCTCGCGGAAGCCCTTGCCCGGAGTGAGCGCGTTGCCCAGCAGGATCAGCAGCTCGGGCAGCGGGCCGAAGATCCGGGTCAGGCCGTACACGATGGGCGCGCTCGCCAGCGCCACCGGCTCGGCGTGCTGGCGGCCGAGCGTACGCGGCATGACCCCGACGATGACGTAGCTCACCAGGATCATCACCACGGCCGCCAGGGCGTACGCCTGCCCGCGGTCGCCGAGCCAGTCGATGAACAGCAGCGTCGTGATCACCGTCGCGACGAGCTCACAGCTCAGACGCAGCAGGAGCACCAGGTTGAGATAGCGCGGCGGGTCGGCGACGATCGCCTGCAACCGCACCGCGCCGCGCCGGCCCTCCTTGACGAACTCCTCCGCGCGCACCCTGGAGATGCGGGTCAGCGCCGTCTCCGCGCTCGCCAGCAGACCGCCGGCCACGATCAGGAAGACGGCGGAGAGCAGCCAGCCGTTGCTCACGGCTTACGCCGCACCTCCCGCCAGGCGCCGAGCAGTTCGTCCTGCAGCCCGAACATCTCGGCGTGCTCCTCGGGCTCGGCGTGGTCGTAGCCGAGCAGGTGCAGGATGCCGTGCGTGCACAGCAGCTCCAGCTCGTCCTGCGCGCCGTGCCCGGCCTCGGCGGCCTGTTTGGCCGCCACCTGGGGGCACAGCACCACGTCGCCGAGCAGCGCCGGGTCGGGGGACGCGTCCTCGTCCCGGCCGCCGACGTTGGGCCGCAGCTCGTCCATGGGGAAGGCCAGCACGTCGGTCGGGCCCGGCTCCCCCATCCACTGCTCGTGCAGCTCGGCCATCGCCGCCTCGTCGATCACCAGGATCGACAGCTCGGCCAGCGGGTTGATCCCCATCCGGCCGAGGACGTGCCCGGCCAGCTCGACCAGCGCCGACTCGTCGACCTCGACGCCGGACTCGTTGGCCACCTCGATGCTCACGGGGTCTCCTCACCCGTCATGGTCGCGCTCATCGCCGGTTGTTCCGCGGCCGCTTGTTGATCGCGCGCGGCTCCGACGCCATCGCGGCGTCGTAACGGCCGTAGGCGTCGACGATGTCGCTCACCAGCTTGTGCCGCACCACGTCGGCGCTGGTCAGCCTGCTGAAATGGATGTCCTCGATGCCCTCGAGGATGTGCTGGACGACCTTCAGGCCGCTGTCCTGCCCGCCGGGCAGGTCGATCTGGGTCACGTCGCCGGTGACCACGATCTTCGAGTTGAACCCGAGCCTGGTCAGGAACATCTTCATCTGCTCGGGCGAGGTGTTCTGCGCCTCGTCCAGGATGATGAAGGCGTCGTTGAGCGTCCGGCCGCGCATGTAGGCGAGCGGCGCGACCTCGATCGTCCCGGCCGACATCAGGCGGGGGATCGATTCGGGGTCGAGCATGTCGTGCAGCGCGTCGTACAGCGGCCGCAGGTACGGGTCGATCTTCTCGTAGAGCGTGCCGGGCAGGAAGCCGAGCCGCTCCCCCGCCTCGACGGCGGGGCGGGTGAGGATGATCCGGTTGACCCGCTTGTTCTGCAGGGCCTTCACGGCCTTCGCCATCGCCAGGTACGTCTTGCCGGTGCCGGCGGGGCCGATGCCGAAGACGATGGTGTGCCTGTCGATCGCGTCGACGTACCGCTTCTGGTTGACCGTCTTCGGGCGGATGGTGCGTCCCCGGGTGGACAGGATGTCCAGGGACAGGACCTCGGCCGGACGGTCGGTGGCCTGCCGCAGCATGTGGATGCTGCGCTCGACCGCGTCTGGGGACAGCTCGGCACCCGAGCCGACCAGCTCCACCAGCTCCTCGAAGAGGCGGACGACGACGCCGCTCTCCTCGGGACTGCCGGTGATCGTGATCTCGTTGCCCCGCACGTGTATGTCGGCGCTGAAGGCGCCTTCGATGACCCGCAGCAGCTCGTCACCCGACCCGAGGAGGCTGACCATCGGCTGCCCCTCGGGGATGACTACCTTGGCCTGGGTCTTGTGGATGTGCTGTGACTCGGACATGGGCGGCCCTTGCGGCCCTGATCGCCTCCCTAGTTCCCTCCCCACTTTAGTCGCTCAGCCGGGGGGCCAGGTGAGGCCTCGGCCGCCGAGGACGTGCGCGTGGACGTGGAGAACCGTCTGCCCGGCCCCCGCTCCGGTGTTGAACACGATCCGGTAACCGGTCTCGGCCACACCCTCCTGCACGGCCACCGCGTGGCAGGCCTTGAGCAGGTCGTCGGCGAGGCCGTCGTCGGCCGCCGCCAGCACGGCGGCGTTCTCGTGGTGGGCCTTGGGCACGACGAGAACGTGGGTGGGGGCCTGCGGATTGATGTCGCGGAAGGCCAGCGTCCGCCCGGCCTCCAGGACGATGTCCGCCGGGACCTCCTTGGCCACGATCTTGCAGAAGAGGCAGTCGCTCACGCGCGAAAGCCTAGCCGTTGGCGGTAGTTGATGACTGCAATGATCCCCCCGGCTAGTGTGAGTGTGCGAGACTGCACCAGAAAACCCCCCTAGTGTCGGGCGAGGACACCGCTGGGCCATGCCCCCTAATGATTCGGAAGAACGTAAACCCCCCGGGGATGACGAGCGTCCTATTGATGTGACCACCGAGACCCTCGTGGCCGACAGGTCGTTGGGGACGGTGCCCGTCGGGTGGGATGCCGACATGGCCGTGACGGCGCTCTACAGCGCTCACTATCGGTCACTGGTGCGTCTCGCCGTGCTGCTGGTGCGTGACGTGGCCAGCGCGGAAGAGGTCGTTCAGGACGCGTTCGTCGCCCTTCATGGCGCCTGGCGCAGGCTGAGAGACACCGACAAGGCACTGGCCTACCTTCGCCAATCGGTCGTGAACCGATCGCGTTCCGTGCTGCGGCACCGCGCGGTCGTCGAGAAGTACGCGCCCAAGGGGCTGCCGGACGCGCCGAGCGCGGAGAACGGCGCTATCGGTGAACTCGAGCGTTCTGCCGTCATCGAGGCGCTCCGCGGCTTACCCACCCGCCAGCGCGAGGCGCTGGTGCTGCGATACTACGGCGACCTGTCGGAGGCCGAGATCGCACACGCGATGGGGATCAGCAAGGGCGCGGTGAAGAGTCACACGGCCCGCGGCATGGCCGCACTACGCATGGCACTGGAGCAGTTCTCATGACCTTCCCGCCCGACGACGAGTACGGCGAGTTGCTCCGCCGTGCCCTGCGCGCGGAGGCGGACTCGGTCGTGCCGTCTCCCGAAGGACTCGAAATCATCCGCGGACGGATCGACCAGCGCGGTCTGCGTGGTCTGCGGAACATGCTGTGGTGGCGCATCGGAGCGGCCGCCGCGGGGGCCGTGCTCGTCGCGGGCACGGTCGTGATGGTCGTCCCCGGCCTGCGCGACCAGGTGGCGCAGACCACGGGCATCTCGAACGCCGGCGACGAGCGCGAGGACCAGACGGACACCTCGTCGGTGACCCGGCCGCCCAACCTGGCGCCCTCACGACCGGTCGTGATCGTGCCCGTCACCCCGAGCCCGTCCCGCGGACGGCCCGCCCCGTCCCCGACCCACAAGGTGGGCGCGACCACCAGGCCGTCGCCGTCGCCGTCCGATCCCTGCGTCACGCCCACCCCCCAGCCCGGGGTGGTCGAGCCCGACGCGGCCCTGCCGCCGACGTGCTCGCCGACGTCGGTGACGCAGCCGCCCGCGGTGACGCCCTCGGCCTCGCGCCGTCCTTCGACGGCTCCGCCCGCGACGTCCGCGCCCGCGGTCACCCCGACGACCACGGCGCCCACGGAGACGGCCACGCCCAGCCCGACGGCCGAGACGCCCGCTCCCTGACCCGGCCCGGCCCGTACCCCGCCAACCGCGCGCAGGGGCGCCCGTTCCCCGGGGTCAGCTTCCTCGGCTGGGGACGCGACCCGGCTCTCACCAGCGGCCGCAGCGGGACAGCAGGACGGCCGCCGCGGCCACACCCGCCGTCGAGGTGCGCAGCACCGTCGGCCCCAGCAGGGCCGGTGTGGCTCCCGCGGCGCGCAATGTGGCGATCTCCTCGTCGGTGACGCCGCCCTCCGGGCCGACGATCATCACGATGTCGCCCGGCTCCTCCGGCAGGGGCAGGCGGCTCAGCGGCTCGGCGGCCTCCTCGTGCAGGACGACCGCGAGCGCCGCCGCCGAGACGAGCGAGCCGACGGCCGCGGTCGTGGCCAGCTCGGTCACCTCGGGCAGGTGGAAGCGCCTGGCCTGCTTGGCCGCCTCGCGGGCCGTGCCGCGCCAGCGGGCGAGGGCCTTGGCGGCCCGGTCGCCCTTCCACTGGGTCACGCAACGGGAGGCGGCCCAGGGGACGATCACGTCGACCCCCGCCTCGGTCATCATCTCGACCGCGAGCTCGCCCCGGTCGCCCTTGGGCAGGCCCTGGACGACCACCAGCCGCGGCCGGGGCGGCGGGACCTCGAACCGGCGCAGCACCTCGGCGGTCAGCGAGTCCTTGCCGGCCGCCGTGACCGTGCACTCGGCCACCCGTCCCGCGCCGTCGGTCAGGTCGATCCGCTCCCCCGGCCGCAGGCGGCGTACGGCGGCGGCGTGCCGCCCCTCCGGCCCGTCGAGGACGATCGTGTCCGCCGCCTGGCCGGCCGCGTCCGACAGGAACACGGGAACACTCATGCGATCAGCTCAGCGGCCGTTGAAGGCGTCCCGCAGGCGGGAGAAGAAGCCCTGCTGACCCGGGGAGAACTTGCCCGGCGGCCGCTCCTCCCCGCGCAGTTTCGACAGCTCGCGCAGCAGTTCCTCCTGCTGCGGGTCGAGCTTGGTCGGCGTCTCGACGTTCACGTGGATCAGCAGGTCGCCCCTGCCGGTCTCGTTGAGCCGCTGGACGCCCTTGCCGTACAGGGGGATGACCTGGCCGGCCTGGGTGCCGGGCCGCACGTCGATCTCCTCGGGTCCGTCGAGGGTCTCGATCGTGATCGAGGTGCCGAGCGCGGCGGCGGTCATCGGGATGTGGACCGTGCAGTGCAGGTCGTCGCCGCGCCGCTCGAAGATCTGGTGCGGCCGCTCGACGATCTCCAGGAACAGGTCGCCGGGAGGCCCGCCGCCGGGGCCGACCTCGCCCTCGCCGGCGAGCTGGATGTGCGTGCCGTCCTCGACGCCGGCCGGGATCCTGACCTTGATCGTGCGCCGAGTCCTGACCCGTCCCTCGCCCGAGCACTCCATGCAGGGGTGCCGGATGACGCTGCCGTACCCGCCGCACTGGGGGCAGGGACGGGAGGTCATGACCTGGCCGAGGAACGAACGGGTCACCTGCGAGACCTCGCCGCGCCCGTGGCACATGTCGCAGGTGTCGGGGTGGGTGCCGGACGCCGCCCCGGAGCCCTGGCAGACCTCGCAGACCACGGCCGTGTCGACCACGATCTCGCGGGTCGTGCCGAAGGCCGCCTCCGACAGGTCGAGCTCCACCCTGATGGTGGCGTTGCGGCCCCGGCGGGCGCGGGAGCGGGGCCCCCGCGCGGCGCCCGCCGAGCCGAAGAAGGCGTCCATGATGTCGCTGAACGGGAAGCCCGCGCCGAAGCCGCCGGCCCCGGCCCCGGCCGCGGCGCCGCCGAACGGGTCGGCGCCCATGTCGTACATGCGGCGCTTGCCCGCGTCGGACAGCACCTCGTACGCCTGGTTGATCTCCTTGAACCGCTCCTGGGTCTCCGGATCCGGGTTGACGTCCGGGTGCAGCTCACGGGCGAGACGGCGGTATGCCTTCTTGATCTCTTCCTGGCTGGCGTCGCGCCGTACGCCAAGGGTCGCGTAGTAGTCGTTGGACACTTATGACCCCGCCAGGATCTGGCCGACGTAACGCGCCACCGCGCGCACCGCACCCATCGTCACCGGATAGTCCATTCGTGTCGGGCCCAGCACTCCGAGCCGGGCCAGTTCTCTGTCGCCCGAACCGTATCCCGCGGCCACGATAGAGGTGCCGCGCAGCCCGCTGTAGGGGTTCTCGGATCCGATGCGAACGGTCAGTTCGGACAGCCCGCCGGTCTCTCCCAGCAGGCGGATGAGGACGACCTGCTCCTCCAGCGCCTCCAGCACGTCCCGCAGGCCGATGCTGAGGTCGGCGGCGGCGAGGTTGGCCGTCCCACCAAAAACGATCTTCTCCTCGTGCCGCTCGACGAGCGTCTCGAGCAGCACGGACAGGATCGTGGCCGCCACCGGCCTGTCCTCCGGGGGCAGGCGTTCGGGAACGTCGGCCACGGTCTCCGGCACCTGGGACAGGCCGCAGCCGTCCAGGCAGGCGTTGAGCACGGCGCGCAGGTTCGCGATCCGGTCGTCGGCGATGGCCTCCGGCAGCTCGACCACACGCTGCTCGACCCGCCCGGTGTTCGTGATCAGCACCAGCATGACGCGGCGCTCCGCGACCGGGACGATCTCCACGTGACGGACCGACGACCTGGTGAGCGAGGGGTACTGGACCACCGCCACCTGCCGGGTGAGCTGCGCGAGCAGCCGCACCGTACGCATGACGATCTCGTCGAGGTCCACCGCCCCGGCGAGAAAGGTCTCGATGGCCCTGCGCTCCGCGCCGGACAGCGGCTTGATCTGCGACAGCCGATCGACGAACAGGCGATATCCCTTGTCGGTCGGCACCCTGCCGGCACTGGTGTGCGGCTGGGTGATGTATCCCTGCTCCTCCAGCGCCGCCATGTCGTTGCGGATCGTCGCCGGGGAGACGCCGAGGTTGTGCCTGTCCACCAGGGCTTTGGATCCCACCGGCTCGTTGGTGGACACGTAGTCCTCGACGATGGCGCGCAGGACGGCGAGCTTGCGGTCGTCGAGCAATCGTCACCTCCCTGTGCCTGGAAACACCGACTCTGGCACTCTGTGTTCCCGAGTGCCAAGTGTACGGCTACCACCCCACGTGGTGCGATAACGCGGCGGGCACCAGGACAAGCGAGCTGCAAATCGACCACAAGCCGCATGGTCGACTCTTCACCCATGCACGAGAACCAGAACTCCTCGCCGGCCGACGTGACCATGCGGGTGCCCCGCCCCATGCCCCCGGCCGACGTTACCCTGCGGATGCCGCACCCCTTTCCCCCGCCGTACGCCGGCCCCCGGCCGATCCGGCCCCGGCTGCTGTGGATCTTCCTTGCCTGGGCGCTCTTCGTCGTCCTGCTGGTGGCGGGCGTCGGCGGGTTCGCCGGCGGCCTGTTCTCCACGCTCGGCGACGCCGCACCCACCACGATCTTCTCCGGCGGGCAGTCGGTGAACGTCGCCCTCGATCCCGCGGACAAGCCGGCGATCTACGCGGCCGTCGACCAGCCCACCGACGTCCGCTGTCAGCTCGGGGACGGCGCCGACCCGCGGGTGCGGCTGACCCGGCCGGCCGTCTCCCAGACCGTCACGCTGAACGGCACGACCTGGGAGCTGCTGTTCGAGGCCGGCGTCCCCGAGGCGGGCACCTACCCGCTCGCCTGCGAGGGCGACGGGGTGCGGTTCGGCGTCGGCAAGCAGCTCACCGGCGCGGCCGGCATGCTGGTGGGGGGCGCCGTCGCGCTGCTGGCGCTGCCCACCGTCGGCTTCCTGGCCGCGCTGATCGTGACCGTCGTCGTGCTCGCGCGCCGCTCCGCGGCCCGCCGTCGCCTGGCGTGATTTGCTAGCGTTCCCCGCATGTACGGGCGGGACGTGCTTTCCGGAGACTGGCGGCGGCCACGGCGGGGGCAGATCCCCGAGATCCCGGCCGAGCCCGATCTCGTGGTCGAGGACGCCGAGGGCCGCTTCTGCGGCGCCGTGGTGGCCTGCGACAAGGAGGCCGTGACGCTGGAGGACCGGTTCGGCCGGCGGCGGGTGTTCCCGCTGACGCCCGCCGGATTCCTCCTCGACGGCGAACCGGTGACGCTGGTGCGCCCCCAGGGCGGCCCGAAGGGGCCGCTGCGGAGCGCCTCGGGGTCGATCGCGGTCGAGGGCCTGCGCGCGCAGGTCGCCAGGGAGAGCCGCATCTACGTCGAGGGCGTCCACGACGCCTCGCTCGTGGAGAAGATCTGGGGACACGACCTGCGGGTTGAGGGGGTCGTCGTCGAATACCTGGAGGGCGTGGACGACCTCCCGGCCATCGTCGAGGAGTTCGGCCCCGAGCCGGGCAGGCGGCTCGGCGTGCTCGTGGACCACCTGGTGCCCGGCTCGAAGGAGAGCCGGATCGCCGCCCGGGTGTCCGGCGACGACGTGCTCGTCGTCGGGCATCCGTTCGTGGACATCTGGCAGGCGGTCAAGCCCCGGGCGCTCGGCATCCCCGCCTGGCCGGACGTGCCGCGCGGCGTGCCCTGGAAGGAGGGCGTGATCGCGGCCCTCGGCTGGCGGATGGACCCCCAGGAGGCGTGGCGGCACATCCTGGGCCGGGTCACGACCTTCGCCGACCTGGAGCCCGAGCTGCTCGGCCGCGTGGAAGAACTGATCGACTTCGTGACGGCTCCGGCTTAGGCGGTCAGGTCCAGCACCAGGGCGTCGGCGAGCAGCCTGCCGCGCAGCGTGAGCACGGCCAGGCCCGCCTTGAACGCCTCCACCTCCAGCAGCCCGTCCGCCAGCGCCCGCGCGCACGCCGTACGCGCCTGGGGGGCGAGGTCGGCGAGCGGGAAGCCCGAGGCGAGGCGCAGCTCCAGCATGACCCGCTCGACGGCCCTGTCCTCCGCCGACAGCACCTCACGGGCGTGCGCGGGCGAGGTCCCGGCCGCCAGGCGGGCGGCGTAGGCCGCGGGGTGCTTGACGTTCCACCAGCGGGTGCCGCCGACGTGGCTGTGCGCCCCCGGTCCGGCCCCCCACCAGTCGCCGCCGGTCCAGTACAGCAGGTTGTGGCGGCAGCGGGCCTCGTCTCCCGCCGCCCAGTTGGAGATCTCGTACCAGCTCAGGCCCGCGGCCGTCAGCAGCTCCTCGGCGATCAGGTAGCGGTCGGCCGCCACGTCGTCGTCCGGCATCGGCAGCTCGCCGCGACGGATCCGGGCGGCGAGCCGGGTGCCGTCCTCGACGATCAGGGAGTACGCCGAGACGTGGTCGGGCCCGGCGGCCAGCGCGGCCTCCAGGGAGGCCCGCCAGTCGTCGTCGCTCTCCCCCGGCGTGCCGTAGATCAGGTCGAGGTTGACGTGCTCGAACCCGGCCGCGCGGGCCTCCCGTACGGCCTCCGCGGGCCGGCCGGGGGTGTGCCGCCGGTCCAGCACGGCGAGGACGTGCTCGCCCGCGCTCTGCATGCCGAAGCTCACGCGGGTGAACCCGCCCGCCCGCAGCTCCTTCAGGTAGGCCGGGTCCACGGACTCGGGGTTGGCCTCGGTCGTCACCTCGGCGTCCGGCCGCAGGCCGAACTCCTCGCCGATGGCGTCGAGGATCCGTACGAGGTCGGCGGCGGGCAGCAGGGTCGGCGTGCCGCCGCCGAAGAAGACGGTCTCCACGGGCGGCGCGGCGTCCCCCAGCACGCGCCGGGCCAGCCGTATCTCCTCGACCGCGGTGGCGGCGTAGTCGCGCTGCGCGGCGCCGGGGCCCAGCTCGGCCGCCGTGTAGGTGTTGAAGTCGCAGTAACCGCAGCGCGTCGCGCAGAACGGCACGTGGACGTAGAAGCCGAACGGACGGGAGCCGAGCCCGTCGAGGGCCTCGGACGGCAGCTCGCCGCTCGGGGGGACGGGGTCGCCGTCGGGAAGCACTGAAGGCACCTCTCCAGTCTGCCGTCACTCGCGCCCTGCCATTGACGCCCTGATCACGGCGGTCTACGATCGCGGCAATTTACAGGAAACTTTCCTATAAAAAAGCGCTCGGGAGGCCGGCGTGCTCATGAGAAGGACCCTCGCCGTGGCGGTCGCCGCCACCCTGGCGGCCGGGCTGGCGCCGGCAGCGGCCCAGGCCGGCACCGGCGGGGACCGCTACAAGCGGGTCGCCTACTTCATCCAGTGGGGCATCTACGGTTAGAACCTTCCTTGGAGTGCAAACTTCAAGGAGGCCCCCATGGCAGAGGTTGTCCCTGTCGTCTCGTACGCGCGTATCTCGTCCGACGGCCGTGGAGACGAGCACGGCGTACAGGATCAGCACAAGGTCAACCGGGAGACCGCCGGGCGACTCGGCTGGACGATCGTCCACGAGTTCACCGACAACGACAAGTCCGCCGCCAAGGCCAACGTCGTACGCGACGCCTTCGAGGCGATGGTCAAGGCGCTGCGCGCCGGACGCCTCGCGGACGGGACACCTATAGAAGGTGTGGTGATCGTCGCTGAGGACCGGCTGGCACGCCGTCCCGGCGACTACGAACGCTTCGTGGAAGCCTTCACCTATCGCGACGGGCGGGTCTTCGCCGACGCACGCGGACCGAAGGACCTCTACAGCGAGGACACCGAGAGCATGGGCCTGTTCGGGGCCGTGATCTCGAAGATGGAAATACGGAAGATGCAGCGGCGCATGCGCCGCTCTCACCGGGCGCGGGCCGAGCAGGGCGTACCGGTGGGCGGCCCTCGTCCGTTCGGCTGGCTGGCCGATCGAGTCACCATCCATCCCGAAGAGGGGCCGCTGCTGCGCGAGGCGGTAGACGCCATCATCGCCGGGGGCTCTCTCCGCGCGATCGTGATGAAGTGGCAGCAGCTCGGGGTGCGTACGACGCGGGGGAACGAGTGGTCACGCCGTTCCCTGCGGGCCACCCTGTGTAGCCCCCGGCTCTGCGGGTGGCGGGAGATCAACGGCGAGTTGGTCCGCGACGCGGATGGCAATCCGGTGGTGGGCAAGTGGGAAGCCCTGATCACACCCGACGAACTGCTTGCCGTGCGGGCCGCCTTCGAGCGCACCTCGCGGGAGAAGGCCGATCAGTACGCGGTCCTGGGGATGCGCTTCGATCAGCGGGAGCACCGCTATCTCCTGTCGGGCATCCTCCGGTGCGGCAAGCCCAAGGCCGATGGGACCGGCATCTGCAACGCACCCCTACGGGTTCGGCCGGCACGCGGAGGGGTTCACCTCTACGTCTGTCCCGCCCCGAGCGACGGCGGATGCGGGGGCGTCGGGCGGCGCGGCGACCGGGTGGACGTGTTCATATCCGAGCTGGTCCTGGCGAAGCTCGACGAGTCCCCCGACGCGGACACGGAGGACGTCCCGTGGGCCGGTGAGCAAGAGCTGAAAGACAAGAAGGAACAGCTCGCCGAACTCACCCGGCAGTGGAACGCGCGCACGATCAGCAACGAACTGTTCTTCATGCTCGTCCCGTCACTTGAGCAGCGGATCAACGAGTTGCGGCGGGAGGGCCAGGCGTACACGGCGGCCAAGGAGCGCAAGCGGGCTCGGCGCATCGTTGACGCGGCCGACATACGGCGGCGCTGGTACCTGCCCGAGGACCAGGGCGGCCTCTCCATGGGCACGAAGCGCGCGATGGTCATGGAGGCGTTCCACGCGGTGATCGTCCATCCCGTCGGCAAGGGCATGGGGTCGTGGGGCAACTTCGACCCGAACGCGCTCGAACCCGTCTGGCGGGAGGACTGACACCCTTACCTTGGCGTGACATGTGCCTTCCCCTCCTCCCTACGCAGACATACGTCAGCGGACGCCAATGAACGCCAGTGAACGCCAGTGAACGCCAGCAAACAACGGTGGACAGTTCCGAGACGAGCCATGCGCGGAACGCTGACCTGGCTAAATACGTTCTCCGAGTGGTACATCTGAAAGAGCAAGGGCTCCGTCCGCGACAGGGCGGAAAGACATTCACAACAGCGAGCTACCGGCCGCGACAGATTCGAGCACAGGGGAACCACCGGGCAAACAACACAACAGATAAGCCGTTCCGCTGGAGGGACCCGGCCCAGCGGTAGGCCCCCTGGACGTGCTCACCGGTTCACCGTCGCACAAAACACTCCACATATCGTCTCGCTGAAGCACCACCGCACTACAGACCTGCCTTCGGTCTGCTCTGCGCTGGTGCTTTGTCTTTCCCGGGTTCGCGCGAGGGGGCTTCCTACGAGGAAAGGAGGTCTCCGCTGGTACCCGAGGAACTGGGTCCAATGGCTGCGCTGGCTGAGGAGTGGTGCAAGCGGCAGCTCGAACGCTCGCCCCGGTGGGGCGTCAACAAGTGGCGGCGGTTCGCCGCCATCCACGGTGCCGAGTACGTCGGCGACGCGCACGACACCGCCTCCGACAGCGGGAGGGATGCCGCGTGAGCGAACTCCCTCCCCTCTCCCCCGATGTTCTGGCCGCTGCCCAGCGCGCCGCCATGCCGGACTTCGCCCGGTGGCAGGAAATGGTGCGCGCGACGGGCGGCTGCGCCCAGCCGATCCGGCTCCAGGGACGCCGGATCACCTTCGATGCCGGGTTGGAAGTGCTGGACGTCTACCGGACGGCCGACGAGCCGACCGGCTACCTGCTGACCGCGTGCGGCAACCGGCGCGCGTCCCGGTGCCCGGCCTGCTCGGAGGTCTACCGCGACGACACCTACCACCTGATCCTGTCCGGCCTGCGCGGCGGCAAGGGCGTACCCGAGGACGTCAGCGCGCATCCTCGCGTCTTCGCCACCTTTACGGCCCCCTCGTTCGGTGCGGTCCACGCGCGCCGGATGAAGGGGGACAAGGTGCTGCCGTGCCGTCCTCGGCGGGACAACCCGGTGTGCGAGCACGGCAGGCCGGAAGGCTGCGGGGCCCGGCACAGCGAGGATGACTCCCAGGTCGGGCAGCCGGTCTGTGTGGACTGCTACGACTACCGGGGCGCGGTGCTGTGGAACGCCCATGCCGGTGGGCTGTGGCGGCGCTTCACCCAGGCGCTACCGGCGACGTTCGCCCGGCACCTGGGCGTCTCGCGGGCAGAGCTTCGGCGGTGGCTGCGGCTGTCGTACGCCAAGGTGGCCGAGTATCAGGCGCGAGGCTTGGTCCACTTCCACGCCGTGATCCGTCTCGACGGTCCGGACGGGCCGTCCGATCGTCCGCCGGACTGGGCGACCGTGCCCGTGCTCCAGGAGGCGATTCGGGAAACCGCGGCTGCGGTCTCGGTACCCGTGCCGGACGAGGCCCCATCGTTCGTCGGCCGGTGGGGGACGCAGCTCGACGTGGACCCCATCTACGTCGCGACCACGCTGGAAGGGATCGCGGATCAGCGGGTGGCGGCCTATATCGCGAAGTACGCAACGAAGGGGGCCGAGTCAGCCGGGACCGTGGACCGGCCTATCCGAGAGGTCACCGATGTCGCGCGGCTCGACGTCACCGAGCATGCCCGGCGCATGATCTACACCTGCTTCGCGCTGGCGAACAATCCGGCCTACCGGCTGATCCCGTTGCGGCAGTGGGCGCACATGCTCGGCTACCGGGGCCACTTCTCGACCAAGAGCCGCCACTACTCGACCACGCTCGGCGCGCTGCGTCAGGTGCGAGCCGATCACCAGGCCGAGCGAGCTCGGGAACGGCGGGGCCTGTCTCCTCGTGATGAGCGGGAGACGGTGACGGTCGGTCAGTGGCGCTTCGCCGGGAGCGGCTACCGGAACGGTGAACATCTGTGGGCCGAGCTGATCCGGCAACGCATCGCCACCGCTCGCCGGATCGCCCGTGAACGGGAAGAGTCAGCCTGACCTCGCCGAATGTGACTGCGGGAGTGGTGCGGCCGGCGCAATGCCGTAGGCACCCGAAGGGCCGCGAAGCGGTTGGGCCGGCGGCGCCACGGCGGAACGCTACTGCCCTCGGCCCGTGGGCTCTACGCTTGGTGCGCCTTCCGTCGTCTCGCTGACAACCGATAGAAGGCTGAAGGCCCCCGATTCGTTCGGGGGCCTTCACTTCACTCGTCTTCGGTGTCTCGTCGGGGCGGGCCGCCGGTTTCGGGGTCGGCGACGAAGGTTCCCTTGCCGAGCACGGTGTAGACGTCTCCGGCCTTGAGCAATTCGTTGATGACGCGGCGTGCGGTGCCCTTGGCAATGCCGAACTCCTCGGCCATGCGGGGTTCACCAGGGATGGGGTGACCCACCTGGTATTCGCCCGTCCGGATACGCCGTCGTATCTCTTCGAGGACGGCTTCCCATTTGAGCTGGTCAGGCCGGAACTCGATCACGGGCTCAAGAGTAGGAACGAAAGCGTTCCATGTCGTTACCACAGGTACCTAGAGGTACCTAGGAGAAGGGCTAGGTAGGAGTAGGAAGGTTGGCGTACGCTCAACCCGTCAGCGAGACAGATGGGAGAGCCATGCGTCAGATCACGAACGGCAACCGGACCGCCAACCAGCAGGCGGGCATCCTGGCCGCCCTCGGCGACCTACTCCGATCCCAAGGGGTCCGCACACGACTCATCCGGCACATCACGGTGCGCATGACCGGGTTCCCAGTCTGGGAGAAGGCGGCCTCAGAGCTGGACATCTACGGCCTGGGCGGGCAGGTCGCGACGGTCACCATCGACCAGGAGAGCAAGCCGCGTCGTTTCCTGATCAAGCTGCCGAAGTCCGGGACCGTCGTACCACTGTCCTCGGTCGACCAACCGCAGTCCGCCGTGCGGTGGGTCGTCGGCTGGGCCAACGGCGGAGCACGATGAGGCGGCGGTTCTGATGGCGACCTCCGTTGTGGACCCGGACGAGTGCCTGAGTCCGCACTGGAAGATGGGCCGAAAAGATCACGTGAAGCTCGTGTGGCACAAGCCATTCGAGGGGGTGGGGCGCGTGCGCGTTCTCGCCTGGACGTGCGACTGCCGGGCCGTCGTCTACGAACTACTCCAGTCCGGCGGGCAGGCGTTCATCCGCAAGACCACCCAGGCCGAACCGACACCGAAGGTCGAGGAGACACACCGCTGGCCCATCGAGGAGGCGCGCAGGGTATGGCATGCCCTGCTGCTCGGCGAGATGCGATAGACGGTCCAGCGCACACGCGGCCCCGCTCGCTCGGGCGGGGCCGCACCTGTGTCTGCGCTCCGCGCCACTCCTCCCCCGCCCCCGATAGCTGCCGACATCAGTGGCCCGACCGAGGTGTCAATGCCGTCTTCGCGTGTCCGTCCACCAACGACGTACACCGCAACCCCACGCCCAACCCGCACAGACGGCGTTGACACCGACCAAGGGCCACGAACAATCGAGCAGCGGGGGTGTGGGCGGATGTGGCCACGAATTACTCGGATCCAATCCTCCCAAGAGTTTCAATAACACTTACGGTCTCTTTCGAGTTGCCATCCCATTTGACGACCTCAATGGAGCCAAAGAGGCCATATCGCGTCAACACGGGTTCTGGAATATCAATGTTGGTGACGACCACTACGCCCGCTATTTCCTCGGAATACTTCTGCGAGAACCTGCGATCTATGGCGGATATCAATCTCGGCCCCGGAGCCTCTCGCGACACTTTATTGAAATATAACGGAATGACCAAGATGCGTCGCTCGTTCGCAAGCGTGAGGATTACGTCTAACCCGCCGGGCGCTTCCTCTACTTTCACTGGAAGTTCCCGTAAGAGATCCCGAACCGACTTCCTGTAGCTCGCCTGTCGAAGAATGCCACGACTCGAGGAATTGACCTCCATTGTCTCCAACATAGACTCTATTTCATCACTAACGGATTGATGAGTGTTCTCGACCGCCTCCTGAGCAGCCTCGATCGTCTGCGTACTGACTCTTGCATCGAGGTATTTGTTTGCGTTGCGAAGGAATCCACTAGTGGTCATCAGGAGGAAAGGAACTCCAGCCTTCTCCTTCATCTCCTCGTACAGTTCGGGCCTCGGCCCTAGCGTTCGCCCCTGCTCCCTGCGCCACCAATCCTCCTTCACATCATCAGTAACCAGTAGGACGGCGACCTTTCGGTGAGCTGCTTCGGCCAAAATCTGGTACCAAAGAATGTAATCCCCCGTAGGGTCACCCTTTCCCTTATCTTTATATCCGGGGGGAATGCCATGCTCCGCTCTTCGATTCGCCTCTGCTTTTACCTTTTCGACTTCATCCTTGCTCAAGGATGGGCCAATCCTATCCTGGAGCAACTTGTTGAGGCGGTTTATTACGGAGTCCACATCAATACCCACACCGCCCGATTCTTGATCGTTCGGCGAAATCTTCCCAATCGCGGAGCGAACCGCCCCGTAGGCGTCATTGAGCAGCTTGGTTATCGCAGTTCTTGTTGAACCGTCCAACGAAATTCGATTTGCAAACGCATTGATCTCAGATTTAGCGGCCTCCAGTGATCCCTCCAGTCGCGCATCGAGCGTCTCGAAAGCGGACTGATGATCCCGGATGGCAGCGAGTCGCCGACGGGAAAACTCAAGGCCAACCTGATGAGGCACCCAGAGATTATCATTTAATCTCTCCAGTACCTTCAGCAGTTCATCCCTCGATGAGGGGAGATACCTATATAAATTGAGTAGCACGTTGGCATCGAGAACGATCAAGCCATTATCGAATACATGCTTCAGCAGGTCCTCGCCCGGAGGATAGTAGGCACCGTACTCAGTAGTCAGGTTCGCCATAATGGGTCTCCTTCAAGGCTAAAGGTGCACAGCTCTTCAACCGAGAAGAGTAGCCCAGCACCGCCCCCAATGGGGCTATTAGCCTCAATCAGGGTGCGGTTACAATCTGCCCGGGCTCATCCGATGCCTGAATTGCTGCTGATAGACGGGCGGGGCGGGCCGGGACCGGCCGGAGAGCCGCACACCCTGCCCGCTGGACCGCGAGCCGCCGCAGTCTCGCCTGGGCCTGCGGCTGCCGCACTGTCGTCTACGAGTTTTACTCCCCTGCCGGCGGGTGGGCGTTTATCCGCAAGCCGACCCAGGCTGAACCGATACCGAGGTCGAGGAGACACACCGCTGGCCCATCGAGGAGGCGGGTATGGCATGCCCTACTGCTCGGCGAGATGCGATAGACGGTCCAGCCCACACGCGGCCCTGCCCACTCGGGCGGGGCGGCACCTGTGTCTGCGACCCGCGCCACTCCTCCCCCGCCCCCGATAGCTGCCGACATCAGTGGCCCGACCGAGGTGTCAATGCCGTCTTCGCGTGTCCGTCCACCAACAACGTACACCGCAACCCCACGCCCAACCCGCACAGACGGCATTGACGCCGACCAAGGGCCACGAACAATCGAGCAGCGGGGGCGGCACCTAATAGGCGCGTCTCAGCTCGCTGCCGAGCGATACAACCCACGCCCACATCGGGTCAAGAATCGATTATGGACATACTGACCAAATGCAGCAATAGGCGACAAGATACGCCATATCACCCAACCTGCACGCCTATCGATCTGCCAGGTATAGTCGGAGTTGTCTCGTAGATCGGATGGGGCGAAATGAAACAACCAACAAACAAAAGTGGAATTCGTGCATCCATTCTTGCCTATTTGACGCCAAAAAACATTGAATCTGCAGCAGAACCGACCGATATCGACCCTCGGATTGAGCTCCTACGGGCAGAGCTGGACCTCGCAGTAGAACTTCAAGAGCGTCGCGAAGATTCGGTCAACACTAAAGCTGGCCTCTTTCTCGGATCTAGCGGGGTCTTGGTCGGCATATCTCGAGACCTCCCAGCTCTTTGGCTAACAATAACATTCAGCCTATTAGTGCTTTCTGCACTCTTCGCCCTTCTAACGTTACTTCCGCGCCCAAGCGCCACCATCGACCCAGAGTTGCTTCGAGACCACTATCGAGACCGCGACCTTCCAGATGTCGCAGAAACAGTCCTGGATACAAGGATTCACCTTTACGTGACCGATGAACGACGCATCGGTCGCAAATATAAGCTGATGCGAGCGTCCGCGATCGTTCTAGCGGTTGCGATTCTACCGCTGGGGTCCGGTTACGTTTCTAAGGCGTATACAGGAGCTGCCCCTCCTACACCCTCCCCCTCTCCAGCAGTGGCTACCCCTAAAACACCCTCTGCCACGCCTACCGCCTCCCGTTCCCAATTGAAGCCTTCACCCTTTCCCACACGACACGCAACACCGCGATCTACCCCATGAACATATCATCGGTCACCGGAAGAGTAGCACGTGAAATTTCGCTTATGGCCAAAGAAGAGCAGTAATCCCGAGAGTGCCTCACAGAATGGCCAAGACGTTTCACAGAACAAATCTAATGACTCCAAACACGATCCTCGCATAACAAAGAAAATCCTAAGATTCGCTCCAACCTTAGCTACGCTATTCCAACTAGCAGTGCGCGCAGTTAACCAAGCGATCGAATGGTGGGTGAGGCGCTAACGTTCTAGCGTGATAGGTGCACCCCTTCGCAGTTGAAGCATCGAGGATCGGTTTCGTGGCGCGCGGGCGGCGCGGGCCGGGACCGGCCGGAGAGCCGCACGCCCGGCCCGCTGGCCGCCCGGCGCGCTGCGAGCCGCCGCAGGCGGCTCGCCTTGACCCTGTAGAGAAAGTCCTCGCCGATACGCGGTCGTTTGTCGCTGTGTTCGGGCTTAGCGGTAAGTGCTGACGGCGCGAGATACGGGCGGCATGACGGCATCGGAGCACGTCAGGCGGGAAATCGCGCTGGATGGTGGTCACCAAGCCCTGGGCTGACCTTCCAAGGATGACATGTTGCGCTAAGGGCGGTACTAGGGACGGAACTTCCACGTGAAGGACGTGGAGGCCAGCGGCGCCGCCGGGAAGCTGACCCACCTCAACTACGCCTTCGGATTCGTCGGCCCCGACGGCACCTGCTACTCCGCCGACCCCTGGGCCGACTGGCAGCGCCCCGTGCCCGCCGAGCAGAGCGTCGACGGCGTCGCCGACACCGACGACCAGCCGCTCAAGGGCAACCTCGGCCAGCTCAAGAAGCTCAAGGCCCGCCACCCCGGCCTCAAGGTCCTGATCTCCCTCGGCGGCTGGACCGGCTCCACATACTTCTCCGACGCCGTCCTCACCCCCGAGTCCCGGGCCAAGCTCGCCGCCTCCTGCGTCGGCCTGTGGCTCAAGGGCGACCTGCCCGGCCTGCCCCCCGGCGCAGCCGCCGGCGTGTTCGACGGCATCGACCTCGACTGGGAATGGCCCGGCTCCGCCGGAAACGACGGCAACGTCATCCGCCCCGAGGACAAGCAGAACTTCACCCTGTTCCTCGCCGAACTACGCCGCCAGATGAAGGCCCACGACCGGCGCGACGAACTGACCGCCTTCCTCCCCGCCGCGGCCGCCAAGATCGACGCCGGCTTCGAGGTGCGCAAGGTCTTCGACCAGCTCGACTTCGCCACCGTCCAGGGCTACGACCTGCACGGCCCCTGGGAGAACCGCACCGGCCACCAGGCCAACCTGCTCACCGACCGGCGCGACCCCAACGACGTGAAGTTCAGCGTCGACCAGACCGTACGCGACTACGTCGGACGCGGCGCCCCCAAGCAGAAGATCGTCATCGGCGTCCCCGCCTACGGCCAGGGCTGGACGGGCGTCACCTCCGGCGGCGACGGCCGGTACGCCACCGCCACCGGCCCCGCCCCCGGCACCTGGGCCGCCGGCAGCGACGACTACAAGAACCTCGTCAACAAGCCCGGCAAGCGCTACCGCGACCTGCTCACCGGCACCCTGTGGCTCTACGACGGCAACGAGTTCTGGTCCTACGACGACCCCGCCGTCATGCTGCAGAAGGCCGCCTACATCCGCCTCAAGGGCCTCGGCGGCTCCATGCTCTGGTCCATCGACCAGGACGACGCCAAGGCCTCCCTCATCACCGCCCTGTACTCCGTCCTGCGCTGACCGGCCGTGCGGTGGGGGCCGGGGGCCTCCACCGCACCACGTGGCACGACGGCAGCGCGTGTCCCGGCCTTCCCTTGGCCCGCCAGGCAGCGGATGCTCGACCGGCTCCTCGTCCGGTTCACCTGATCCGGGCCCTGCCCGTGCCGCGATCGAACTTCTCGGGACCGCGCGGGCAGTTCGTGATCAGGATGCGACGACGCCGCCGCGGTCTCCGAGCACGCGCTCGGCGATCCGGTCCCACTTGTCGCTGTGGCCGGGAATGCTGAGGATCTGCAGCATCAGGTCCCGGTCGCCGTGGTAGGCCCGGAACGACTCGGCGATCGTCACGCTGCCGGAGGGCCGGTGGAGCACCTCGATCTCGTCGCCGACGCCGAGCTCGCCCTGCTCGACCACCCGGAAGTACGCCCCGGTGCGGTTCGCGTCGGTGAAGCGCTTCACCCAGCCGCGCTCGTCCAGCCAGTTGCGGAACACCACGCAGGGGACGCGGGGGGCGGTGACCTCCAGGACGGCCGTGCCGACCCGCCACCGCTCCCCGAGGACCGCGCCGGTCACGTCGGCCCCGGACGTCGTGAGGTTCTCCCCGAACTGGCCGTCACGCAGGTCGCGGCCCATGCGGGGCTCCCACCAGTCGTAGTCCTCCCGCGCGTAGGCGTACACCGCCTGGTCCGGGTGGCCGTGGTTGGCGACGTCGGCGCGCTCGTCGCCCGCCAGGCCGTTCTCGCGTACGGCGATCCGGCCCTCGATCTTCCGCTTGTCGATGGCGGTGCGCCGCAGGTTGCCGGCCCACTCGGCGTCCACGGCCCGGCCCACGTTCACAGAGAGGATGCGCATGACCAAACGTTAACCGATGGTCATGTTTCTCCGCGATTGCAATTAAGTTCTGGTCAAACCAGGGACGCCTACTTCTTGTTCTTGTCCGGGGCCTCGGACGAGAGGGCGGCGACGAAGGCCTCCTGGGGGACCTCAACCCGGCCGACCATCTTCATCCGCTTCTTGCCCTCCTTCTGCTTCTCCAGCAGCTTGCGCTTACGGCTGATGTCACCGCCGTAGCACTTGGCGAGGACGTCCTTGCGGATGGCGCGGATGTTCTCCCGGGCGATGACGCGGGCGCCGATCGCGGCCTGGATGGGCACCTCGAACTGCTGCCGCGGGATGAGCTCCTTGAGCTTCTTGGCCATCTCCACGCCGTAGGCGTACGCCTTCTCGCGGTGGACGATCGCGCTGAACGCGTCCACGGTCTCGCCCTGCAGCAGGATGTCCACCTTGACCAGGTCGGCCTCCTGCTCACCGGACGGCTCGTAGTCGAGCGAGGCGTACCCGCGGGTCTTCGACTTCAGCTGGTCGAAGAAGTCGAAGATGATCTCGCCGAGCGGGAGCGTGTAGCGGATCTCGACCCGGTCCTCCGACAGGTAGTCCATGCCCTGGAGCTGCCCGCGGCGGCCCTGGCACAGCTCCATGATCGCGCCGATGAACTCGGCCGGCGCGAGCACCGTGGCCTTCACCACCGGCTCGAAGATCTGGCCGATCTTCCCGGCCGGGAACTCCGACGGGTTGGTGACGACGTGCTCCTTGCCATCCTCCATGATCACCCGGTAGATGACGTTGGGCGAGGTCGAGATCAGCGACAGGTTGAACTCGCGCTCCAGCCGCTCCCGGACGATCTCCATGTGCAGCAGGCCGAGGAAGCCGCAGCGGAAGCCGAAGCCGAGCGCCGCCGACGTCTCCGGCTCGTACACGAGCGCGGCGTCGTTCAGCCGCAGCTTGTCGAGGGCCTCGCGCAGCTCGGGGTAGTCGTCGCCGTCGATCGGATAGAGCCCGGAGTAGACCATCGGCTTGGGGTGCTCGTAGCCGCCCAGGGCCTGCGCGGCGGGCTTGGCCGCGTTGGTGACCGTGTCACCCACGCGGGACTGACGCACGTCCTTCACACCGGTGATCAGGTAGCCCACCTCGCCGACGCCGAGCCCCCGGTCGGACGGCATGGGCTCGGGCGAGATGACGCCGATCTCCAGCAGCTCGTGCTGCGCGCCGGTGGACATCATCAGCACGCGCTCGCGCTTGGACAGATGCCCGTCGACCACCCTGACGTACGTCACGACGCCCCGGTAGGTGTCGTACACCGAGTCGAAGATCAGCGCGCGGGCGGGGACGTCGGCGTTCCCGACGGGCGCCGGGACGTGCTCCACGACGTGGTCGAGCAGCTCCTTGACCCCCACGCCGGTCTTGCCGGACACGCGCATCACGTCGCCGGGGTCGCAGCCGATCAGGCCCGCGATCTCCTCGGCGTACTTGTCCGGCTGCGCGGCGGGCAGGTCGATCTTGTTGAGCACCGGGATGATGTGGAGGTCGGCGTTCATGGCCAGGTAGAGGTTGGCCAGCGTCTGGGCCTCGATGCCCTGCGCCGCGTCGACCAGCAGGATCGCGCCCTCGCACGCCTCGAGCGACCGGGACACCTCGTAGGTGAAGTCCACGTGGCCGGGCGTGTCGATCATGTTGAGGACGTGGCCGTTCCACGGGAGCCGCACGGCCTGCGACTTGATGGTGATGCCCCGTTCCCGCTCGATGTCCATGCGGTCGAGGTACTGTGCGCGCATCGACCTGTCGTCCACCACACCGGTGAGCTGCAGCATCCGGTCGGCGAGTGTCGACTTGCCATGGTCGATATGCGCGATGATGCAGAAGTTGCGGATCAACGCGGGGTCGGTCTGGCCAGGCTGAGTGCGCACCGAGGTCCGTTTCGACAAGATGATTGACTGCTGATCGGGCGGGCCGTCCGCCTCGCCTCGCGCTCGGCGGGCCCTCCCGAGGCTGGCGGACCAGCCACCCTCCATGGTGGCATGTCCGGGTGCTTGCCTTGACCACCAGACGTGTTCTGCGAATAACCGCCGTCGTCGTGGCCGTGCCGCTCGCGCTCGCCCTGGCCGGCGCCGCCGCGCTGCGCCTGCAGTTCGCCGGTACGCCCGCCGGGTGGGCCAGGACCACCGGCCACGACGCCCTGTGGATGGGCCACGCGTGGGTGGACGGCCGCCGCACCGAGGCCGACGTGCGGGCCCTCGCCGTACGGCTGCGCGCGAGCGGGATCAAGGACGTGTACGTCCACAGCGGGCCGTTCAAGTACGACGGGACCCTGCCCCCCGACCGATACGCCAACGCCGGAAATTTCCTGAAATGGTGGCGCAAGAACGTGCCCGGTGTCCGAGTGTCGGCCTGGCTCGGCCAGACCGTCAACGACAACGGCAAGCCCCACCTGAGCCTGGGCGACCCGGCCGCGCGAGCCCGGATCGTGGCCGGCGCGCGTGACCTGGTCGCCGCCGGGTTCGACGGGATCCACTACGACTTCGAGCCGGTGTCCGACGGGGACGGGCCGTTCCTCGGCGTGCTGCGGGAGACACGGGCGGCGATCGGCGCCCGGCTCCTGTCGGTCGCCACCCAGCAGATCGAGCCGCTGCCCGGCCTGCGCGGCCCCACCGCCCTGGCGATCGGCCACGACAAGTACTGGACGCCGGACTACTTCCGCCAGGTCGTCGGCCTGACCGACCAGGTCGCGATCATGACGTACGACTCGGGGACGCCCCTGCCGTCCCTGTACGGCGGCTACGTCGCGCGGCAGACCTCGCTCGCCCTGGACCTCGTGCCCGAGGACAAGACCCTCCTCATCGGGGCTCCGGCCTACCACGACCACGGCGTGGCGTACCTCGACTACGCCGAGAGCGTCGAGGCCGCGGCCGAGGGCGCGCGGCTCGCGCTCAGCGGGCACGGCCCGCGCACCGAGTTCGGTCTGGCCCTGTACGTCGACTTCGCGGCCACGGAGGAGGACTGGAGGGAGTACGAGCGGGCCTGGGTGCGCGGCGGCGCCGGAGGGAGCGTGGAGTCGTCGGGCGGGCGGGCCGATGTGCGGATCGCGGTGGCCGCGCCGCGATAGCATGAGCGGGGGCGGTCCTGTCGTCGTGAATTTGAGCGGCGGCCCGGGCTGTTGGTATGCTGTCCAACTGCGTGTGGCGCGCCCTCTCACGAGCCCGCGCGCCCCATCCGACCAAGACTTAACACTGAGGCTTTCTTCGTGGCGAACATCAAGTCCCAGATCAAGCGCAACCGGCAGAACGAGAAGCGCCGGCTGCGCAACAAGGCCGTCAAGTCGTCCCTGAAGACCGCGGTCCGCAAGTTCCGCGAGGCCGCCGACCAGGGCAACGTCGACGAGGCCCTCGTCGCGCTCAAGGCCGCGTCCCGGCAGCTCGACAAGGCCGTCAGCAAGGGCGTCATTCACAAGAACCAGGCTGCCAACCGGAAGTCGGCGATCGCCCAGCGCGCCGCCGCCCTGCAGGCCGCCAAGTAGTTCACGCAGAGCGCACGCCGCATCTCCTCTCGCGGGGGGATGCGGCGTTTTCGCGTGCCCGCCGTCGCCGCGGGCGTCAGACGGGCACGGGCGGCTGCGCCGCCTCCTCCGTCGTGCGCCGCCGGACCTCGGGCAGGGCGAGCACGGCCAGGTTGACCGCGGCCACCAGCGCGGCCGCCGTGAGCAGCGGAGCGGCGGTTCCGGCCCAGGCGGCGATCGGCGCGGCCGCCGCGAGTCCGAGCGGCCGGGCCGCGTAGGAGATGAGCGCGTCGAACGAGTCCACCCGGCCGAGGGCCTGAGGCTCCACACGCTGCTGCACGACCGTCTCCCACAGCGGCGTCAGCATTCCCACGCCCAGCATGGCGACGACGTACGCGGCGGTGACGAGCACGGCCGGCGCGGGAAACGCCGTCGGGAACGCGAAGGCGACGAGCGGGCACGCGTAGACCGCCGCCCCGGCGGCCGCCACGGCGAGGGGCCGCCGGATCGGCAGCCTGGGGGCCACGAAGACGCCGAGCACCGCCGCCACCGTTCCCGCCTGCGCGACGACCACCCAGACCGGTTCCCCGCCCAGGCTGCGTACGGCGATGACCGGGCCGAGGGTCAGCAGGACGCCCGCCCCGAGGTGCCAGACGCCGTGCCCGGCCACGCTGATCAGGAACCAGCGGTGCCGCCGTGCCTCGCGCCACCCTTCCCGCAGGTCATCGAGGAAGCGATCACGTCCGGTCGCCGGCCGGGGAGCCGTGACCAGACCGCCCAGCGTGACCGCGGAGCCCGCGAACAGGGCCCCGGTCAGCAGGAAGGACCAGCCCGGGCCGAGCCACAGCGTCATGCCTCCGGCGAGCGCGGGGCCGGCGATCTGGGCGAGGCCGCCGGCCACCCCGATGTGGGCGTTCACCCGCAGCCGGCGCTCCGCCGGGACCACTCCGATGACCAGCGGTGAGACCGCCGGGACGCCGAAGGCCACCGCGGCTCCGGTAAGCGCCGCGAGTCCCGCCATCACGGCGATGCCGGGGCGCCCGAGGAGGAGCAGCGACCCCAGCGTCACCTGGGCGGCGCAGCGGACCAGGTCGGCCACGAGGATCACCCGCCTCGGCGGGAAGCGGTCCGCGATCACTCCGCCGACCGGGAGCAGCAGGAGCATGGGCAGCATCTCGGCGGCGAGGACGACACCGAGATCGAGGGCGGAGCCGGTCACCCTGATGACGGCGAGGGTGAGCCCGGTGGGGATGAGGGCGGTGGCGAGCGCCGCGACCGTCCGCCCGGCGACCAGACGTGCAATCATGCGAGGGAAGATATTTCGCTAGCGAAGCTTTCGTCAACGTATTTTTATCTGGCGTATGATTATGCCGTGGACGACTCGGTGGACCGGCACATCGCGCGGTGGCGCGGCAAGGCGCCCTTCGACGAACGCGTGGAGGCGATCGTCACGCGCATGCAGTTCCTGGTGAAGCACCTGGCCCAGGCGAAGGACACCGCGCTGGCCGCGGTGGGCCTGCAGGACTTCGAGTACGAGACGCTTCACTGGCTCGGCGCCCGGGGGGAAGGCGGCCGGGCCACCCCGTCGGAGCTCGCCGCCGAGTTGAAGGTCTCTCCCGCCGGCATGACGGGCCGCCTGGACACCCTGGAGAAGGCGGGGCTCGTCCGGCGCATCCGCAGTGCGGAGGACCGTCGCCGGGTGGACGTGGAGCTGACGAGCGAGGGCCGCGCGATCTGGCTCAAGGCGATGGACCTGCGCGGCGAGGTCGAGGACGCGATGGTGGGCGTCCTGGGGCCGGACGACCAGGACGTTCTCGCCGCGCTGCTCAAGCGGATGCTGCTCCGCGTGGAGAACCCCGGCCACGCCTGAGCCGGCGGCGGAAGCGGCTCAGCGTTTGTTCCGGCTGGCCACGATCGTGTGCACGGCCTTCTCCAGGGCGTACGCCGGGTCGGTGCCGCCGCCCTTGACCTGCTCGTCGGTGGTGGCCACGGCCTGCAGGGCGGCGGAGATCCCCTCCGGCCCCCAGCCGGCCAGCTGGCGCTTCACCCGGTCGATCTTCCAGGGCGGCATGCCCACATGGCTCGCGAGCTGGCCGCCGCGCAGGTTGCGGGGTGCCCCGCCCACCTTGGCGAGCGAGCGCAGGCCTCCCGCCAGCGCGCTGACGATCAGCACCGGCGCCACGCCCGTGGCGAGGGCCCACCGGACCTGTTCCAGCGCCTCACCCAGGCGGCCCTCGATCGCCAGATCGGCGATGGTGAAGCCGCTGACCTCCGCGCGTCCCCGGTAGTACTTCGCGACCGCCGCCTCGTCGATGTTCTTGCCCTCGGTGTCGAAGGCGAGCTGATTGCAGGCGGCCGCCAGTTCGCGCAGGTCGCTGCCCACGGCGTCGAGCAGCGCCTGCGCGGCGGCGGCCGAGATCGAGCGGCCCTCCCTGCGGACCTCGGCCTTGATGAAGTCGAGCCGCTCCCCCGCCTTGGTCGGCTTGGCCACGGTGACGACGTCGGCGCCCGCCTTCTTCACGCCGTCCACCAGGGCCTTCCCCTTGACCCCGCCGGGGTGGGCCAGCACGAGCACCGTGTCGTCGGCCGGATGGGCGGCGTACTTCACGATCTCGGCGACGACGTCCTTCGAGAGGTCCTGCGCCCCGCGGATCACGATGACCGACCGGTCACCGAACAACGAGGGGGAAGCGAGCCCGGTCAGCTCCCCCTGCTCCACCTTGCTCCCCTGAAGGTCGTGCAGCTCCGCCCCCGGATCCTCGGCGCGCACCGCCGCCACGATGGAGCCGACGGCGCGATCGGCCAGGAACTCCTCGTCGCCGACGACCAGGGTCACAGGTGCTGGGTTCGCCATGTCACGCAGCATGCCACGCCCAGGCGGCCACGGCACATCCGCCTTCCGCCTCCGCCACGGATCCCGGCGCCCACAGCCGAGTTCGACCGGACGACGCCGGCTGCCGCCTACCGTGCTGCGGGGGTACGGGTCTGCCGCTCAAATCGCGGTGAACCCGCCGTCCGCCGCGACCACGGCGCCCGTGATGAAGCTCGAACGCGGCGATGCGAGGAAACAGAGCACCTCGGCGATCTCTTCCGGCTTGGCCACCCGGCCGAGCGGCTGGGCGCCGGCGAAGGACGCCAGGTACGCACGGCTGTCGGAGCGGAAGGTGTCGAGGAAGTCCGTCTCGATGACGCCCGCGGCCACGATGTTCGCCCGGATGCCCAAGGGCCCGCCCTCGACGGCGAGGACCTTGGTCAACTGGGCCAGTGCCCCCTTGGACGCGCTGTAGGCGGCGCCCTCGGGCAGGGCGATCGTGCAGACGTAGGAGCCCGTGCTCACGATGGCTCCACCACCAAGGTTCCGCATCGCACGGAACGCCTCGCGGGCGAAGAAGAAAGAGCCCCGGGCGTTGACCGCCATCACGGCGTCCCAGTCCTGCGCCGTCGTCTCTGTGATCGGCTTGTTGAGGGTGCGCCCGGCATTGTTGACCAGGATGTCGAGACCGCCGAAGACATCGACGGCCTCCCGTACCGCGAGGTGGGCGGTCGCCTCATCGGTGACATCGCCGACAAGGGGGTGCACGCCGGGAAACTCGGTGGGCAGCTCCTTCACCGCGGGGCGTTGATCGACGGCGACGATCTGTGCACCACGGTGGTGCAGCAGCCGGACAGTCTCCTTGCCCACGCCGCGCGCGGCCCCGGTGACGAGGGCGACCTTTCCGGCGAACTCGGCGGTCTCGACGGACGGATTCGCAGGTGTCATTGTCCATTCCTTGGGTGGTGAGGGTCAGACGCCGGTTGCGAGGCGCCTGAATCGCCCCGCGATGACACGGCGGCAGACTTTTCCGCGCGCCGTCCTGCGGGTCGCTGCTCAGTAAGCGGTGAGCCCGCCGTCCACGACGAGCTCCGAGCCGGTGACGAACGAGGAGTCGTCGCAGGCGAGAAAGAGAAAAGCGGGTGCGATCTCGTCGGCACGGCCGGCCCGGCGCATCGGGGTGCGCTGGATGTCCGGTTGTTGATCGCCCTGCTCGTCCAGGAGATCCTGGATCATCGGCGTCGCGATGACCCCGGGATGCACGGAGTTGACCCGCACTCCCTGCCGCGCGTACTCGACCGCGGCGGTCTTGCTCAACAGGCGCACCGCGCCCTTGGACGCCTGGTAGGCCGCGGCGGCGCCGCTTCCCACAAGCCCGAGCACCGATGACGTATTGATCACTGACGCGTTGCCACTCGCGCGCAGGAGCGACATCGCCGCCTTCATACCGAGCCAGGTGCCTTTCTGGTTCACGTCGATGACGCGGTCCCAGGCGTCCTCCCGCGTGTCCTCGATGCCCGGCCAGTCCACGATGCCGGCGAGGTTCACCAGCACGTCCAGCCTGCCGAACCGGTCGCGCACGACGCCGATCACGTCGTCCCACTCCCACGCGGAGGAGACGTCGAGGCGAGCGGCAACGACCTCCGCGCCACGCGCCTCGATCCGGTGGGCCAGGTCGCGCAGGGGCCCTTCGGCGACATCGGTGATCACCAGCCGGGCGCCTTCGTCGGCGAAGAGTTCGGTGGTCGCCGTGCCGATGCCGCCGGTCGCGCCGGTGATCAGCGCGACCTTGCCGGCGAGTCGTTGCCCTGTCATGGGAAATCCCCCTGTGTCTCGTTGTGCCGATCGCTGGGTCGGGTCTTGTGGCGTTGCGAGCTTCGGTCATATGCCGGTGAAGCCGCCGGCGACCTCGGTCATGACGGCCGCTCCTCCCGGTACAGCACGAGGTGCTCGTGATAGAGGACCCCGTCCCTGATGTCACCCGTCGCGGTGAACCCGGTGTCGTCGACGTAGTCGAGGTGGCTGCCGATCACCGTGTACCGGCCGGTGTACGCGCTGCGCCGCTCGCCGCGGGCCTCGTCGTAGCGGCCGTCCGGCAGCAACTCCTGGCGGATGTAACCGTCCGCTGTCACCCACGTTCCGATCACGTCGACGTCGTCGTCATCGGCGATCTGGGACATGGCGGGCTCCTTTCCTTTGCGCACTCCACGCGGTTCTGACTTGCTCCACCGAGTCTGCGCAGGTCAGGAGGCATCAACCAGGACGTGTGCTGCCTGGGTGCGGCACACCCAGGCAGCACGGCGGAGCGCCGCATAGCCTGAACACATGGACGGCAACCATCTGGGGGACTTCCTGCGCGCCCGCCGTGCCGGGCTGCAGCCGGAGGACGTCGGCATGGCGAGCTACGGGGCCCGCAGAGTCGCCGGGCTGCGCCGTGAGGAGGTCGCCGTCCTGGCCGGAGTGAACGCCGACTACTACACCCGCCTGGAACAAGGGCGCGAGCGCAACCCCTCACCCCAGGTGCTCGACGCCCTCAGCCGCGCGCTGCGCCTCGACGCGGATGCCCGAGCGCACCTGCACCTGCTGGCCGGGACAGCGCCGGGCTACCGGCCCTCCGCCCACGTCGCCGACCGGGTCAGCCCGGCGCTGCGCCAGTTGATGGACGGCTACCCCAGCACTCCGGCATTCGTCATGAGCCGGACCCTGGACATCCTCGCCACCAACTCCCTGGCCGACGCCCTTTACACCCCGTTCGATCCGGCGGACAACCTGGCCCGCATGACCTTCCTCGACCCCGCGGGCCGAGGCTTCTACACAGACTGGGACCGAGCGGCCCAGGCCACCGTCGCCAATCTGCGCCAGGCAGCAGGCTTCGATCTGGACAACCCGCGGCTACGCGAACTCGTCCGCACCCTCACCGAGCACAGTGTGGACTTCGCCCGCCTCTGGGACGCTCACACCGTACGCGGCAAGACCCAGGACGCCAAGCACTTCCTCCACCCCGACGTTGGACCCCTCACGCTCACCTACCAGGCCTTCGACGTACGCGACGCCCCCGGGCAGCAGCTTGTGATCTACCATGCCGAACCAGGCAGCGCCAGCGCCCAGGCCCTCGATCTCCTCGGCTCCATCCACGCCACCCGGCGCCGGGCCGAACCACATCCGCACCGTTGATCGGCAGGTCAGGAGCACTTCCACGGCCAGGGTCCGCCACCCCGGTATTCCGTGCGAACAGGCCGCTGCCGAGCGAGGCGCACGTGCCCGCGCTGGGCGCGGAAACCAACGTTCCGCTCTGATCTTCGTGCACGGCTCCACCCGCTCACTTGCCTCGTACGACGACGGCGAGACCGTTGTGGGCGGCGACGACGGCGATGTCCCCCGACAGGTCGGTGCGGTAGGGGCGCATGCCGAGCCAGCGCAGGCGCCGCAGCGTCAGCGCGGCGGGATGCCCGTAGTCGTTGACGGCGCCGACGCTGATGAGGGCGGCCCGCGCGCCCGTGGCGGCAAGGAAGGCCGGTGCCTGCCGGGACGACCCGTGATGGGGCACTTTCAGCACGTCGACCCGTGGCAGGCCGCGCCGCACCAGGGCTTCCTGCGCCTCCGTCTCCAGATCTCCGGCGAGCAGGGCCGCCCCCAGAACCGGCCCCGGCGCCGATGCTCCGGCCCCTGCCGCCGCCCCTGCCGCCGCTCCGGGCGCCGCGGCTGCGCCATGTGCCGCGGACGGGTCGCCTGGGTTGGGCGGTGCCGCAGGCCGGTTGAGTGGTGCCACGGGCGGGTCGGGTGGTGCGGTGCGGGGCCCGAACCAGCGGACCAGCAGGACGACGCTGGCGTTGTTGGCCGTCGCCCCCTCCCCGGTGCCCTGCGGCGCCGCACCGGGCTCGGGGGCGAGCACGGTGATCTCGCTCGGCCCGAACCGCCACCGCATCCCGGGGACCGCCTGCCATTCCGGGATCCGCGCCGTCCTGAGTCGCGTGGAGACGCGACCTGCCTCGCCCTCCGGCACGCGGCTCGGGCTCACGACGACCGCCCCCACCGCGCGGCGGCGCAGCACGCCCGGCAGCCCGCCGACGTGGTCGAGGTGGGGGTGGGTGAGGACCACGAGCGGCACCTGCCGCACTCCGAGAGCGCGCAGGCACCGATCGGCGGGGCCCGGCTGCGGTCCGGCGTCGACCACCACGGCCCGGCCGGGACCTGCCGCCAGCGCCAGGGCGTCCCCCTGGCCGACGTCGCACACGACCAGCAGCCATCCCGGCGGCGGCCAGGGCGACACCACCGGCATGGCCACGAGGGCGGCGAGCAGCGCTCCCGCCGCGAGCGCCACCACCACGCGTCTTCGCGCACGGCCCCGCAGGACGAGCCATCCCCCGACGGCCGCCGCCGCGAGCGCGGCGACGCCCGCCACTCCCCCGAACCACTGCGCCGAGGCGAACGGAAGGTCGGCAGCCCGTTGTGCCACCGCGATGATCCACCCCACGGCCCACCCCGCGGGGCGCACCAGCAGTCTGGCCAGGTCCATGCTCACCGGGGCGATCACGGCGGCCCCGAACCCCAGCACCGTCGCGGGCGCCACCGCGGGCTCCGCCAGCAGGTTGGCCGGGACCGCCGCCAGGTCGAGGCGCCCGGACATCAGCACCAGCAGGGGCGTGACCGCCGCCTGCGCCGCGGCGGTCACGGCCAGGGCCTCAGCGAGCAGACGGGGCACCCGGCGCGCCGTCAGACGGTCACGCCACCGGGGCGCGAGGACCAGGATGCCGCCGGTCGCGAACACCGACAGCGCGAAGCCCCACTGCCGGGCCAGCCCGGGGTCGAACACGACCAGCCCCAGCACGGTCGCCGACAGGGCGGCCACGCCGTCCCGGGTGCGGCCGGTGCCGAGGGCCACGGCGGCGACAGTTCCCATGACGAGGGCTCGCAGCACGCTCGGCGACGGCCTCGCCACGACCGAGAACGCGATCATCGCGAGGACCGCGACGACGGCCCGGATGGCCAGTGGCAGCCCGGCGAAGCGCCCGAGCAGCAGCACCGCGCCCGCCACGACCGCGAGGTTGGTGCCGGATACGGCGGTGAGGTGGCCGAGCCCCGCCGTCGCCAGGTCGAGCCGGACCTCCTCGTCCAGGCGCGACACGTCTCCGACGACCAGGCCGGGCAGCAGCCCGCGCTGATCGTCGGGCAGCACGTCGCTCGCCTCGCGCAGCCCCGCGCGCAGCACTCCGGCCGCACGTTGCACGGCCGAAGGCGCGCCGATCGGCTCGGGCTGCCCCCGCACGAGCATCACGGCCGCGACGGGCTCACCCTGCTCGGCCGGGCGCAACCGCCCGCGCACCCTGACCCGCTGGCTCGGCAGCAGCGGACGCCAGCCGTCGGCGGGACCGAGCAGCACGACGGGCACGTCCACGGCGTACCGCTCCTGAGCGGCCGACACCAGCAGCATCCGGGCCCGGACGATCGCCGTCTCCCGCCGGGACACCCCGCCCTGGTGCGGCCGGATGCGCGGATCGTCGGTGATCTCGGCCTCGGCGGTCACCATGACGTCCCGGCGGGCCAGGTCCGGCACCGGCCCGGTCGTCACCCCGTGAACCGTGAACGCCGTCACCGCGGCCGTAACGGCCACGGACGCCAGCACCGCCAGTGCGATCCTTGCGGCAGTCCCGCCCGTCCACCACTGCTGCTCTCCCGAGCGGTGCCGGGGTGCCACACCTGCCCATCCCCCGCCCGCGACGGCGGGGCGCTCTCCTGCCGGAGCCTGGCCGGGGTCGGCTACCTGGTCGGGGTCGGCTACCTGGTTGAGGTCCGCCACCTGGCTGCGGTGCCGTGCCAGGGCCCAGGTGACGGCGCACGCGACAGCCGCGGCCAGCGCAACGGCGGCTCCGGCGACGGCGGGGCAGCCGAGCAGCACGAGCGCCGTGAGCCAGGAGGCCACCGCTGGAGCGGCCAGAGCCGCCGGACCGGAGACCGCCCTGCCGCGCCCCTGCTCGTCGCGGCCCGATTCTTCACGCCCCCGCTCATCCTGCCCATGCTCATCCTGCCCCGGCTCGTCGCGGCCCTCGGGGAGGTCGTGGGGAAAGCCGGCGGTGGTCACACGGAGACCTTGTCGCGCATCTCGGCGAACTTCCTGTCCCCGAAAGTGAACGTGTCACGTGTATGACGTAGCAGGTCAACAGCAGGGCTAACGATTCGATCAACGCATGGGTGTACGGGTAACCCACGCGGGTGGATCATCCGTCCCAACACCGTCCAAGCTTCAACCACACCCGGAGTTCCACCGTGACCGAGCACCCCCCGGCCGGCCAGCAGCCGGACCCCCGCCAGTACCCGCAGCAGCCGTACCCGTACCCGGGGCCTGGTGGACCGCAGCCGCAGCAGTACGGGCAGCCGATGTACCCGCCGCCCGGCTACCCGCAGCAGCCGTACGGTCCGCCCTACGCGCAGCCGATGGTGTCGAAGACCCGGATCACCGGCACCGCGCACACGATCCACCTGATCCTGACGATCTGCACGTGCGGGGTGTGGGGCATCGTGTGGTTCCTGCACTGGCTGCTCACCCGGTCGAAGACGGTCACCAAGCCGTACTGACCTGAGGGTGAACCACGCCCGCCGGTCGGGCGTCACACATGCAGAAGGGCCGCCCCCATCCCTGCGGGAGCGGCCCTTACGCGTTGCGATCTACGCCTCGGTGCGGCGTCCCCACATGTCCACCACCAGGTCAACGCCGCGCGGGGTGGCGTACGCGACCGAGAAGGAGACGCCGTTCGCCGTCTCGATCTTCACCTCGAAGTGCCCCGACGCCTGATAGGGCCGACGAGGCAGGTTACGCGCGCCGCCGCTGCGGGGCACCTCCCGGCGGAACAGGCCGACCTCGACGAGCCAGCTCGTGAGGGTCCTCACGTTGGTCTTGAGGATGTCCGCGAGGCTCGTCATGCCGATCAATCCGTCGGCGTCGCAGAACCGGTCCCACTTGGTGGCCTTCGGCTTGGCCACCTCCAGCTCCTTGGTGAGTGCCTGCTCGCGCTCCAGAGCGGCCACGTACCGCTTGGCCATCTCCAGCTCGGTCATCGGCTTGGACGTGGCCGCCTCGGCCTCGCGGGTACGGACCGCGAAGTACGCCTGCGCGGAGGCCACCCGAGGCTTGTCCGGGTCGCCATTCATCGCCACGAGATAGGCCGCGTAGCGGCTCAGGCGGTAGTCGACACGGGGAGCACCACCGGTACCTTTTTCCCGGACCCGGGAAAAAGCCTGGTCGGAGTAGGTAGCCGTATTCTCGGCGGAGCGGATAGCCCGCTCGATGACACCCTCGAACCGCTCCCACTTCTCATAGCCCATAACGGGTTGGAGTTCCCGGGCGAGCCAGTACTCGTTACCGCTCTCGTCCTCGCGCCTGATGGCGTCGAAGGGGGAGCCGCCACCCCCACCAGGGGGCGGAGGAACGAGGGTGGTAGTTTCGGACACGTCAATCCTCCCATGAAGGGTTGGCCGCACCCCGGGACGGTTCGCCTCCGTCGCCGGGGTTTTCGCATTGAACCGCGTCCCATGATGTCACGATTCCATGACGGAACGATCCATTTCCTTACCAAGCCCACGAATGCGCCTAGACGGACTCACCTGACAGGTGTAGAGGAATTACGGCCAGGCGGAGAATTTGGGACCCGAGTGTAAGAGCTGCCCTAAATCAGGGCCGCGTCCAGGTATGCCTGTACAGGCGCATAGAACGGGTAGGGAACGTGGACGCCGACGCGGGCCCGGTCGCACCACTCGACCTCCGCGAGCTCGTCCGCGTCGGCCACGTGCGCCTCTCCGGCGATGACCTCGCACGCGACGTAGAGCATGTGCCTGCCGGTGTTGGGGTGGATACGCTCGCCGAGATGCCTGATGGGGGCGACTGTGAGGCCGGTCTCCTCCCACGTTTCGCGCACGGCGGCCTGCTCCCCCGTCTCCCCGAGCTCGACCGCGCCGGCCGGGAACTGCCACGACAGGGACCCTTCGGCCAAGCGGCGGCGGACGAGTAGGAGTCGCCCATCGTCCACGATGACGGCGGCGGCGATAGCGGACTGGTCACTCATGGGCCTGATCCTGAGCGATCCGGTCGAGCAGGGCCCGCGCGTCGGCGCCGTACACAGCGTCCCTGGCGAGGTTGTCTGCGAGGGACTGATACACCGCCACGTCCTCGGGCCGGTCGATCGGCGGTACCATCCCGTGGACCATCTCGACCCGGACGAACGGGTCGGCGTCGGCCACGTCCTCGTAGATGACGAACGGGTGCCAGCCGATCGCCGACGGTGGGGCGTCGAGCGGGATGACACCGATCGTGACGTTCTCCAGCGTGCTCACCTGTGCGATCCGGTCGAGCTGCGGGCGAAGCACTTCCGGGCCACCCAGGCGCAACCTGAGCGCCGTCTCAGTGATGAGGAAGTCGAAGCGCCGGACTGGGTCGTAGAGGATCTCCTGCCGCTGCATGCGGGCCGCGACCGCCGCCGCGTAGTCCTGTCGGCCTGTGCGGTCCACGAGCGGGAAGACCCGACGGGCGTACTCGGCGGTCTGCAGCAGGCCCGGGATGAGGACCGGCTGGTAGTTCCGCAGACGGCGCGCCGTCGCCTCCAGCTCGCGCACCTCGTCCTGCAGGTGCCCCTTCTCACGCAGGGCTGCACGCCACGCCACCACCTCAGAGCGCGCCGCCTCAACGAGCTGCAGCAGGTGCTCCCTGGTCTCATGTGATGCGCCGACAGCATCGGCGAAGGCCCTCGCCTCGGGCATGGAAGGGACCTTCTCGCCCTTCTCCCACCGGGAGATCGTGGGCTGGGACACGCCCACCTGTGGTGCCACGTCACGCCCGCTAAGGCCGGCCGCATCGCGCAGCCGTCGCAGCTCACGCCCGAGGTAGATCCGTTGCGTGTGCGTCTCGCTGGTCATCTCACCTGTTCCTTCGGGTGATTGAGGCTGCGCGAGCGCCGACCGGCCAGGTGGGACATCACGCGCTCTGCGCCCTCCAATGCCGGGCGCTGCCTGCGGTGAACTCGTTGAGCGGCATCGACGCTGCCCATGCGATCTCACGAGCGCGACGGTAGGCGTCGATCCGGTCGGGGTCGGTCCGGTCGGGGTCGGTCACGAGTTCGTGACCGAGGGGGCGGCCCATGTCGTCGAACCGCATGGCGATGGCGTAGGCGTCGGGTGTCTCGGCGTCGAACAGCCAGAAGTCCCCGCGGATCTCGTTGAGCTCGGGGTGCTCCCGGCGCAGCGCGATCCGGATCTCCTCCCCGGCGGCGGCGGACTCGACCTTGCCGACGAGCTGGTACCGCAGGTAGTCGGTGAGCGGCAGGTCCACGATGTGGACACGCGACCAGTGCTTGCCCGCCGCAGTGGTGAGCGCGACGCGGCGCAGCCACGGCGAGGTGCGGACGGACCTATCCGGCCGCGGCTCACCGCGGAGGAACGCCTTGATGCGCTCGGTCTCGCTGTCGACGGTGTACCGCTGGAGCGTCTCCAGACGGAAGGCAGAGCGCTGGAACCGCTCGAAGCACGCGTCGAACTCTTCGGGGGTCACTGGCCCTCCTTCCTCAGGAACTCCTCCACGAGGGAGCGCGGGATGCGGACGGCGCTCTCGCCGTGCGGGAGTCCGCCCAGCTCAGCCGGATCGACGGTGTAGCCCTGGATGACGTAGTGGTCCGAGTCCTCGAACCACTTCGGGCAGTTGCCGTCGTCGCAGCCGGCGACCTGCTTCATGATCGCTCCTTCTGATTCAGCGATTCTAGGTCATTCAGTTCTAGTCCCATGGTCCCCCATGGCGGCCAGGTGTCAAGGTCGCCACAAAGACGCTGCTCGCGCGGAACAACACCGTCACTTCTCCGGGAACCCACTTGACGGGCGATACAGTTTGATTCACAGTTGATTCAGCTTGATACAGACGACGTACCGCCAAGGTGTCCGATTTGAAAGGAGGGGAGACGGGTGCCCCGGAACCGCGCCGAGCCTCGCCGTGAGCGGCTTCTCAATCCGAAGGACGTCGCCGACATGTTCGGCTACGAGCCCAAGACCGTGATCGGTTGGGCCAGGAAGGGCCGCTTGCCCTACATCCGGACCCCGGGCGGTCAGTACCGGTTCCGCCCCGCCGATGTCGACGACTTGCTCTCGGTGATCGGCGACGAGTCCGACGAACTGCCCGAGAACGCAACGAGGGCCTGCCGGTGAGCCACCACCAACAGACCCTCTGAACCGCCCGCCCTGCTCACACAGGAGAACGATCTGATGTCCCAGCCTATCGCCCACCACCGAGTCGAGTCGCTCGTCATCTCCGACGACGCCGGCCCCCGTTCCAACCTCGCGGAGTTCCTCAACTCGCTGACGGAAGCGGAGGAGCGTGCCGCTATCGAGTTCCTCCGCTCCCCCGAGGCCGTCCTGTTCCTGGCCTGCCGGGAGATCGAGCTGGACCAGGACGACGAGATGGGGGCGGCGTCGTGAAGCACACCTGCCCCCGCCCCGCCCACAACACCGCGGTCTTGTTCGGCGGCCCGGTCGTGTTCACCTGCCCCCTGGGTCACGACGTGTACGCGGCGGACGTGCCCAACGAGTTCCGCCCGGCGGTGACCCGATGAGAACCGCCACCCAGTGGCCCGCCGGCGCCGACACGCAGAAGACCGGCAAGCAGGTGCGCACCTGCAAGCGGAAGAAGTGCGGCGCCGTCTACACCGGCGACCACCACGAGTGCCGCGACCCCGAGAAGTGACGGTCCCCGGGCCTGGGTCCCGGATCCCAGGCCCGAGAACCACCCCCAGAAGACCACAGGACCAGTCCCACCGGAGGCGCAACGCCAGCCGGGGCCCGGGATGCGAACACCGGACGGACACATAACGCCCGACCACCCTTGATCAGGAGTGAACCGATGACCACCCCGATGACCGACACAGACCAGCGGCCGGACCTCGACGTCCGCCCCCTGGCCTACGCCCTGCACCACATGATCCCCGACCTGCACGCGGTGATCCTCCCAGGTGAGTGCTGGGAGTCCCTGCGAGCACGCCGTGACGCCGCGGCGGACATCTTCGATGACCTTCTGGCCGAGGCCGCCGAGGCGGTGTCGTGATGGACACCCTGCTCAACCTGCTGGCCGTCGTTCCCACCTTCGTGTGGTGGACCGGTGGCGCCGTCCTCGCCGCCGGCGTGGCTCTCGCGATCCTCCGCCCCGCCGTGCGCGCCCTGCGGACCGCGAACCCCGCCGACCTGCTGACCTACCTCGCCGCGGGCATCGCGACCGGCGTGTCCATGTCCGGCATGTGGCACTTCTTCGAGAAGGTGTTCCCCGCCGTCACCACGGAGTTTCGAGTCGCGCTGTTCGCGTTCATCGAGATCGCCGTCCTGGCGTCCGCTGTGCGGGCCCGCCGCAACATGCGAGACCACCACGCCGCCGGCATCGACGGCACCGCCGTCTGGGTCCTCACCTCGTTGTCTGCGGTCCTTTCCAGCCTGGAAGCCGAGTCGCCCGCCGAGTTCGTGTTCCGCCTCACCGCGCCGCTCGTCGCGGCGTGGCTGTGGGAACGCGGCATGTCGATCGAGCGGCGCCGCCTAACCGGCAGGAAGCGCATCAACTGGCGCCTCACCCCCGAGCGGATCCTCGTGCGGCTGGGCCTCGCGGAGTCGTCCGACCGGACCGCGAGCGATGTCGACGCGCACCGCCGCCTCACGAGGGTCGCGAAGGCCGCGAAGCGCGCCCGCATGCTGGAGCAGGCCGGCGCCCGCAAGGGCAAGCTGACCCGCGCCCTCGCCCGGTTGGACCGGGCCGTCGAGCGGGCCGTCGAGCACGCCGCCCTCGCCTCCGACGAGGCCCGGATGCGGCAGATGCTCGACCAGATCGGCGCCATCTTCTCCGCCGGCGACCTCCGCACCCTGCCCGCAGTGGCCCCCTGGGCGGCCCTTGACCACCCGCTCACCACAGCGGCGGGTACCGGTACCCGCCCGGGTACCCCCGACGCCGCCGACGACCCAACCGACGAGCCCGAGGTACCCGGGGTACCCGCGGAGCAGCCTGCGCCGACGCTGCCCAACGGACCCGTACCCGACCCGCTGTACCCGGTCGCCGCGAGCAGGTACGCCGACGAGCTTTCCGAGGGCAAGGTTCCCGGCGTCAAGCGCATCAAGGCCGACCTCCGCGTGGGCCAGCCCAAGGCGGACCGCATCCAGTCGTACCTCGAAGACCTCGTCCGGATCTGGCCGCCCGCGGTGCGCGACGACGCCCCAAAGGCGCCGTCCGCCACATTCCAGGAGCCCGTGAATGGCCACCACACCCCGCTCGCTGACGACCTCGACCTGACGGAGGTGTCGTGATGTCCTACCTGATCCCTGTGACCCTGCTGCTGCTCATCGTGTGCTCGCTGCACGAGGTTGAGGACGACGCCCGCACCCCGGGTGAGGTCCTCGCTGCCGCCCGGCAGATGGGCATCGCCCGCTCCACTGGGAAAGTCGCGCTGGCAGTCATCATCGTGATCCTGCTCATCGCCACGGCGTTCCCCTTGTCCCTTGCGACGCTGCTCACCAGCTTGGGAGGCATGCGATGACCAGGCCGTTCCACCTGATCCCCGGCGGCGCCGACGAAGAGCGGCCCCAGGTCGTACTCCTCCCCGAGGACGACGACGAGCCCACCGCGCAGGAACCGCCGCACCGCCTGCCGGCCAACCGCCCCCACCAGGACGTCGACCGGCCCACCCCGCCCAAGCCCAAGGGCCCCCGCGAGGTCCTCGCCGTCGTCACCCGCACCCGCGGCGACCTCGCCCTCCGCACCGACCGCGTCCGCAACTCCCGCGCCGTGCCGATCGCGAAAGCCGCCGCCCGCCACAGCACCCTGGGTTCGGCGAGGATCCTGGGCGCCTGGTGGCGGTGGCTCACCGCAGCCGACCACGCCCAAGCCCTGAGCATGGGGAAGGGCGAGTTCGTCGAGGCCATCCGCGAGCGCCGCCGCAAGGTCGCCCTCTGGTCGGCGGGTGCCCTCGGTGCGGGTGACCTGTGGGGATGGGCGCACGACTGGTGGGCGCCGTGGATGCCGCCCGCCGGGCTCGTGCTTGGCGTGCTCACCGTGGGCGGGATCGTCGAGTCCATCGCCGCGGCGAAGGCCACCGACGGTGACGACACGCGCCGCGCGATCGGCACCCACCCGAACAGCAAGGCCGTCCGCCGTCTCTTCGTCGCCGGGAAGCTCGCCAAGACGATCGACGAGGTGCGGGTCGTGGCACCGGGTGTGATGAGAGAGAACAACCCGCCTGCGTGGACGTGCGTGGTCGAGCTCCCCGACGGGACGACCTACGACGAGGCCCTGCCCAAGCGGCCCAAGCTGGCGGCATCAGCAGGGGTGGGGATCTCCCGCCTGTACATGGACCCAGTGGACGACCACGAGGGACGTGTCCGCTTGTGGTCCCCGGACCGCGACCCGCTGTCTGCGCCGAAGGTCGACTGCGACCTCAAGGGCCGCACCACCGCCGTTGACGTGTGGACTGAGCGGGTTCCGCTCGGCCTGAGCGTCCGCGGGGAGCAGATGGGGTTCTCCATGCCCGGCAGGTCGTGGCTGGTGGGGGGCGAGCCGGAGGCGGGTAAGTCCGTGGCCTGCAACATCCTGCTTTGCTTCGCCGCCTTGGACCCGCACGTCAAGCTGTGGCTGGTTGATGGAAAGGGTGTTGACCTGCTCGATTACGAGGACCTCGCCGATCGTGCAGTGCTCCGCCCCGACCCTCAGGCCGTGCTCGACCTGATCAACGAGGCGCGCGAGGAGATGGAACGCCGCGGCGCGGAACTCCAGAAACTGAGGGTGAAGAAGCTGACCAAAGCCCTCGCGCAGGATCTCGGCTGGTCAATGCTGGTCTTCCACATCGATGAACTGGCGTATTTCACCAAGTCAGAGCTCGGCAAGAAGATTGAGGACGCGGGTCGTGACCTAACCTCGCGAGGACGATTCGTCGGCATCTACTCCTCTGCTGCCACGCAGCGGCCCGGCTCGGATGTTGTCGACACCGGCTGGCGCGACCTGTTCTCGATCCGCCTCGCCATGCGCTGCACGACGCCGCAGGCGTCCGACATGATCCTCGGCCAGGGGTGGGCCAAGCGTGGATACAACGCCCAGCTCATCGATCCCTTGCAGCGCGGCTCAGGCCTGCTGTACGCCGAGGGGTCCCGCCCAATCACCGGACGCACCGGATACCTCGACGACGACGACGTGACCCGCCTGACCCGCGTTGCATACAAGCTGCGGGCGGAGGCCGGCACGCTGCCGCTGTCGGAGGACTCCCCGCAGCGGCGCCTACTGCGGGCGTGCCTGGAAGCGATGGGCGAGGCCGACCGCATGTGGACTCAGGACCTGCTGCCTCGCGTCCACAAGGTTCCCGAGTTCGCCGGCCTCGACGATGTGGAGCTCGCCCGGCGGCTTCGGGAGTGCCAGCCAGAGGTCACTCCGACCGCGTTGTGGCTGGCCGACAGCGACGGCACGAAGCGGTCCCGGAACGGCTACACCAGGGCCGATCTGGTGGCTGCTCTTGAGAGGCGCCGCTGACCCGTCGAGCCCCTCAAGAGTGCAGGTCAGCGGTGTCGAGAGACCCCTCAAGAACTCTGGACGGGGGCTCAAGTTCTCGACCTGAAACCCCAGATTCTCGACCCTCGCCCTCAAGTTCTCGACCCCCTCTCGACCCGGACAAATCGACCGAAATGGAGCACTGATGACAGTCCTCGTCATCATCATCGGCCTCGCCCTCTGGGGTGGTGCCTACCTGATCTCCTGCGCGCTCCACCCCTACATCGCCTGCGGCCGATGCAAGGGCAACAAGCAGCTCTACTCCACCTCGTTCGAGGGCGCGTACGGCGACTGCTGGCGCTGCAAGGGGACGGGCCGCAAGCGCCGCGCCGGCGCGAAGATCATCGGCCGCGGCGAGGACTAACCACCCGAAGGGAGCCCCGTGATGGGCCTGATCAACGATCCGGACATGTGCCCGGAGTGCGAGACCCGCAACTGCCAGCACCCCGACCACCACGAGCCGTCGTGGGTCGCCGCGGCCACCAGCAACCGCTAACCCGAGAAGGAGACCGTCATGCCGAAGATCAACGTCAGCGTCACCCTGTTCACCTGCAAACACTGCAAGGTCGGCCACAACAACCACCTCAAGCACGTCTGCGTCGTCCCCTGGACCGAGATCAGCCCGGCCGCGTCGCTGCGCAAGAAGAAGCGCTAACCACCCCGCCACCAACCACGGAGGAGACCCCTGATGCCCAGGAACAGCGTGCGTGTGTCGCCGGACCTCGGTGACTACGCGACCGGCAAGAAGGACCTCACGCAGGTGCGGTGCGCCCTGTGCACGAAGGCGCCGTGCGAGTGCCCCGAGTTCGGCAGCGAGGCGTACTTCAAGCTGCTCGACCGGCGTCACGGGAGGCGGTGAGCGGTCGTTGCGGTTGCGCTGCCACCCCCGACCCCAACCGATCACGAGAGACAAGGACAAGGACATGGCCAAGACGTACCAGGTGCAGATGTACCAGCCCAGTTGCTCCGGCTGGGTGACCGTGCAGACGACCACTTCCAAGAAGGAGGCGGAGGCCGCGGCCGCCCAGGGCAACGCCACATCCGTGTTCAAGTACCGGGTTAGGTGACCCGCGAAAGCGGATGTGCCTGACCGTTGCGGGTTCCCGCCCGCCCGTTCGGGCGGGGACTGCCGGAGCAGGTCAGCTCCACCCCAACTCCGACAAGGGAGAACACATGAACAAGCCCGAGCTCGCCGCCGCCATCGCCGAGGCCCACAACCTGTCCAAGACGACCGCGCTGGACATCGTCAACACCACGCTCGGCGCGATCGTCGCAGCGACCGCCGCCGGGGACACCGTGACCCTGCACGGCTTCGGCACCTTCGAGCGGGTCCACAAGCCCGCCCGCACGGCCCGCAACCCGCAGACCGGCGACCCGGTCGAGGTGGCGGCGAAGGACGTCCCCGTGTTCAAGCCGGCGGGCGCGTTCAAGACCGCCGTCAACGGCCGGGTGCCCGCCGACGCCTGACCATCCCCCGTGCGGGCGGCCACCGCGGGCCGCCCGCCCAACCCCCACCGAGAGAGGATCCCCACGATGGGCCTGTTCGACGACGACCCCGCCTACCAGAAGCTCAAGGCCCTGCGCGACTCCGGCTACGACGGGCCGGTGGACCAGGACGGCAACAAGGTCACCGAGGGTCAGGGCGCCGAGATCCTGGCCGACATGCGGAGACGGGCAAGCTAATGGGCCAGGTCCACGTCACCAGCTTCGGGTACGGGCACGGCCCCGCCCCCGAGGCGGACCTCACCGTTGACGCCCGCCGCCACCTCCGCAACCCCCACGCGGACCCCGCCATGCGCGAACTGACCGGCCTGGACGAGGCAGTGCGCCAGCACGTCCTCACCACCCCAGGAGCCGCCCGCCTGATCCACAACACAGCCGTCCTCGCGGCCGACCTCCACGCGCAGACCCGCGCGCCGGTCACCGTAGCGGTCGGCTGCGTCGGCGGCCGTCACAGGTCCGTCGCCATCTCCGAAGAGATCGCGGCCACGCTCCGCAGCGACGGCGTCAAGGCGACCGTCACCCACCGGGACGTCCACCGCCCCGTCATCCAGAAGTAACCCCACCACACGAAGGAGCACCGTCATGGCTACCAGGAAGACGACATCTCCGGTTACCCACGGCGTGAGGTGCGAATGCGGGCGGGACCATTCCGTGACCGTGCCCGCCGGTACGGAAGCCGGTTCGTACCTCATGGGCATCAAGTGTCGGTGCGGCCGGCAGATCAACTTCAACATCACCGTCACCTGACGCAGTCCACAGTCCTGCCCCCTGAAGTCCCCCCGCCCCTGCGTCCCGTCCGCCACGGTGGGCGGGACAACCAACGAAAGGGAACCAAGATGAAGCGCGAAACACGAGTCTGCGGCCAGTGCAACGGGACCGGCCAGGCATCGGTCCTCACTCGAAACGAAGGCAGCCGCGAGCAGCGTCCATGCGGTCCATGCAACGGCACCGGACAGATAGCGGTCGTGATCGCCCGCTGACCCCCCGCGTCCCGCTCGCCTCGGGTGGGCGGGACGCCTCTCTGAGAGGAACACCCCGTGATCACTGACGCTCACCATGAGCAGGCCGCGACCGAGCTCGCGAAGTTCACCCCCGCCCAGCAGGCGGGCCTACTCCGTGGGATCGTCGCCGCGTTCTACGCCTACGAGAACGACCCCCGCCTGCTCGACTTCGCCTACGAGACGACGGCCCTGATCGATCTCGGCAAGCTCGGCGCGTGAAGTCAGTTCACCATTCCGTGCCCCGCGTCGGGCTGGGCTATGAGAATGCCGATTCCCGCGACCAAGAAGGAGCACCGTGACCCACGCACTCGAGCGCGCGGCCGCCGGAGACCTCGAGCTGCCCTCCCCGCTACCGGACCGGATCCAGCGGCTGACGATGGAGTGGCTGCTGTCGTTCCGCTCAGCGGCGACCCGCCGGGCGTACCGCGTTCACCTCTCTCAGTGGCTGGCGTTCGCGGCCGCCGCAGGGATCGATCCGCTGGCCGCGACTCGAGGGGATGGCAACCTGTGGGCGCGGTGGCTCGAGGTGCCGCCCCGCAACAGCAAGCCCACGACGGTGGCGGCGAAGCTGGCCGCCGTCTCCAACTGGTACGGCTACCTGGCCAGTAACGGCGCGATCACGGCCTCGAGCTTTGCCGCGACCGACCGCCCTCGCCGCGGCGGTGCTTACCTCGAGGCGGCCTGCTTGAGCGCGGATGAGGCTCGAGCAATGGTTGCCTGGGCGGACGCCGACTATGGGCAGGCAGCCCTGCGGACATCCGCTGTGATCCGGCTCGCGTTGACTGTCGGCCCTCGAGTGTCGGACGTGCCCGATCTCGATGTGTCCTCGCTCGAGACGGAGCGAGGGTTCCGCGTTGTGCGGCTCGCAGCGCAGAACCGGCGAGGGCGGGCGCGCAGGCTGCCCGCCGCCACAGCCGCCGCGGTTGACCGCTATCTCGAGGATCGGGCCCGGGATGCCGGCGTGCCGGTTGCAGAGCTCGAGGGTCCGCTGTTCGCCACGGCGACGGGGCGCCGGGTGGATCGCCGCTATCTCTTCGGCCTGGTGCAGCGGATCGCCCGGGAGGCTGGTCTCGAGCAGCCTGAGCGTGTGACGCCGCAGTCGCTACGGCAGACCACTGCTGCTCTGGCCGAGGAGAGCGTCGCGCCGATCGCTCAACTGCGGGACGCGATCGGGTCGGGGACGCCGGCGACGTCTGACCGCTACATGCGCCGTACGGAAACGATCGAATCTGAGACGGCACAGTCGCGAGGGCGAATCCCCAGGAGCGACCTGTAACGAAACCCGTGGACGAAAACTACGTAACGCCAGCAACGTTTCCGATACACAATCACCGGGTGGACACATGGCACTGATCGGGTACGGCCGCGTCTCTCGACGGGATCAACACCCGGAGGCCCAACGGGACGCACTCGCTGCCGCCGGATGCGAGCAGATCTTCATCGACAAGATGTCGGGCAAGCTCGAGCGCCGGCCCGAGTTGGACACCGCGCTTCTCGTGCTTCGCCCCGGCGACACGTTCGTCATCACGAAGCTGGACCGGTTGGCCCGGTCCGCGAAGCAACTCCACGAAATCGTGCTCGAGGTCCTCAAGGCTCGAGACGTTCACTTCCGCGTGATCGGCCAGGGCATCGACACCTCTACCCCCGCAGGCCGGCTGTTCTTCCGGATCATCGCCGCCTACGCGGAGTTTGAGCACGACATGATCGTGGAGCGCACGCTCGACGGGCTCGAGGCCGCTCGAGCTCGAGGACGCGTCGGCGGCCGGCGAACCAAGATGACCCCGACCCGTACCGCCCAGGCCCGGATGATGTACGAAGCTCGAGGCGACGACGGCAAGCGGATGCACACCGTCCAGGAGATCGCCGACACCTTCGGCGTGAGCCGACCCGCCATCTACCGAGCGCTTCAGCGCCCCTGACGGAGCCCTCATGTCAGTCCACGAATCCCTCGCCCGTGACGCCCTCAAGCGCATCATCCGCGACGTTGACGCAACCGCCACCCTGGCGAAGGTGCAGGACTGGATCTCGACCGCAGACGATCCCCGCGACCTCGAGCAGTGGTACATCGACGCGATCGGCCAAGTCCACATGTCCCCGCCGCAGCAGTGGCCGATGGAGCAGGTCGCCGCCCTCGCTCGAGTGCATGCGGGTTTGGTGGCCGGCGTCTTCGCCGTGATTCGCGTCGGCGGGCCCAGCCTCGAGGGTGGGCCTGGCCGTGATGCGGACCGCGAGCGCAACGCCTCGAGGCTGTCTGAGCTGTACGGGCCGTTCCGGGCGGACGTCGACCTCGAGCAGAACCAGGCCGACGAAGACGGGACGCTCTCCTGGCATGAGCCGATACGTGTGGAGCGGGCCTCTGGCGTCTCGTTCCTGGCTCCGTGCTCTCGAGCTGGAATGAAGCCGGTCATGCTCCCGGTGACCGTTGACCCATGGTCGGTCCCGCTCGAGATCGGATCGAGTCCGCCGTCCCGGACCTTGCTTCATCTCGTGGAGGATGGCGCTGTGGCGCGCTGGCCGTACGGCGCCGACTGGCTCACGCTGTTCGTGAACCTCGAGCCGTACTGGACGAAGGACATACTCGAGCCGCCGGCCGTCTGATCCCGGGCATGGCGAAAGCGCCCCCACCCTGCACGACGCAGGATGGGGGCGCTTCGCGTTGTCAGGACTTCGCGGCCTGCTTGAGCTGCATGCGCGCCTTGAACCGCTCCGCCTGCGGGATGCCCTCCCACGCCTGCTGGTCGTACAGGACGGCGATGGCGCGGTCCTGCTCCGCCCACGCCTGCTCGCGGGCCTGGCGTAGCTCGTCGGGGATGCTCGCCTCGCCGGCGGCGATGGCGGTAGGCCTTGGCATCAGTGCGTTGATTTCGGCGACGCGGGCCTCGGCGGTGAGGAAGTCGCGTTGGGCTGCGATGAGTTCGGGCTTGAAGTCGTAGTCGGCCATGCGGTCCCCCGGGGTGTTGGTGGTTCGGGGGTGATCCTACGGAGCGGGTGGCGTGGCCCCACGCGGGGGCGTCACCATGGGCGGCATGAGGGAGACCGCTGACGACCGCCTCGCCGATCTGCTCGTCCGCCGGGTGCGGGAGCAGCGCCGGCGCCGGGACTGGGGACATGAGGAAAGCGCCGCCTCACCGCCTCGCGCGACGGGAGACGGCGCTTCCGGTGGGACCGAGCAGGACCCGCGCCGAGCATAAGCGGCAGCACCGACAAACGCCCTACGCACCGTCCCCGCGGGAGAGTCTTCGCCGCTGCCGCTCCTGCGGCAACGCCCGCAGGATGATCAGCAGACGCCAGCCAAGGACCCACGGCACCAGGCCGAACGCCGCAAGACGAGCCCCCGCGAACCACGGCGTGTCCCCAGCGAGTAGGCGCACCGCCCACAACGAAGCCACGAGCCCGATCGACGCCATGAACGAGAACAGGTGCCGGCCGGTCGAGTCCCGCCACCAGCGGAACCCAAACCCATAAACGAGCGTGCAGGCGTCCGCGAGGACAGCCGTGCAAACGATCAGGACGCTACCCAGCATCTGAGTCACCATCGCCGCCCCCCAACGCCTTGGTGACGAGTTCGGCGAACCCGTTCCGTTCCCGATGCCGCCGAAGCGACGCCGCGACCTGCGCCACCTCCGGCCAGCGCTCCCGCACCGCGGCCAGGCGTTCCTCACTGGCCTCACGGGCTCTGCGTGCCTCGTCCAGCGCGGGCGCATCCTCCGGCCGCGGCTTGCATTTGCCCGGCCGTCTACGCCTCCACATGGCGCGGACCTTCATCAGGCTGACCTGCGGCAAAAGCCAGGGAGCGGATGAAGGCGTCGGTAGTACGGCCGAACTCCATAAGTTCGGCGAACTGGTTGTCCTGCTCATGTCTTGCGGCCTCCGCGGCGAGCCATGCCGCCTTGTACTCGCGCGCTTCCTCGGTCTTCTCCGTGATGCGTTTTTCGAGGATGGCGACGAGTTCAGCGTGGTTGCGTCGCGGGATCAGCATGCCTTTGAAGACCATGCCGACCCCGCCGAAGATGAGGGCGAGGGCGATGGACACGAGGGAGCCCTGCACCCACGGGATGGCGGCCAGGTCCACTGGTCACATCCCGTGGCGAGCCGAGAGCAGGTGGGCCGACGTGTCCGCCGGGTGGTGCCGCTTCGGCGTGTCCATGAAACTCCTGTCGCATACCTACAGAAAAGGTCCGGTTCAAATGGTCTTTCTTGTATGTAATCGACATACTTGGAGGTAATCGCCACCTAGCCCCGGGGGAAGGGCTACATGCACCAGAAGACACACCCATGAGCGGGCCCTGCCCCTGCCACGCCACGATGGACTCCGCCATCACCGGGCACACCCCACTCGTCCACTCCCTCGCCCGCCGTCTCGTGCAACCCGGCTCCGCTGACTGGGACGACGTCATCTCCGACGGGATGCTCGCCCTCTGGCAGGCACTCCAGTCCTACGACCCTGACCGGTGGGCATTGGACCGGTACCTCGCGGTGCGGATCCGGCACCGCCTGATCGATGGGCTGAGGCAGCGCACCGGCCGCGGGGAACGCCCCACCGTCATCTCCCTGTCCGAAACCCTGGGCGGCTGCCAGGCCAACCTCAGCAGCATCGACAACAGGTCCGGCGATTGGCACCCGAATGAGCAGCGCGACCCCCGGGACCCGGCGTCGCCCATCGACGCCGCCCACTCCCAAATCCACGCTGAGGCACTGATCCGGCAACTCGCCCAGGTGGACCCCCGGCTGCCGGACATCGCCCGCAAGCTCCTCGACGGCTACACCCGCACGGAGATCGCCGCCGACTTCGGGCTGTCCCGCACCCGCGTGTGGCAACTCCTCACCCTGGCCGCCGAACACCTCAACCAGCCCGAGCGCCTCACCGCGTAGAAACGAGGAACCCACTGTGCGTGTTGGACTGACCGGCGGCGCCGGTTTCATCGGCGGCCACATCATCGAGGCCCTGGTCGCCCGAGGGCATCAGGTGACCGTGTTCGACCACCAGGGCCGCATCGACCCGCAGATCATGTTCGGCCTCGACTCGTACGACCGGGACGCCATCACGGTGATGCTCGGCGACGTCCGAGACTCCACCGCCGTCACGGAGTTGGCGGCGCATGTGGATGGCATCATCCACCTCGCCGCGGTGCTGGGGACGCAGGAGACGATCGGCAACCCCCGACCGTCAGCGGAGACGAACATCCTCGGGTCGCTGAACGTCTTCGAGGCCGCGGCGCAGTACGGGCTCCCGGTCGTGTACGCCGGCGTGGGGAACCACTGGATGCGTGACCACGGCGCCGGGTCGTACACCATCAGCAAGACGGCGGCGGAGGATTGGGCCCGGATGTTCAACGCCTACCGCGGTGGGCGCATCAGCATCGTGCGGCCGGTCAATGCCTACGGGCCCCGGCAGTCAGTGGCCGCCCCGTACGGCTCCTCGAAGGTGAGGAAGATCCTCCCGGCGATGGCGTGCCGCGCCCTGACCGGGACGCCGATCGAGGTGTACGGCGACGGCACCCAGATCAGCGACTGCGTGTACGTCACCGACGTCGCCAAGGCCTTCGTGACCGCGTTGGAGCAGACCAGGGCGTCCATCAAGGCACCCGCGAAGCCCATCGAGGTGGGCCCCGCGGACAGTGTGACGGTGAACGACATCGCCCGCCTGGTCGCCGTGCAGGCGGCGCGCCTGACCGGCCGCGACCCTGTGGAGATCAAGCATCTGCCGATGCGGCCCGGTGAGGTGCCCAACGCTGTGGTGTCCGCGAACGTCACCACGCTCGCGCAGATCGGCCTGGACGCCGACCAGTTCGTTCCCCTGCATGAGGGTGTCGCGTTGACGGTGGAGTGGTACGCCCGCAACTGGCTCCCCGCCTACGCCAAGGCGGTCGCGTGAGGCTCTTCGGCTGGCAGGCCGACCGCGCTGGGTGCGCGTGGTGGCGGATCGTGGAGCCGTTCAAGGAGCTCGCCACTCGCGGCCACGCGGTGGGGCATGACGTGCGGTACACGGCCGAGTGGGACGACGCCGACACCGTCCTCGCGCAGCGGACGTGCATGCCCGGCCCCACCGGCAGCTGGCAGGAGTGGGCACGCCAGGGGCGGCACATTGTGTACGACCTGGACGACGACCTGTTCAGCGTGGAGCTGGGCGCGCCGAACGGGCGGTTCTTCAATCAGCCTGAGGTGCAGCAGCGCATCCGCGACAACATCGCCGCGGCCTGCCGTGTCACCGTCTGCTCGGAGCGGTTGGCGGAGGTCCTGGCCCCGCTGCATGACGACGTGCGGGTGGTGCCCAACGGTGTCCCCGCCTACCTGCTCGACCGCCCGATGCCCGCCCGTGAGGGGCGGCTGACGGTGGGGTGGGCTGGCACGCCGTCCACCCTCGCCGAGCTGTCCCTTGCTGTGCGTCCGCTGCGCCGGCTGCTGGATCGCCGTGCCGATGTCGAGGTGCACACGCTGGGCCTGCCGGCCGAGGCGATCCGCGAGGCGCGGTTGCAGCACTCGCGGGTGCGGTGCACGCCGCCCATCCACGACCCTGACGCGTACCTCGCGGCGGTCGACTTCGACGTGTGGGTGGCGCCGTACAGGAGCACGGCGTTCAACAGGGCGAAGGCCCCGACGAAGGCCCTTGAGGCGGCGGCGCTGGGGATCCCCATCATCGCCTCCGACATCGAGCCGTACCGGCGTTTCGTCCGCCACGGCGAGACGGGGTTCCTCGTGAGACAGGACCACGAGTGGGACGCCTACCTCCGCGAGTTGTGCGACGACGACCTGCGCCAGCGGATGGGGAAGGCGGCCCGCGAACTGGCGCGGGAGCACACGACCGAGGCCATAGCCCCGCTGTGGGAGGAGGCGTTGACGCCATGACAGAGCAGGAAGCGGCGCTGCTGGCCGCGTTCCGCGAGGCAACCGGCTGGTCGGATGACCTGGTGCTGCACTACGCCACCTGCGATTGGTGCCGCCCGATCTGCGGCGCCGAGGAGATCGACTGTGACGACGCGACTCGCATTCTTAAGGCTGAAGGGAACTGGCCGTGATCGACAACCACCCGGTGATTACTTGGACTCCCTACGGCCGACGCCGCACCGTGAGCATCCTCGCGGAGTACATGAAGCGGGACCACGCGGCGGGGGTGGTGGACGAGTGGTGGCTGTACGCGAATTGCGACCCGAGCGGGCAGGAGGATGACCTGGCCTACGCGCATGAGCTCGCCGCCACCTACGACTGGGTGAAGGTGTTGGAGCGGCCGGAGGGCTGCCCTCGCCAGCACCCTAAGCAGAAAAACACCATGTACGCCTACCGGTACATGACCGACCCCGAGGCGGTTTATGTGAGGTTCGACGACGACATCGTGTACGTGCACCCCGATGCCATCGCCAACCTGGCCCGGACGAAGGTCGCCTTGCGGGACAGCGTGTTGTGCGCGTTTGGGCTCATCATCAACAACGCCGTCGTGTCGTGGCATCTCCAGCAGCAGCGGCGTATCCCCTGCTCGGGTGACGGGTGGCAGTCGGTGCAGTTGCCGTACTGCATGGACTCGGTGGGGTGGGCGGACGGCGGCTTCGCTGTGAAGCTGCACGAGTTGCTGCTGTCCAAGGTGGAGGCGGGGACGGTGGAGGACCTGTTCATGCACCACACCGTGACGTTGGCCGAGCGGCAGCAGTTCTCCGTGTCGTGCTTCGCCACCATGGGCTCCGACTACACGGTGCTCGATCCGCCCGGCCACCTTGGGGCGGAGGAGGAGTTCTGGCACAGCGTGCACCGGCCGAAGCAGGCGGGGATGGCGAACATCATCGTTGACTCGGCGGTGGTGTCGCACTGGTCGTTCTACCACCAGCACAAGGAGCTGGACGCGTCCGGGCTGCTCGACCGGTACCGGGAACTCGCCGCCAACCTCGGCTGAAGCACAGGAAGCGAAAGCGCGAGCGCCGGGCCCCGCCGTCCGGCGGGATCTCCCGGCGCTCACTTCCAGACGTCAGCGCAGTGCGCTGGCTACGCGGAACCTGGGGAGTCGAACCCCAGAACGTCGGTCGTACGCATCCGACGTCGAGCCGTCGCCCCACCATCAGCGTTTTGTTAAGGCAGAGCCTTCAACAACTGCCCGTCGCCCGGCCCGGCTCGAACGGGCTGCGCTCCCAGCCGCCGTACAGCGGGTGCCACGGTTTCCCAGTGGCAGAGGCGGGCGTCCTCAATCCGATGGTACTCAGGCGGCGGCGGGTTCGCCCTTGACCTCAGCCAACTGCCGCCGCAGCTCGTCCCGTTCCGCCATGAGCTGGTCCACCGCCACGCGCAACTGAGTGGCCTCGTGCAGCAGGTCGTTGCGCTGCTTCTCCAGCTCCCGCGCGTACGCCCCTACATCGATCCGGAGCGTCTCTCGCTGCTCGCCGTCGCTCACCGCTGCCTCCCCATCTTCTCCATCCGAACCTGCTCCACCCTCTGGGCGCGTTCCTCAACCGCGTCGCGGTCCATCCGCTGCTCCATGTCCGCCCGGAGGATCGCGTGAATGTCCGGCGCCGCAGCCTTCCCTCGTGCCGCCAGCATGCGCGGCGCTGCCCTGGTGGTCACCTGCGGCTCCGCCGCCTGCCTGATCGGCCGCTCCGCCTCCAACTCCCGCAAAGCGGCCTGCACCCGCTCCCGCGCCTCAGTGGCGGGCATGGTGAACGGGTCGAATTGGACCTCGTCCAGGCGGCCCTCCCGGCGCAGCGTTTCCCTCGCGTACGCCAGGTAGGTGACGTGCCGCATGAGATCCTCACGGTGGTCGGGGTCGTCCACGTCGTAGCCGTACACCGCCGCCAGTTCCAGCGCGTAGTCCTTCGGCATGCTGACGCTGTACTCACCTGTCGGGGCGACCTCCGGCGGAACCTGGTACTCGATGACCCACCGCTCGCCGTCGTCCGCCTGGTCGTCGTCTGCCAGGCCCGTCAGTTCCCAGCTCATCCCCGGATACCGAACCAGTTGATATGGTCCACCGAGTTGCTCAGGCTGGGCCCTGTCCACACGTAGCTGAAGCTGTCCTGCGCATTGTTGGTCATGTTGAAACTCCCGGAGTTGCCCGCGCGGACCTGAGCCACGGGGTAAGGGTTACCGCTGTATGTGAAGCCGTAGAAAATCGTGCCGGCCGTCCCGCTGACGTTGACCTTCCCGGCGACGAACGCGGAATCGGAGTTCGTCGCCCACTTCCCGCGGATGCGAACGGTGCCGGACCCGTCCATATACATGCTCGCGCCGCTGGCCCCGGCATAGCCCATGGTGATCGCGCCGAACGCGGTGATGTACCCGCCGACCACGTTGGTCATGGTGGAGTCCATCATCTGCAGGTCCCACCCGGCGGCGGACTCCATGCGCAGGCGGATCTTCTTCCCCGACTGGGTGGCTGAGCCGAGTTCGCAGGCGTGGGTGCTGCCGATGTTCTGCGTGAAGTAGTGATATTCCCCCAGGTCGTACTCCTCGTACAGGCGGATCTCCGGCTCATACGCTCCCAACGTCGGACCCGGGTTGATGACCAGGCGTTTCTGTGCCGTCTCCGACGAGGAGATCCGTCCGATGAGCGTGACTGTGCCGTCGGCAGCGTTGATATCAACCGTCCGGTCCCCGCTGGAGTTGTACGCCTCGAACCCGTTCTGGTCGATCACGATCCGGCTGCCGGAGGTTCCCGAGCGCATGGTGAACGACCCGGAGGCGTTGAGGTCGACCAGCGTGACGCCGCTGCCGTTGAAGATCTTCAACCCGGTCGTGTCGATCGACACCCGGGACCCGGTCGCAGCCGAACGCAGGAAGAAGGAACCGTCGCTGGTTTGCAGACCCACGGTCTGGAACCCGTCCGACATGTAGGTGCGCAGGCCGCCCGTGTCCAGCTCTACCCTCGCGCCGGTGCTCGCGGAGCGCAGGGTGAAGGACCCGGACGTCGACATGGTCACCAACTGCGTGCCGCCGGCGTTGATGATGCGCAGGCCCGTGGTGTCGAGCTCCAGCCGGGACCCGGTCGCGGCCGAGCGCAGCAGGAACGACCCGTCGGCCTGGGAGATCGCGACCGTCTGGACGTTGCCTGACGTCCACGCCCCGATCCCGCCGGAGTTGAGCTCGACCCGGGCTCCGGTGTTGGCGGTTTTGATGCGGGCGCCGACGATCCAGTCCGCGCCGATCGTCCCCGCCGTGACCTTCGAGACGGTGAGGTCGCTGATGTGAGCGTCGTCGATCAGGTCCGCCGTCGCGACCGCGGCATCTGACGCCGTGGACTTGTTCCCCGAGGTGTCGACGGCGATGACCTTCACATACCGGGCGGTAGTCGCCGAGGTCGGGAACGTCCCCACGGCTGGCACCTGGGCGATCAGCATGCCGGCGTTCGCAGGCAGGTTCCCGACGAGTGTGGTGTCGTCCGGGGTGAACACCGCCGACGCGCCGACGTGCACCTCGAAATGGTCCAGGTCGGGTTCAAGGTTGAAGGTGCCCCCGCTGGCTTTGCCCAGCTCGTGCACCACCTGAATGGCGATCAGCGACCCGGCAACCACAGGCGCTGCGGGCGTCGAGGGGGCGAGGGTGTCCGCTGACACGGTGATGGTCTGCGTGACCGACCAAGGGGAGGCGTGCTGGTACCGGTCCGCCGCGCGGATCCCGATGTCGTAGTCCCCGCCCGGGGACAGGTCCTGGATGAGGACACTCGTGGCGTCCCAGGCGGCGTACACGAGTTGCCAGTCCGTGGCTGGGTGGACCGCGTAGCGGATCTCGTAGTGGTCCCCATCCAAGACGGTGCTGCCGTCGTCGTTGAGCGGGGTGAACCACTTCAGCAGCACCTGGGCGCGGGTCTGCCCCAACGCGTCCTGGTAGGACTGCGTGGTGAACGGGACGTCCCACTCCGGTGTTGCCGGCGTCGACAGGTCCTCGCTGGGGCGGGGGCCGATCGGCTCGGAACCGCCGCCGGTCAGCGAGCGGGGGAGTTCGCCGATGGTGATGGACACATCAGCGCGGTCCTCGAACTTCACGTGGTCGGTGAGGTCCCACCAAACGCCGTCCCGGTCCCGGAACGCCACGGTCATGCCGTCGGTGATGGGCCAGGTCATTTCTACGCAGCGGTAGCGGGCGGGGTTGATCCGCTGCCCCCGGAAGATGACCTCGTTCGCGGTGTCGTACAGGCCTGTGTCGGGGTCGTACACCCACACGTACTCCCCCACGCCCAGGGTGCCCGCCACGTCGTAATCCGAGGCGGCCAAGCGGAGGGAGCGGCGGGTTGAGGAGATGGCGTTCAGCTCGATCTGCGCCCGCACCGTGGCGTTAGATCCCGCCGTGGACGACTCGGACACGACCTTGGTCAGTTTCACCTGGTGGCCGAACAGGTCCTTGTACGGGACGCTCACGGCGTTCGCCGCCCCGGTCGCGATCGACGAGCCCTGCCCTTCGGCGAGGATCACCACCCGTGTGGCGTACTCCTCCACATCCTCCGCCGAGTCAATCTTCCCCTGATAGGCGGTCAGCTTGAGGTCCCGGCCGTAGCCGTGTTTGACCAGCATCGCCGCCTCAGCGCGGGGCGGGTACAGCTGGTCGATCGTCCCCGCGTCCAACGAGGCGTCGCCGTTTACTCTCCACTCGGCGCCGAACGTGGTGCACACGTAGTCGATGGCCTTGCGCGGGGTTTGCCACTGATGCCGGCCGCTGTAGGTCCCGGCCACGCTGAACAGGGTCCCCTCGACCACCGATGTGGGGAGCAGGCCGCGGATCACCTGCGCGAACGTCTTGCTCGTGAACGTCGCCGTGGACTCGATGACGGGGCCCTTGCCGTTCTCGTCCCCCAGCCAGTAGGCCATGCCGACGCCGTTGAGGCGGTAGGTGCCATCCACGTTGTGGGTGCGGTTGTCGACGTCGTTGACGCGGTTGCGGTACACGCCGACGTACCGGGCCGAGGACAGCAGCTCGTCGCCGTACTCCTTGGGGTTGAGGCGGCCCTCGATGATGGCGATGTGCCCCAGGTAGGTCAGGGCGTCCAGCAGTTCCTGCGGTGTCGACGACCGCAGGCTGATGGAGAACGAGCCGAGGGCTTGCTTGACCTCTGTCACCGGCATGCGCAGGTCACCTCCGGATCGCCATGGTCTGCTCGGGCAGCGCGCCCACATATTGGTTCCGCAGGTCGGTCGCCGCGTCCCCAGAAACGGCGCTGCTCCCATCGACCACGGCGGCGAGATAGCAGTCCAGCGCCGTCACCGACGCCTTTGAGATGCCGAGGTTGGCGTGCGCCGTGAACGACCGCGCCGAACCACAGGTCGCCTTGTTGCCGTCGGCGTCGTTCGAGGACGCGACGAGGTAGCCGCTGGACGCCGTGTTCGTGTACGCCTCCCCCGCGGTGAGATAGGCCGACAGGGTGGCCGACGTGGAGCGCTGCAGGTAGCACTCGACCAGGCGCGACCCCCGCCGCAGCCCGATGTCGAGGACGACCCTGCCGGTTTCGTTGGGGCCCTGCTCACGGGTGAGGCGGATCACGGTCTGCTCGTAGTCGTTCCGGACCAGGGTCGCGCTGTCCCACCCTGTGATGGGGGTGCCGTCGGAGATGGTCCAGTCCTTGGCCTCCCACGTGGTGCCGCCCCACGCCTCCACGAGCAAGGTGCCGCTCGACGAGGGGGTGACGCGGACCAGGCCGTTCGTCAGCTCCCACCCGGAGGCTTCCAACTGCTGGTTGGTGCCGGTGCGTTCCAGCCCCATCGACAGCAGCCGCGCCCGCCCGAGCGGGTAATCCGCCGGCGCGCATCCCCATCGCGGGTTCGTCCCCGAGGTCAGGCCGCGGTACACGGTGATCGTGCCGTCCACCGTGGCCCTGGTCATGGACGAGGGGATCGCGGCGCCGGCGGAGTATGCGTAGTGCCCGATGGCGGGGGCATGCCACGCCTCACCGCTCAACGAGAAGTCGTTCGCCCTCTTGATGCCAGTCAGCCGGGACTGAATATCGACCTCGCCGGGGCCGCCGAACCGCTTCAGCGAGACGCTCCAGTCGCTGGTCTGGATCTCGCCCTGCTCGTTGCGGAGGACAGCCGAGGCGTCGGTCACCCCGTAGTACCCGTCGAGCCCCGTCTTGTCGTCGAACGTCACCTGCACCAACGCCCCGTGCAGGCCGAGCACCGAGTCGTGCCGGGCGAGCAGCTCTGCGGCCGGCAGAGGCGGGCTCGCCTCCTGACCGGTGAGCTTCAGCGACCGCTCGCCGGTCTGGGCGTTCAGCCCTTCCTCCCCCGTGGTGGTCTCGCGCAAGGTCAGGCGTCCGATGCGGATGGCGCCCCAGGTCGTCACAGGTCCTCCATCCGTGTCATGCGGTGGTGCTGTCGGTGATGAGGCCGAGGTTGGCCATGGCGGTGAGGAAGCTCGCGACTGCGGCGTTACCGCCGCGTGACCCGGTGACGGTGGGCTTGGCCACGGCCGCGGCGTTGTAGAACCCCAGGCTGGATCCGAGGTGCCGGAACGTCGCCGCGACGTGGAAGGAGTCGTCGGTCTTCAAGGTGTCGGCGGCTGACCTGTAGAGGTTCGTGTCGGCTGTTGTCCCGTCGCCGAACGTCAGGGTGCCGGACGAGCTTGCGGAGGCGTCCACGGCGAGCCTGGCCACCGTGTCCCCGGTGAGGCGGAAGTCGATCGCCCGCTTGGCGGTGGTTGGTGTCTCAACGGCCATGACGGCGACCGTGGCTGTTCCAGCAGCGGTGGCCTTGGCGAGGAGCACCTGGTTGGTTCCGGCGCCCTCAGCGTGGAACTGAGCGTTCTGCAGAGAGGCGTTGCCGACCGTCGCCCGGGTGGCGATGACCATGCTGTCGTCCGTCTTTAGCGTGTCCGTCGCCGACCGGTAGAGCGTGGTGTCGCCGGTAGCTGAGCCCGACCCCCACGTCATCGTCCCGGAGGCGTCGATGAGGAGTCGCCGCTGGGTATCCCCCGACGCATCCAGGGCCACGAGGGATGTCGTCCCCGCCGCACCCTGGACGTGGAGAGGGTTGGCTGGCGAGGTCGTGCCGATACCGATCCGGGCGTTCGCCTCATCCAAGGCCAGCGACGCGGACCCGATGAGGACCTTGCCCTTGGTGGTGTGCGAGGTCGAGGACAGGGTGAGGGTGCCCGCCGAGCCGGTGCCGCCGCGGACTGTCGCTCCTTGCAGGATCGGCGCCTGCACGGCGACACCACTCGTGAGGGTGTCGTCCGTGGTCAGGGTGTCCGCGCCGCTGCGGTAGAGGTTGACGTCCGCCGTGGTGCCGTTGCCGAAGATCAGGGTGCCGGAGCCGCTGCCAGCCGACCCGTCCACGCTCAACCGGGCGACGCTGTCCCCGGTGACCCGATAGTCGAAGGCCCGCTTCGAAGCGGCGGAGGTCTCGACGGCGAGCACACCCTTGGCCGCGGTGCCCGTGGCGGTGGCCTTGACCAGCAGCCCGGCGTTGGTTCCGTCCGTGGCCACCGTCGCCACGTCCGAGCCGATTGTCGTGCCCACCGCGAGCCGGATGCCGACCACGAGGGAGTCGTCGGTCTTCAGCTCGTCCAGCCCTGACCGGTACAGCGTCGTGTCACCGGCGCTGCTCCCACTGCCCCAGGTGTGTTTGCCGGAGGCGTCCACGATGAGGCGCTGCTGTGTGTCCCCGCTCGCCTGCGTGCGCAGGGCGGCGGTGGTGCTGGTGGAGGCGACGACCTCGAACGTGTCGTCCGTGCGGAGGGTGTTCGCCGCCGATCGGTAGAGAGTGGTGTCCGCTGTGGCGCTGCCCGAGCCGAGCTCGATCGCCCCTGAGGCACGGACGATAAGTCGCTGCTGGGTGTCCCCTGTCACCTTCGCCTGCAGCACCACGTCCGTGGAGGTGCTGGCGTCGAGTTCGAGGGTGCCGGTCATGGTCGACCCGGCCCGCTGCACGTAGATGCCAGACAGGTCCACCACCCCGGTCAGACCCTCAACGCTGATGACGCCGTTGATCTCCTCAATCGGCTGGTCAGGGACCAGGCCGGTACGGATGTCCCCCACGAAGTGCGGGCCCAACGTGGCGGGGACGCCGATGTAGTACACGTGCGGCCGGCCGAGGTCGTCGTTCCAGCCCTCGGTGACCCTGTAGACGGTGTCGCCCCACGGGGAGTAGATGCGGGCGTTCCCCACGAGGTTGACCGACCAGGTGCCGTCCGGAGCGGGCTGCACCCGCGTGGTCAGCGTGACCTCCTCGTCGGCGTCCGTCGACCACCCTGGGCGGACAGTGCCGTCCAACCCCACGAGGGTGATCTCCACCTTCGGTGGGGTGCCGGTCCCGCCGGCCGGGCCCATGGATCTGCCGTGAACGATGGGCATCAGGCGTACTCCGTCTCAACTTGCCGCAGGGCCTCGCGCAGGCTCAGCACCAGGGATCTCGTCATGGCCGTCGGGTTGGTGAAGTCGAGGACTCCGTTGACGTTGATGTCACCGGTGAAGGTGATCGACCGGCCCGCGGGACCAGGGGCAGCAGCGGGTGCAGTCGTCCCTGAGGCGGCGAACCCGGCAGGGGTCACACCGATCGGTCCGGCGGCGGCGCCGATCACGCTCTGGGCGGCGGAGTGGACCGCACCGACCCCGGACGCCATGCCCTGGGCCAGGCCTCGCGTGATCGACTGGCCGGAGTACTCCACCCAGCCGCGGCCGGAGAACGGGCCTTCCTTCGCGGGGGAGAACGGGAACAGCGACCGGATCCGGTTGAGGATGTCGGTCGCGGCGTTGTAGGCGTCCTGCAGCATCGAGTACAGGCCGTTGATGAACCCGCTCATGAGCGACCGACCCGAGTCGTACAGCATGTTGCTGAGGTTGCCCAGGGCGGACATGATTCGGCCCGGCACGCCCCGGAGCGCGTCGAGCATGGAGTTGATGCCGTTACCGACCCCGTTCCGGATGTTCGACCAGGCGTTCCCCAGGAAGTTCGAGACGGAATCCCAGCCCCGGTTCCAAATGTCCTGCACGTTCGACAGGGCGCTGCTGATCGCGCCTCGGACGTCGCTGAGGCCCCTGCCGACCGAGCTTTGGATGTTCGACCAGATCCGCGACACGAAGTCGGAGACGTTGTCCCAGGTTCTGTTCCAGCCGGAGGAGATGTCCGACAGGGCGCTGCTGATGCTGTTGCGGACGTTGCCGATCGCGTCGTTCACCCAGTTCCGGATGTTCGACCACGTGTTGGACAGAGTGCTGCCGATCGAGTTCCAGCCGCTGTTCCAGTTGGACGTCACCCCGGACAGGAATCCGCTGATCCCGGATTGGATGGCGTTCGTCGCGTTGGAGACGGCACCGGTAATGGTGTTCCAGGTCGACGTGAGTAGGTCCTTCGCCCCGGTCCACATCGTGCCCCACTTGTTCCCGATGTCCGACAGCCACCCGCCGACGCTGATCCTGAGCTGCTCCAGGATCCCGGTGAGAAGCCCACGTATGGCTTCCCAAGTGCCGGAGAACATCTGCTTGACCCCGTCCCAGGCGCGCTGCCAGTCTCCGGTGATCAAGCCGAGGACAAGGTTGATGACTCCCTTGATGTAGTTCATGGCACCATCGATGACCTGCAGAAGCGCCCCGAACATCGTCCCGATGGTGTCGAGCAGTGGGCCGCCGAAGGTGTCCCAGGCGATACGGATGAGCTGGAACGCGCCGGAGATGATCTGCCCAGCGTTGTTGATGATCGAGATGATCCGGTCGCCCCACTGCTGCACCGTGCTCTGGTTGTTCTGGAACCAGACGATGATGTCGCTGACGACCTTGCTGATCAGGTCGCCGATCTGCTGGAAGATCGGCATCGCGTTGTCCCGGACCGCCGTGATCACCCGCGACAGCCACGAGTCCTCCGACAGACCCTTCCCAGTCAGCCAGTCCACGGCCTGCCGAATCCAGCCGATCAGGACCTGCAGGCCAGGCGCCACATAGTTCGTGATCACCCCTGCGAGGGCTGACAGGATCGGCCCGGCAAGCTGAGCGATGGCAGGCAGCAACTGGGCAACGGCGGACAGGATGTCAACGAGCGCGCTCACCACCGTGGGGAGGGCCGGGCCGAGCCGGTCGATAAGCGCCACAGCGAGGTTGGCGATGACTGGCAGCAGCGGCGCCGCCGCGATCAAAAGGTCGGCGATCGTCTTGCCGAGGTCATCAAACGACGGGCCCAAGATCTGCAGGGCGACCCCCAGCGACTTCATGACCTCGACCAGGCCGGGGATGATCGCGGCCAGTCCGTCGACAAACAGCGGGATCACGGGGGCAAGCGCAATGAGCAGATTAGACAGGCCAGTCGCGAGCTGACGGACCGCGTCCTTAACGGCGGGGCTGGCCAGAGTGTCCCGGAGCGCCTTACCGACCTCGATCAGTCCAGGTGCGATGGCTTTCAACGCGGTGAGTAGCAGCCCGGCCAGGGTGGCGGCGATGTCCGCCACGATCGGGATCAGCGGGGATGCCACCTTGAGAACGCCGGAGATGCCGTCTGCGATGACCTTGAGCATGGGACCGGTGTCCTCAAGGGCGCGCCCGATCTGGCCGAACACGGCGATGATCCCCGGTGCGAGCGCCTTGATAGCGGGCGCGACAGCGTCGAGCGCGCCAGCGAGGACCGGGCCGACCGCCTTAGCGACGTCGGCGACCGCGGGAGCGACCAGCGCCAGCCCCGACACCAGGGACGTGATGACCGGCATCAGCGCTTGGCCGACCTGCTGCAACGCCTTGAAAATCGTGACCAGGACTTCCTGGCCCTTCGCGGAGTTGACCCACTTGTTCATGCCGTCGAGCAGTTGACCGAGAACACCCAGGGCGCCTGTTCCGGCGTCACGGGCGGCTTGGAACAGCCCGGCGAAGAGCTGCCAGACGTCCTTGACGATGCCGCCCAACTGCTTGAGCACCACAACGGCGTCGTTCAGCCAGGCCGTGGCGGTCCCCATCACTGAGATCTCGGACATCCACTGGCCGAACTTCGTGATCACGTCCTGCAGTGCCGGGTTGAATCTGGTCAGCCAGTTCGAGCCGACGGTGGCAAGGTCGAGGAACCCGGTCAGCAGCGGGCCCAGTGAGTTCCTGAGGACTGTGATCAGGCTGGACGTGTTACCGAGGATGGTGTTGAACTGCTCGATCTGCTGGAAGCCGGTTGCCCATTCGAGGAATCTCCTGACGAGGGAGCCGAGGTTGGTCGCAAGTCCTTCGATCCACGGCTGAGTTCCCTTGAGCAGGTCAGTGAAGTGGGCGAGACTGCCGTTGAGCTCGGAGAAGAACCCGGTCTGCGCCGCAGCCTGGAAGCCCTTCAGAGTAGGGAGGGTCTTCTCGAACTCGGCAACGAACGCGGCTGCGGCGGGGGTGAGTTTCGCGAGCGCCTCTTCGAGGGCTTTGCTGTCCCCCGACCAGACGGCGGCCATCGCCGAACCGACGCCGTACGTCGCGAGCTTCCATGTGGTGAGCGCTGCGACACCGGTCATCAGCACCCCAGGCACTGCGGCCAACAGCCCACCGAGGGGCATCAGCTCAGCAGCGAATGCGGTCACGAATCCGGCCGAACTGGCCGCGGCACCGCCCACTGCAGCGATCCCGCCGGCCAATGTCGCCAACCCCATGGTGCGCGCGAGGACTGACCCGAGGCTCGACACCGAGCTGAGAAGACCACGGGTGAGGTGCCCGCCGAGTTCGACACCGAGGGACCTCATACGGCTGGACAGTCCGCCCCGCAGGATGCCGTCGCCGAACGCCGAGCCGAAGCGACGGCCGGCCTCGTCACCCGCCCCATCGAAGTCGCGGTCACCGCGGACGCTGTCACGGACCTCGCGGCCTATACGGTCATGTCCCTTGGCGTGGATCTCTACATAAGCATCGGCGATCTTGAACCCGTCAGGCATGCGCCACCTCGATCAGGTCACCCAGCTCCGCGGCCAGGGCAGCATGGTCCGAGGGCACCTCACGCCGCTCCCCCTGCGTGGGGGCGGTGGGGCCCTGCTGCTGTGCTGCCATGCGTGCCGCCATCACCCCTCCGTAAGCGGGCACCCTGTGAGCCAGGGCGAAGAACTCGGGCGCGTGCAGGTCATCGATGGTGAGCGGGCAACCCAGGCCGATCCGGTAGAACACCAGGAAGTCCGCGACGAGGTCGTCCCAGTAGTCCAGGACCCAGATGACCTGGGAGACCCGCTCTAGCCGTTTCCCGCGCGCTGCTGCTCCGCCTGCCCGAGCACGTGGTCCCGGACGATCGCCATCACCTGGTTGAGCTGGTCGACGGTGAGCTGGTCGTACTCCATGAGCGCCTCGTACGCCTCAGCGCCGAGAACCTCTTCCAGCAGCCACGCCTCAGCGACGTCGCCGCCCTGGGTGCGCACCATCCGCAGGTACTTCAGGGCGACGTTGGGGCGGATCGTGGCGGGCATGCCGTACTCGACGTCGTCAATCGAGAACAGCGGCACCTTCTCCACCGCGACAGGCGCGGCCGAGGTGGAGAGCCTGACGACGTTCGGGGTGTCGCCGTCCCGGACTGCGGCAACCGGGCGAGGGCGGGCCTTGCCCTTGGTGGTGGTGCGGGGCCCGGCCATTACGGAGCCACCTCGTCCACGACCTTGAAAGGCTTGATGCTGGGCGACACGTAGTGCGTGACCAGCCCCACCTCGTAGACCGTCTGGTCCTCCTTCTTGTACGAGGTCTTCACGCCCTCGACGTTGAGAACCTTCCGCAGGATGATCCGGCGCCGCAGCCCGGCGGGGGCGTACCCGTCGAGGATCACCGCCGAGTAGGTGGGCTGCGTCGCCGCGCTGCTGTCGTCCGGCTCCAGCGACTCAACCCCGGCACCGGACTGGACACCGCCCGTCGCCGAGTTGAGCGCCCAGTTCAGCCGATCCAGCGTCGGCTCGGCCAACTTCGTCTTGAAGTTCAGCTCACGCTTGGTCAGCCGGCGGGCCGGGATGTCCACGAGCTGATCGACCGTCAGCTCCTTGTACTCCTGGGTGAGCTCCAGCTCAACGCCGTCCATCGTGCCGCCCATGTCCGTCCACGCCGACGCGGACGGCGCGGTGTTGATGGCGGAGTCCGACGGCTCTGTGGTGCCGAAGGCGGCGGTGTAGATTTCCGCCGGGCCCTGGATGAGGTTCGACGTCACGACGCTCATTGGTCAGCTCTCCTTGTTGGTGTCGGTGGCGGGCTTCTGCTTGGGCGCCCGGGGCGCGGGCTGGTCCGCCGCCCCCTGGGCGATGCGGACCTGCTCATCGTTCGGGTTGGGCAGGAGCAGGCCCTGCCGCTTGAGGTCGAGGTACTCGGCCTCGGAAACGTCGAGCACCTTGCCGGGCTCGATGGTGGTTCGGACCCTCATCAGCGGAAGTCCTCCTTGCGTAGCGGCCACCGGACGGGGGCCATGTCGGGGTGCTCGGCAACGGGCAGGGTGGGGAGGGCGCCGTCGTATGGGACGACCCGCTCACCGGGGAACAGCCACTCCAGTTCGCCGCGGTTGTCGTGGACGAGGACCCGGCCTTGGAAGGTGAGCAGCTCACCCGAGACGGAGCCGCGCAGCGCGTACCTCATACGGCCACCCAGAAGAGCTGCAGGTCCAGGCTGTAGCGGGCGTACCTGGCTTCGTCGGAGGGGATCCGGCGGGGCTCGGTCACGACGTACGCGGACTGGACACGAGCCGCCTGGTAGCCGTCCGGCAGGGTCACCTCGCGCTGTACAGGCAGGGCGTCATCCACCCCGCCGTAGCAGTGCCGGCAGATGCGCTCGGCGAGCTGGTTCGCCTTGCCCCACGGAGGTTTCGCACCCGATGGGTTGGCGGCCCAGCAGTCCACCTGCACGACCGGCTGATGCTGGGGGACGTCCCGGTGCTTGCTGCCGCCGACCACGCCGATCTGCAGGAACCCATCCGGCCACGCTGAACTGTCGGCGGGGAGGGTGGTGCCGACAGCCCCGTCGGGGATGCCGGGGACGCCCTTGAGCCAGGCGATGGCCACGAGTTCGGTGTGCGGGAGGAAACTCACAGGATCCTCCGCAGATACAAAGCGGGACGTAAGAAAGGCTGAGCACGGGTGCCGGGGTGGTTGACCTTCGCCACGGGGTGGCGAGCGCCCGGCCAGTACAGCGCCTTCTTGCTGTTCGGGCGGATCACATGCGGGCGAGTGCCCAGCTCCACCCACGCCGCGTAGTCCGCGTGGGCGTGGATCCGCCGCGACGTCGGACCAATCTTGTGAACCCGGATCGACGACCGCAGGTGCCCGGTGTCGACGGGGGCGAATCGGCGGGCGTCGGCTGCGATGTCATCGGCGAGCTTGTCCATGGCGACAGCGACGTGCCGCTCAAGCTGCAACTCCCAGCCTGGCGTCATCACGACGATGACCGCCATGTGCCCGCCCTCCCTCTACGTCGGGGCTGCGGGCCGTGAGCCGTCTACCGGTTCAGGTGCCGACCCGCCGGAGGACGAGCCGCACGTCCGCTCTCCCGATGGGGGACTGCGGGCGGGACACGGCCTCCACCAGGTAGATCGACCCCGTCGCCTCATCCCGCAAGCGGTCTTGCTCGCGGATGTCGGCGTGGGGGCGGACCCGACCAGCGATGTAGCGGACGATGGTGTAGCGGTTCTCTGCAGCGACGAACACGCGCTGCTCCCGCTCTATGAGCGAGATGGGCACCCCACCTCGGACGGGCGTGTCGGAGTCCGTGAGGTCGCCGTACTCGTCCGTGGTCTCACCCCTCAGGACAGCGACCGTGGCAGTGGGCAGGAACGCGCTCACCGCAGGGGCTCCCACACCTGGTGGTCGTCGTACCACTCCTCGGTGCCGGCCATCGTGCCGGGGACGACCCTGCCGCGCAGAGCGAGGGCCTGGTCGGGGGTGAGCGGCTGCAGGGTGCGGGACTTCCGCCACGACAGGCGGTTGATGCACCGCTTCGCCAAGGGGGCGAGCACCATCGCGTCGGGGTCCGCCTGGGAGTACTGGACGCCGTCCTGCACCACCTGCGTCACGTCCATCCGCCCTGTGACGTCGGGTTGGGACTGCATCCACGCGGCCTGGTACGCCTCCGCGTACGCCAGCAGCCTGAGGTCGCGGGGCTTCAGCGTGTCCTGGGCGTCAACGGTGACGCCGGCGAACAGCTCAACGATCGGGTACGCCGCGTCGAGGGCCCGCTGGTCGAGGGCGGTCCTGGTCCATGTGCTGGCCTGGTCCGGGGTTGTCCACGTGGTCATACGTTGATCACCTCAAGGGGGCCGTAGAGGACGGTGTGGCGGGCACCGCCGTCGATGAGGTCGTACCGCCAGAAGGTGAGGTCGGTGGTGATGAGGGTGCCGTCGATGGTGGCCTCCGCCAGTCCCGCCGCGTCGTTGGTCACCACGATCTCCCCGCCGTCGCGGGACAAGACGATCGCCTCGCTGTCGTCCTGGTACTCCGTGGTCTTCAGGTAGAGCTCCAGGTCCGCCCCTGGGTCGATGGCGACGGGCACACCGGAGCGGGTGGCGGCCAACTCCACGGTGACGTCGTTCCGCTCGACCAGTGTGAGCTTCAACAACTGCGCCATGCGGCCTCCTAGGTGCGGGCGGTGCCGCCGTAGCTGGTCGTGGCCGCGGCCCCCCGGTAGGTCGGGGTGTCGGCGTCCCCCCTGTAGATCGACCAGGGTTTCGCCTTCCGGTACATCCGCCCGGCGGTGGTGGTCTCAGCGGCGTGGGCGAGCAGCCTGCGCTTCACCCTGCCGGTTCGTGTGGCGGTGCTGGTGTCGGTTGCCTGGTCGAGGGTGGCGGCGTGGGTCAGCACCAGCAGGGTCCCTGCGCTGGTCTCGGACGCCTGCGCGAGAGACTTCCGCTTGGCGCGGTGAAGGATCGCTGCCACGTCCACCTCGACCGGCTGGACGAGGGTGCGGGCTTTCGCCGGCGTGGCCTGTCCCCCTGCGCTGGACTCTGCCGCCTGGGTGAGGCGGGTGGCCTTGGCCGGCGCCTGACGTGCGGCGGTGCTGGTCTCCTGCGGCTGGCCCGTCCTGCGCTGCTTAGCAGGGGTGGCAGGGTGCGGGGTGTCGCTCTCGCCCGCCTGGCCGACGGCGCGGTGCTTACGCTCGGCGGTGAGTGCGGCTGTGTCGGTCTCCGCCGCTTGGGTGACCCTGCGGGCCCTGGTGCGGCCGACGGGGCTCGCAGCGGCGGTCTCAGCGGCCTGCGGGAGGTCCCTGGTCTTGCGGGGTGTGGCCGGGGTGATGGTGTCGGTTTCCGCCGCCTGATTGAGGGTGGCTGCGCTGGCCGCTGCTGTGGGCGTAGCCGTGTCCTGCTCGATGGGCAGGCCGAGGGTTCGGGCCTCTGTGCGGTCAAGCCCGCTCGCGGTGCTGCTCTCGGCGACCAGGTGGAGCTCGTCCGCCTTGGTGGGCGTGGCCGTGCCGGGGGTGGTGGTCTCGTTCGCCTGGTTGAGGTGGGCGGCCCTGGTCCGGGTGGTCGCTGTGGCGGTGTTCTGCTCGCCGGTCTGGGTGATGGCGAGGTGGTGGTGCAGGGTGGCCTGCTGGGCGGTGTCCTGCTCGCTGGTCTGCCCGACCTGCTTGGCCTTGGTGCGGGTGACCGCCTGGCCGGTGTCCGCCTCAGACGACTGCTGAAGGGCGCGAGCCTTCGCCGAGGCAAGGGTGACGGCTGTTCCAGTGTCGGCAGGCTGCGCCAGCGTGAGTGCCTTGGCGGGGGCCTCAGTGTTCGCTGTGGCGGTCTCGGACGGCTGAGCAAGCACGAGGGTCTTCGTCGAGGCTACGGGCCCGGCTGCGGCGGTCTCAGCGGCCTGCGCAATGCTGCCCCGCTTCTCCCCCACCACTGTGTGCGGGGTGTCGGTTTCGGTGGCCTGGTCGATGAGGACGGCGCGGGCGAAGGTGACCTGCTGGCCGTTGTCCTGCTCCGAGGCTTGGGTGAGGGTGACCGCGCCGACCCCGGCCAGCGGTTGCGCGGTGTCCGACTCCGCGCCCTGGGCGAGGGTGCTGATCTTCGCAGGCGCAGCAGGCTGCGCCGTGGTGTCCTCGCCGGCTTGCGCGAAGGGGCGGGCGATGTTCGGCCGCACAGGTTGCGGGGTGTCGGTCTCCGTCGTGCCTGCGAGCGTCCGGGACTTCGCGACCTGCGAGAGCGTGGCGGTGTCCGTGGTCGCCGCCTGCCCGTACAGAACGGCACGGTTCGGCTGGATCGTCTGCCCCGTGTCCGCCTCTATCCCCGTGGCGAGGGCTCGTGCGCGGGTGCGAGTGAGGGCGGTCCCGGTGTCGGTCTCGGTGGTTTGAGCGATGGGGCGGGCCACGTTGGGTTGTACGGCCTGTGCGGTCTCGGCGGTGGTGGCGGAGTGCAGGGCCCGCGTCTTGGCTGGAGTCGCCTGCGTGGCGGTGTCCGTCGTTGCGGCCTGCCCCGTCGGGCGGGTCTTCGTCTTGGCGAGGGCGGCTGCTGTGCCGTTCTCGGCGGGTTGGGTGATGGCGCGGGCGTGCGTGAGCGTGAGCGGGGTGGCGGTGTTCAGGGTGGCCGCCTGCCCGAGGCTGATCGCCCTGCCCAGGCTGACCGGCTGAGCGGTGTCGGTCTCGGTCGCCTGACCGATGGGGAGAGACACCCCGAACGGCAGAACCACCGTCGGGTTAGTGACCGCCCACGGGATCGGCGGACCGTCCTCCGTCGTGGCGCCGGTGCCACCAGAGAGGGTTTGCCCCTGCCCGGAGTAGTCCGTTGTCTCCGCCCGCGTGAACGGGTACCACATGGTGAGGTTCGCGGTCCGCTGCGGCAGGTAGGAGAACGCCTCGCTGACCAGCTCGTCACTGGACAGCGCCACCCCATTCCAGATCTTCAGGGCCGCAACGCATCCATCGAGCCACCAAGTGGTGGCCGTCACGCCCTGCCCGATCCGCATGCTGCTCAGTGGGATGCCACTGGTGGTGTCGGTCCAGGTGTTGGTAGTGAAGGCGGAGTCCCCAGCTGCCAGGGACACCATCGTCCCTGCGTCAGTGGTCAGGGAGACGGATGCGCCGAAGTAGTACCAGGTTCCCGTGGTGACGGCCCTGCTGGCTCTTATCGACGATGCTCCCGTGATCCCGGTCATCACACCGCAGGTGCCGCCGTTGCCGTCCGTGCTTAGCCCGATCGCGTTGTTCGACTGGCCGAACTCCCAGATGGTTGAGAAGAAGAACCGGCGGTTGGTGAACTTCACCCAGCATGCGGCGGACAGGGCTGTCATGGTGCTCAGCCCAGTGGCACGGGTGTAGTTCTGGCCCGTGTTGGAGAACCTGACCGCCACCCCAGCCTCCTACGAGTCGGAGTAGGCGAGGGTCAGCCCGAGCAGCATGGCATCCCCGGTCATGGTGTCCCCCGCATCCGCTGGGAGGCGGGACACCCGCAGCCACACCACGTCACCAGCGGTGACGCTGTCCAGATTGCTGATGGTGACGTCCACCGTGTGGACCCGCTGACCCGTCGTCCCCAAGTGCGTGTCCGTGGCCGTGTTCGCGGTGGCGAAGCTCTTGGTCTCCACGTCGGTCGTGTCCACGTTCGGGGTGATCGCCGCGAGCGCGGTCTCCCACGTAACCCCACCCGACGACGCGGTGTCGGCGTACCACTCCACCGTGCAGGTGATGTTCCCTGACCCGTAGGACAGCAGCGGCACCTTCCAGTACGCCCGCTCCGTCGAGGTGCCATCGAACGCCAGCGAGAACACCGGAAACGCCGTCCCCTGCACCAGGCTCAGACCTGGGAACGACGACGAGGCGAACCGCGCCGAGCCAGGGTCCAACGCCACCCGCACCGTACCCACTCAGGTCTCCTCACTCGTCGATCCACCGAACCCGGCACCGAACACGACCACCCCGCCCAGCGCTTCCCCCGGGGCGGCGCTCCCCCCGAACCCGGCGTCCGGGACGGCAGCGCCGCCGTACCCCGGCGTCGAAGCCCCACCTCCGAACGGGGCGCCAACCAGGGCCTTGCGGAACACCCGCCCCGCCGCCGTCTGCTCCACCGCCAACGCCAACAGGCGGCGCTTCCCCCCACCCAGCAGACCAGTGGTGGACTCCTCGACCGCCTGCCCCAACGTCCCCGCGACCCGCAGATCCAGCGGACGCCCGGTCTCGCTCACGGATGCTTGGCGGTACGGCAGCCGCTTGGCCGCCGCGAGCACCAGACCGGCATCCACCTCCACCGAGCGCCCCAGGAGGCGGGCCTTCCCCGGGGCTACCGCCCGCGCTACGTCGGACTCGCTCGCGACACCCAGGCCGCGCACTATGGACCGCGCGACCGCGGCAGCAGCATCGACCTCGACCACCAGGCCCACACCGCGGGCCTTGCTGCCCACGACGGACCCTGCGGTGTCGGCTTCCGTGACCTGCCCCAGCAGACGCCCCAACGCCACCCGCAGCAGAGCCGCCGTGTCGTCCTCCACCACCAACCCGAACGCGAGCCGCTTCCCCCCGACGACCGTTCCGGCGTCGTCCGTCTCCGTCGCCTGGCCGAGCGTTCCCGCCACCGACGACGCCACTTCGCCGGCAGCGTCCACCTCCGCGGGCTGGGCGATGGTGCGCTGCTTGGCCTCGCCCAGCAGGGCCCCGGTGTCCACCTCATCGACCGTGGTGAGGGCCCCCGCCTTGCTGGGGACGTCCGCGCCGGCCGTGCTGGTCTCAACGGGTTGAGCGAGCGGGAGCATGCGAACAGGCGGCTCCCGCTGGGCGACGTCGACCTCGACCGGCTGACCCAGTGCCTTTGTCTTCGCACGGGAGACCGGCTGGCCCTGGCTGGTCTCGGCGACCTGCCCGACACCCTCCGCCTTGACTGCGGCGACGGGATGACCGGTGGAGGTCTCCGACGCCTCCAACAGGCTGAGCGTCTTCCCAGGGACGGCCTGCCCCGCAGTGGTGTTCTCCTCGGGCTGCCCGAGACCGATGTCCCGGCCCGCCCCGTACGAAGCGGCAGTGTCATCCTCGAACGGCTGCCCGACCGTGACGGCCTTCGCTCCGGACAGCGGTGCGGCGGTGTCGTCCTCACCGGTCTGGGCGATGGGCAGCGCACGAGCCAAGGCCATCTGGTCGGCCGTCGCCGATTCCTCCACCAGCCCCAGCGGCGTGGTCTTGGCGCCAGTCATCTGCTGGGTTGTGTCGTCCTCCACCGCCGGGGCGAGCGCGGTTGCCTTGGCCCAGCCGGTGGCGGTCGCGCCGTCGAGCTCTGCAGCCTGCCCCACCTGCCCCGCGTGAGCAGGTGTCACGGCCTGCCCCGTGCCCGTCTCCGCCGCCTGCCCAACGCCGAGAGCCTTCGCCCTCCCCACGGGCGTGGCGGCGTCGACCTCGACCGGCTGGGTGAGCGGCAGCGCCCTCACCGGCTGCACGACCTGCGCGCTGCCGACCTCGGCCGGCTGGCCCAACCCTGCGGCGCGGGACCGGGTGAACGCCGAGCCGGTGTCGATCTCGGCGGCCTGCGCGAGCCGCCGGGCGTGGGACAACCCGAGCACGGTGGCGGTGTCGGAGGCGGTGGCCATGAGGACGACGCGCGCCTTGGCCGGCCTGATCACCGCCGCTGTCTCCGCAGAGGCGACCAGCCCCAACGCCCTCTTCTTCTGCCGTGACAGCGTGGTCGCCGTGTCGGACTCGGCGCCCTGCCCGAGGTTGACGCTGGTGCCTGCCGCGTGCTTGACCTCGATCGCCGCCATCGAGTACCGCTGCGCGGTCGGCGAGGTCATGCCGAACGACGTGGCACCCGCCGTGGGGACGGCCTGCCGCCAGTAGTAGTGCACCGAGTCCGAGGTCGGGGACGCGTCGAGGACGGCTTCCTCGGTGACGTTCGCGCTGTTCACGTACGCGCGTGTGGACGGGTTGCGGGAGTTGAAGTCGATGTTGACGATTGACACGACGCTGTTGGCCGCCGTGGTGGTGATCGACCCCGTGGGGGTGCCGTTGCTGTTCTCCGCGCTGGCTGTGACCGGGGGCGACCCCAGCGCCGCGGACGTCCACCACTCGACGAGTATCGAGTGCATACATGACGCCGACGGCGTCGAGGAGACAGTCATCGACCCGGGACTACCGGACACGGTCGCGGTGTAGATGGCGCACCAGCTGCGGAATGAGGCGGGGGCGACAACAGCCCGCTGCGTGAAGGATTGCCCGCCCCCGGTCGGGGTGCCCATCGTCGCCGAGGTGTCCCACGTGCCGACCTTGACGACCAGCACGTCCCCCGCCGCCGGTGAGAACGACGGGGTGGTCAGGGTGTTCGTGTTGCCGCCGGATGTGCCGGAGGGGACGTAGAACGCCTGGACGAGCGTGGGCACCGGCTACCTCCCCTCGCCCGCCCAGCGCTGACAGGGGGTCAGGACGCCCGGAGGAGTCCCGCCGCGGCGACGACCGCAGTCACGTCCGTGCCGTCCGGGACGAACGAGAAGTCATGCTTCGACACAGGGACGATGTTCGCGTCCGTGCCGGCGGTGGTGTCGCCGTCGTAGCACCACAGCAGCGCGCCCACGGCGTTGCCGGAGGTGGAGGTCCACACCTGGTCGGGGGCGTCGATGTCGACCCGGTCGTTGGTGTCGTCCACGGTGATGACGATGCCGCTGTTGACGGTCTTGCGGCCCAGCGACGTCTGCTCATTCGTCGACCCGGCCAGCAGCGACGCGAGGTCGTCGTAGTCCTTCAGCGTCGAGTCGGCCTCCAAGCCGGACGCTTCGAGCGGGACCACGATCAGGGCGTCGTTCGTGGCAGGCAAGCTCGCGTAGTACTTGATCATGCCCTTGGCGATGTTCGCGACCCAGTCCGCCATGCCTCAGCCCTCCACCTTCCGGCACTTCCACGCCGTGAAGTTCAGCTTGGGATCGCCGTTCTTGTCCCGCTCCGGCCTGCCGTCGGCGTCCACGTGGGGCTCGAACCCCTCGAACGCGTAGACCGTCGGGCCGTCCTCGTGGTTCACGGTGACGGTGATCTCGACCATCCCGCTCGCGATCTCACGCTGCAGCCAGGAGAACGGGAACGTCTGCTCGTCGGGGAAGTCGCCGCGGACCTTGACGTTGCCGTCACGGGTGCGGCGGATCATCAGCGCCTTAACCACGCTGGGCTCCTTCGGTGGGGATGGTGTAGGTGAGGACGAGCCCGGCGCCGTCCTCCGATGCTGCGACGCCCGCGCATCGGGCCTCCCCGGCGGGGGTGAGCCCGGCAGCCTGCGCGGCCTTCGCGGCGGCCAGACCGTTCTGCTGGTGCCAGTCCGCGTCGTCCAGGTACAGGGCGGGCTGCCGAACCGTCAGGAGCCAGACGAACTCTCCGGCGCCGGCCGACGGGGAAGTGACCGGCGCCGGAGGCTCGGGGGCGCGCTCGTCGTCGGTGAGCCATTCGTCGTCCGACTCGTCCACGGCGTCGACCTCGTCCGGCTCCTGCGGGGCGGCGGGCTTCTGTCCGCTGCCGGGGCAGGTCTTGCCGTCGGGGCCCGGGTGCTTGTACAGCAGGCCCGTCTTCGGGGCCAGCGGCACATCGGTGTCGCTGCATTTGGGGCAGACGCCCCGCTGCCGTTCACTCATCCCAGGCTCCCTTTCGTGGGTTCGTCCTGGCCCCCGGGCCGTGGGCATCGGGTAGGGGGCCAGGACGACGTCAGCGTGCGGCTCAGGCGTCCTCAAGGACCGCGAAGGCCTTCGGGTGGGCCACGGCGAACGCCCTGCGAGCCCGGATCTTGATGAGGGCCTGGTCCGTGAGGAACGCCGGGCCGCTGTCCGCGCCCGCGATGGCCGACTCCGGGCCCGACCGGACGCCCTTGTACAGGAACTCCCGGTTGCACACGATCAGCAGCGGGTTCCCCGTGGGGTTGCTGGTGTTCGTCGCGTGAGTCTTCGCACCGAGGGTGTAGAAGATCTGGTGCCCGAACAGGGTGTCCGGGGTGCCACTGTCGCCGCCCTGACCCTGCACGAAGATCGGAGTGCCGCCGGTGTCGCCGGAGTACTGCGGCGCACGGATGTTGCGGAGCTTGGCCTTGAACGACGGGTGCGCGATGACCAGCGCGGAGCCCTCGTCCCAGTAGTCGCCGGTCTCCACGCGGGACAGGACATCGGACAGGTCGCTGTAGGTCACCGCGCTGCCCGAGGCGGACACAACGTAGTTGTCGTCGGCGGTGTACCCGAGGCTGGACTGCGTGGTCCGCAGGCTCTTGTACACGCTGGTGAACAGAACGGTCGTGCCGTTCTCCGCTGCGGTGCAGCCGAGCGCCGCCTGGTCGAAGAACTTCGCGAACGACGTCGCCCAGTCCATCTTCTTCGTGTTGATGACGTCCACGAGGTTGGAGTCGGCGAGGTCCTCCTCGTTGAGGCGGAGCGCCTGGCCCATCTTGCGGGCGGTGAGCAGGACCTCGTCGTTGGTGTTGGAGTCCTCCGCGTAGGTGCCGCCGGCGGCGACACCCGCGACGTCCATGCCCGCGGAGCGGGGGACGTGGCGGAGGTTGTTGGCCATGGGCCAGGAGCGGGCCATGGCCTCGATGACGGAGCGCTGGGTGACGCGCTGCACGACCTCGGAGGAGTATTCCTCCGGGATCCAGGTGGTGACGTCGTTGACGGCCACGGTCGGTCCTCCGGTGGTGTTCGGGTCTCGTGTGTGTGGCCCGTCCGGGACCTGGTTGCCGCCGTACCGTCCGGTGCGGCTGTTCAGGAGATCGACACCACGTCGGCAGGGTGTTCAGCAGGGCAGGGCGGCGGCCCGAGTTGGGATGATTACAAACGGCAACCGGGTGTGCTCCACACTGGACTGGTGAGATCAAATCGGTCTCACGTTCGAGTTAGGAGGAGCGCGTGGCGTTCAACCTCATCCCGGCGGCACCGCCGGTTCCCATCGACCCGTCGCGGGCGGTGCAGACCTTCGGGGCTCTGTACAACGACGCCCAGGCCCTGATCCGGGGGCACTGGGCGAAGACCACCGAGGATTCGCCCGACCAGGGGCAGCGTGACCTGGACACCCTCAAGACCTGGGTGTATCTCCTGGACATGACGGGCGTGGACATCCAGTCCCTGCTCAGCGAGTGGCAGGAGCACTGGGGCGCCTACCAGCAGGACGGCGGGATCAGGGAGTTCACGTCGATCAAGCCCGCGTGGAGGGACCTGTAGAACGAGCTCGGGCCGCCGTCACCCGCAATGACGGCGGCCCGCTCTGGCGTAACGGTACGCCGCGCCTTGCTGAGCGTGTTCGGCGGGCCGCCGCCCCGCACCCTGGGCGGCGGCCCTGCTCAGGAGGGTGTCAGCCCTTGCCGAGCAGCAGTGCCGCCTGCCGCTCCGACACCGACATCTCCTTCTTCGGCGGCGCGGGTTTGTTCGCCCCGTCCGCCCCCCGCGCCGGGCGCTTGACCTCCGCCTTCTTCTCCGGCTCCGGCTGGGTGTCGGCGAACAGCTCCGGCCACTCCTCCCGCAGGCCGGTCACCTGCGAGTCGAGACCGGTCACCTCGCCGTCGGCGTCGATCTCGATCTCGTCCATGTCCAGCAGCTTCAGCGCGCCCTTCACCCGTGACGGCTTCACCCCGGCTTCGAGCAGGGCAGCACGCGCGGAGATGGGTTTGTACTTCGCGTCGGCGGCCTTCTGCGCGGCCTCAGCCGCTTCACGGCGGGCGGTCTCGTCCGCCGTCTCGTTCGCCCGCTTGACCTCGTCCAGTTCGCGGCGCAGATCCCGCAGGGCCTTCTTCGCCGTGTCCCGGTCAGCGATGACCTTACGCAGCTCAGCGCGGGACACCGGCTTCTCGTCCGGCTTGGGCTCGGGCTTCTCGTCCTCGGCCGTCTCGTCGGCGTCCGCCGCGTCGTCGGTCTCCTGCTCGGCGGTCTCCTCGTCAGCCTGCTCCTCCGGGGCGTCGTCGCCCTCGCCGGACCCGCCCAGCACCGGCCACACCACCTTGCCGGAGGGCAGCACCCCGACGGCGGTCAGCCCTGTGAACGGGTGAACCGGCAGAACCGGGAGGGTGTTCGTCATCGTGTCGTCCATCCGGACTCTCTCCTTCTCATGGTCGGCGCCGTCCAGCGCCAGTTGGTACAGCACGACCGCGGGGGAACCGGCCGGCGCGAACCGCGTCCCGCCCGTACTCCTCGACGGTCACGGGCAGGTTGGCGCCGCGGCGGAGCAGCCGGTCAGCGGCACGCAACCGGGCGGCCTGCGACTCCGACGGCAGGCTGAAGCCGCGGACCACGCTGCGGCGGGCCTCGCGGCGCAGGGCGTCGGCCGCACCTTGAGCGTCACCCCAAACTGGGCGGCATCTACAACGACACGAGGGGTGTCGAGGTGGGCGGCCTGTGAACCCACGCCACAGCAACGGCTTGTCGCCGAACGTGCGGTTGACCGGGAACCGCTCCCCCACCCTGACGATCTGCCCGGACAAGGCGGTGCAGGTGAGGCAGGCGTCCCGCTCGGCGATCCACATGACGCCGTCGGCGCCGGCCTGCCGGGCAACGGCGTCCACGCCCATGCTCGCGGCCTGGTTCACGGCGGTCGCGGCCACGGCCGACAGCCGGGACGCGACCCGCTCCGCCGCCTCCCGAACTCGCCTCTCATCAGGGGCGGACCGGACAGCCGCGGCGCCCTGGTCGAGCACCGCGCGGATCTCCTGCGCGGCGCGGGTTTCCAGGACCGTCGTCTGCGGCATCCGCGGGGCGACTGGGCGTTGAGGCCTCCGCGCCGCTGGGCGCCGTCTGGGACCCGCCGCACGGGCGCGGGGGCCACGACCACGAGGACGAGCCAGTCGCGCCCCGCGGGCTCCCAGGGCCGCGCCCAGCCGCACAGCACGCCGGACCGCGGCCCGCACCACGGACATCACCGCATCCCGCAACGCCATGAGCGCCGCGGCGGTGATGCCCGCGGCGATGGCCGCCTCCACCAGATGCCGCACGGTGTGGCTGGCCTGCTCCTCCAACGCGACGAGCGCCTGCTCCTCCGGCGGGGGCGGCGGCTGCTCGGGTGGGGTGGTCACTCCTCACCACCGACCGGCAGCGGCGGCACCACCTCGGGGAGCGGCGCGAGATCCAGCTGCGGTTCGGGCCCCTGGTCGAACCCGCCTTCCCCGTTCGGCTGGTCCTCCGTGTACCCCCACCCCGTCACCTGCGCATCCGTGTACCCCGCCTCAAGCAGCGTCTGCCGGACCGGCACGCCGGCGTCCTGCTTCGCCTGCACCGCCTGCCAATATTCGAGGTCCCCCGTGGTCTGGGCGGGCGCCCACTGGATGGTGACCTTCGCGTCGAAGCCGAGGATCCGCAGGGCGAACTCCAGCGCGTCCTTCCAGGTGGCGCCGAAGGCGCGCTGGTAGGCGCCGATCCGCTTCACCAACGGGGCGTCGTCGGCGCGGATGGACTCGCCGGACGGCGTGTCGCCGGACGGGTCGAACCATCGCATCGGCGTCGTCGTCGTCGCCGCCATCAGCCGCATGAACTGGCCCTGCGGCTTCAAGAACGCGTCCGGGTCCGCTGGTGCAAACTGGCCCACGCTCTTGTAATTCCGCAGGATCCACATCGATCCGGGGGCGGCGACCATCTGAGACGGGCGGTCCTCCGGGTCCGACTCGGTGTCGTCGCCCCAGTCCAGGTCGTCATCCTCCGACGCGCCGGGATCCAGCAGGCCGTACCGCTGCGGGAATGCCGCGAAGTCCGAGGCGGCCATCTGGTTCGTGATGAGCTTCGTCAACGCGTCCTGCGGGCCGTACGCGTTCTTGTGGACCGGCCGGCCGTAGGGGCGGTGCGTGCGGAAGTGGAAGAACGGGATCCGGCCGTACTCGTTGGGGATGTGCCCGTTCTCGTCGGTGAAGTCGTCCACGAACGGCTCGAAGTCTTCCCCGGTCAGGGCGTCCTCGGACTTCTTGCCGGAGTCCTTCTTCGTGACCCACTTCTCGAAGTGATCCGCGTAGTACAGGTTGACCCGGGTCCGCTTGTCCTCGCCGACACCCTCGCACCACGCCTTGATGACCAGCCTTGGTAGGCGGGGGTTCTCCTCGTCGTAGATGACCCGAACCGACAGCGGCGAGTTGTAGAACACGTGGACGCCGTCCACGTGGGCGACGGGCTCCCCCTGCTCGTCGGCGTCGCTGCTGGAGTCCGACGGCCACACGAACAGGTAGGCGTCGCCGTAGGTGAGGGCGTTGTCGTGGATCTGCGGCGCCTCGATGTCCAGCTCGTTGGGCTCCCACACCTGCTCCATCAGGGTCGCGGTGTGCTCGTCGGGCTCGCAGACGACGGCGGCGATCTCCAGCCGGTCGAGCACCGCATCGACGGGGCGGGCTGCCAGGTTGACGTGGAAGTCCTGGGAGCCGCCCTTGAGCAGGCGCTGAATGTCCGAGGACGGGAACTTCTCGGGGGCGTCGCCTTCCCGGTACATCTCCGCCTGGTCATACGCCGGCCGAGCGGCCCGGAGCTCGGCGTACGCGGGGATCAGGTCCTCTATCACGCGGCACCCTTCACGTAGCTGGTGGTTGTAGCCCCGGCCTTGGGCCGCTGGCGGTCGAGGAAGAACCTGACGCCCGCGCCTATCGCATCAATCAGGTCGTCGTTAAGTACGTCGGGGAACGCCGTCATCTGCTCCTCCGCCTCCGGCAGAGGGACTGCGTGCAGGACCCGGCCGCGCTGGTAGTGGTTCAACAGCCACGTAGCCCGCACCTTCTTGGGCGCGGACTCGGTGTGCACCAGCAGCCGCACCGGCAGGTCATGCAGGACCGCGCGCCAGGTCTGCCCGCCTTGGTTGACCTCGATCCGCACCGCCCCGATCTCCGGAAACGTCTGCAGGATCTCCAGCACCTTCGTGCGGAGCTTCTCCGGCGACATGCGGTAGGCGCGGGCGTAGCGGACCGCACACCGCGGGAGGCGCCCATCACGGCCCGGCTCGAACGCCACCACCGCCAGCGCATGGAAGTCCGAGGTCCGCTTATCCGTCACCGCCGGGTCGATCTGCAGCAGGACCTTCGACGCCTGCACGTCGCCGTAGGCGAAGTCCTCCGGCGTCCAGTAGTCGCCGTCCTCGTTGACCGGCATGTTCTTGAACGACTTCGCGAACGCCCTGGTGTGCGCGATGGACTCCAGGTGTTCCGTGCTCCACCGTCCCGGCCACAGCGAGCGGCGAGTCCCGTCCGGCTGGTCGACCAGCGGCGGGAAGTACGTGACCTGGATCTTCTGCTCGGTGATCCACGGGGCGGGCGGGCCTGGTTCGGTGACCGCCTTGACGCACTGGTGCAGGATGCCGTTCGGCAGGTTAACGGTCCCGATCAACCGCAGGTGCGCGCGATCATTCATCGGCATGATCCCGTCGAGGACCGTGATGAGGCGCTTCTTCGCCTGGTAGGCGGAGTAGCCGGCGCCTTCCTCACCTTCGATGTCGTCGAGCAGCAGCATGTCGGGGCGGCGGTTCTCGGGGTCGACCAGGCCGAGGACTTCCGTATCGATGCCTCTCGCGGCAAAGCTGAAGCCCGACTTCGTGTGAAGCATCGACTGCGAATCCGCGACCGGTGTGCCGTTCATCTTCCGCGCCGGCGTCGCGAGTTCGGGGTAATCCGCACGGAGGAGCTTGTTCGTCTGCAACTCGCGGCGCAGACCGGCCAGATGGTCCTGGGCCTGCGTAGCGGAACTGGAGAACGCCGCGACGAAGCGGATCCACCCGTGCGCGGCAGCCCACAAGGGGATCGCGAGGAACAGGGTGGTGCTCTTCCCGGACCCGCGCGGCGCGACGTACGCGCGGCGGGACTCCTGCGGGCCAGGCTCGCGGACGAGTTCGAGGGCGTCGCGGTACAGCTCAAGGTGGACGTCGCCGAAGGTGAGCTGCCCGTCCGGTGACTTGAGTAGGTGGGGAACATACATGATCGCCCACAGCAAAGGATCCAGCCGGGTCAGGACACGGCGGCCTTCGCTGGACTCCAGCAGCCGGGGGTTGATGCGGCTGAGGTAGGCGTCGAGGTCGAAGGTACCGGCGTCGTAGGGGACGCCGTTGTCGTCGCGGAGGTAGCCGATCATCGGCGCCTTCCGGCGGGGTGGAGGCGAGCCGTAGCCGCCGTTCCGCGCCTGCTGGTGGTGGTCATGTGGTCTCGCCTCCTCTCGTGCTCGTCGTGGCTGGTGGTCAGGCCCGCGTGATCGCGGTCTCCTTCGGCGCCTGGTTCTGCCGCAGCAGCAGCGCCAGGACCGCGGACAGCGCCGCGATCAGCACGCCCTGCTGCTCCTGGGAGGGTGTGAACCCCTCGATGCCGAACGCGGCGACCCCGGTCAGGATGGTCTGAACCGCGCCGGTCAGCGCGGCCACCACGAACGGCCGAGTGCACACCGCGACGATGCCGGCCATCAGACCGTTGGCGATGGTCATGACCCAGTCGGCGGACTGCCCGGTCAGGCCGAATGTGTGGAAGGCGACCAGGACTGCGAGCAGGGACTGGAGTCCGTAGAGGATGGCCGCGGGGTCGCGGCCGAGGAGTTTGAACTGCGGGTTCATGCGCCCCTCCTTGGGGGGACAGCCCGCCAAGGGATGGCGGGACGAACAGGGGGTGCGAGGGTTAGCCGTCGGCGGGGTCGACGGCGAGGCGGACGGTGATGCCCTGGATCGCGGTCTCGATCCGGCCGACGAGGGCGTCCACGTCGATCGCGCCGTCGCGGGCTGCGAGGGCGGCGGCGAGTTCCTTGATGGTGGCGTTCTGCGCGGCGAGCTGGGCGGCCAGGGCGTCGACCTTGCCGGTGACCTTCCGCAGCCAGATGCCGTTGTTGACCAGGATGTTCCCGGCCTGCCACTCGGGGTTCTCGGGCGATCCGTACGGGACCTTCAGTTCCCGCTCCCAGACTTCCTTGGCGCTCACGTCGTCCTCCTGCTGCTTGCTGAAGTTCGGAACCCAGAAACCGGCGGTGACGTCGGCGCCGCGGACGCGTCGCCTGACGGAGCCGGGGCCGCCGCCGGTGTTGCCTTCGATCGTCTGGACGCGCCCGTCCGGCAAGACGACCTCAATGAAGCCGATGTGGTCGATCGCAGCCCGGTTGTTCGTGCCACCCCAGTCGAAGAAGATCGGGCAACCTGGCTTGGCGTGGCGGCGGATGTTGTCGACGGTGCCGGCGTACCAGGTGCCGAGGCGGTGGCCATCCTCTGCGTGGGCCACGGTGTAGGCGCGGTCCCCGAAGGGCAGCACGGCGGCGGCGTTGCCGGACTGGTTGGCGCAGTAGGTGACGAACATGTCGCACCAGGCGGCGCTGAAGTACTCGGCGCCGTGCTTTGTGGCGTACGCGCGGGTGAACTTGTTCGGGCGGCCAGTGAGTCCGAGGTGTCGGCGTGCTTCGGTCAGAAGCGCTTTGGCCCCGCTCACTGGTCGCCGCCGACGGGTTCGCCGCGGTAGATGCCGTCGGAGTCGGGCTCGCCGTACAGGCTGCGGAGGATGGCCTCTTCGTCGTCCTCGGTGGGCCCTGCGCCGTGTGCGGGTTCGGGGGGCATGGGGTTGGTCATGCGTCACCTCGCGGTGCTCGTGTCGATCCCCCAGACGGGAGGTGGTCGGAATGGCCATGAAGCGGAAGCCGAAGCTCGGCAGTGGGAAGCGGTTCGCTTCGTTGACGAAGTCCCTGCGGTCGCGTGGGGTGAAGAATCCGAAGGCTCTGGCTGCGGCGATCGGCAGGAAGAAGTTCGGGGCGAAGAAGATGGGCGCGATGGCTGCGGCTGGTCGCCGGCGTGCGGCCAAGCGTCGGAGTCGCTGACATCAGAACATCCCCGCCATGGCGAGGATCGTGATGATGACCGCGACGGTGAGCGTCACCAGCGGGACCGACCGGTCGAGTGCGGCGAGCACGCCAGCTGTGAGGGCGAGCACTAGGGCGACGAGGAGCATCAGCGGACCTCCATGTGCCCGACGAACACGGCGACCTCGGCCGCGCCCACCGACTTGCCGAGGTTGCGGAGGGTGTCGTAGTCGCCGTCGGCCAGGCCGCCGCCGGTCACGACGAGCACGAACCGCCCGTCCGGGAGCGCCAGCGTGTGTAGGCGGGGCGGGCCGACGTGGGCGATAAGCGGGACGCCGGCGAGCGGGGACGGCTCCGCGTCGTACTCCCCCGTGATGATCGTGGGGTACTCGGGGTCGCCGAAGTTCCTGGCCAGCGTCAGCACCACTGCGTCACGGTGCGGGTCGAGACCTTCGATGGTGACGATGCCCCCGGTCGACACCTCTCGGAGGGACTTCTCGGGGATGACCAGGGTTCCGCCTACGGTGTGGGCCAGTGCGGCGAGGAGTTGGCGGGCGCGGTCGCCTGAGATGCCGGGGGCGGTCACTGGGCTTCGCCTCGGAGCCGGGCCTCTTCCACCTTCGCCTTGGCCTGCGCTTCCCGGATCATCTGGGCGAGCTCGATGTCGGCCGGGTCCACGGTGGTGACCTGCGCGTCGACCTTCACCGCAGCGTCCAACCCCAACAGCTTGGAGCGGCGTTCGGCGAGGCGGACGAGGGTGCCGATCGCTTGCAGGATCGGCGCGTGGTCCGGGATGGGTTCGCCGTTTTCGTCGCGGACGACTTTGCCGTGCTGGACGACGATGTGCCTGGCGGTGAGCACGGCGTAGGCCTTGGCGGTGAGGTCGTCCAGGCGGTCGAGTTCGACGGCGCGGTATTGGTCGGCGAGGGGGTCCACGCGTTCGGCCATGTGGGTGGCGATGCGTTTGTGGACGGTGCCGATGGAGATGCCGAGCTGCTGGCCGATCTGGCGGAGGGTGGCGCCGGCGAGGCGGAGTTCGTACGCCTGGGCGGCCTGCTCTGCTGTGACCGCGCTGTTGGTTTTCTTGCGTGCGGCGTGGGTTTGCTGGCGGGTGTTGCGGGACATCCGTCCTCCTGGTCGTCCGACCCGGGGCAGCGGAAGGGGCCCGTGGTTTCCCCATCCGGGGGTGGGGGTCCTTCCGGTTGGGGAGATCGACGCCAGAGGGTGGGGACGTTCAGGACACGAAGAAGCCCCCGCTGCGAGGGCGGAGGCTTCCGATGTGGGCAAGCGTTTTACTCGACTCTCCCCTGTTTGTCGGAGCCGATGAGGCGGAGCTGCGGCGGTCCCGCATCGGCCTCGCTCGCGTCGGGCTCCTCGAACTCGAAAGCGCCGGACACGACCGTGAGCTTCGGCGGCGTGGGGTGGGCGGCCTCAACCTTCGTCAGGACCGGCCAGTCATCGGCGCGGATGCCGACCGCCGGGGGCTCCCAGTTCGAGTCGGCCTTCGCGTAGTTCTTCGACCAGTCCCACGGCAAGTAGCACGGCAGGAGACCGCCACGGTTCGGCAGCGGCGTGGGGATCCCGCCAGCCTGCTTGCGGCGGCGCTCTGCGGCCTCCGCCGCCCGCCCCTCCTCGCGGTGCCGCGAGCAGTAGCCGACGAGCTCCCACGTGCCGTCCACCGGGTTGGTCACGGAGAACGCCCATACGGTGCCCTTGCCGCAGCGGCGCTTGGCCCGGGGCAGGACCGCGACGCAGCCGCCATCGCGGTACATCGTGTCCGGCTCGTAGCGGGGCAGGTCGGACCGGATCAGCTCCCAGAAGTGAAAGTTGTCGAGGTGCATGACCTCGCACACGCGGGGGATGCGGGTGCCCTTCGGCGCCCGCTCCACCGCGATCACCCACAGGGCCGTGACCACGAACATCCGCAGGTCGCTCCCCCACCGGTTCGGCGGCGGGAACCGCGGGTCTTTCATCACCCGGGAGATGTCCTCGTGGATGGCGAGCAGGTGCCGGAGTTCGTCGCCGTTCATGACGCCTCCCGGACATCACGGGAACGGACCTTGTCCGCCCACTCGGCAGCAGCAAGAAGCGCCATCCCGATGCGCCGGGCGTCGTCCGGCCGCAGCGGGATCACGTCGTCGTCCCACATGTGCGGGTGGTTCACGAACACGCATGCCGGGGACACGTCTGCCGGGTCGTCCACCCGGACGGTCCATGTCTCGGCGGGGTCCCAGACCGGGCCGGGGAAGCCGTCTCCTGCCGTCGCAATGCGGTCCGGCTTGGGCTTCACGCGGGTGTCGATGTCACCCAGCAGCCCGGCGACTTCCTGCCGGATCTCAGCGAGGCGGGCGACAAGCGAGGGATGGGCGGAGAGGGCTTCAGTCATGGCACTATTCTCCCCTGTTTCTGCTGGTAGCGGGCGGTTTTGTCCTCTTCGGCGACCCTCGAATTCGGCGGGTCGCTTGGCGGGTTGTCGAACAGGTTTGCGATGCTGGGCGGGTGCGCCGCTACGACGAGCCCGCCACCGTCCACACCGACGACAACGAACAACCCACCAGGTTCACCGCCTGGGGACGCGACTACGCCATCGCCGAAATCCTCGGCCCCCACTGGGAAGAAGTCCTCCCCTGGTGGACAGGCGAACACGCAGGCCAGTCCCTCGAAGAACGCACCGTCCGCCACTACCGAGTACGGGCCAACGGCCGGCAGAAGTCGGCAGTGGTCGAGCTGGTGCAGACCGGCGAGGAGTGGCGGGTCGTCGCCGTCGAGGACTAACCCTCCCCCGGTTCATGGCCAGCAACAAGACCGGCGTACACGGCGGAGTCGATGTGCCCTGCGGTGTAGTCGAACTCGCCGATGTGCCACCAGCGCAGCGTGTCGGGGCAGCCAAGGATGTTGCACATCACCGCAGGGTCCTGAGCACGGTGTGCCGCCATGGCTGCGTAGTGGATGAATCCCATCGTGCTCTCGGCCCGGACGCCCAGAGCTCGGGCGTCGGCGACAGCGCGGTCAACGCTGGCGGTCACGGCCACTCCTTCCTGCCCGTTCCCACGCGCGGGCGGCCTGCTCCCACTGCTGCGCGGCGTACGCCCAGCGCGCCGCAGCCTGATCCCACCGCTGGGAGAGTTCCCGCCCCTGGCGGATGATGGCGCGCATCACCCACAGCGTGGCGGCGTTGACGACTACCAGGCCGCACAGGGCAACCAGCTCGACCATCAAGCGCCTCTCCCCCATTGCCCCACGGTCATCGCGTTTCCAGCCGCTTGATCCCGGCCCGCATGTTCACCCTGGCCCGCACCACCGCGCCCCCCGGCACACCCGCCCGCATCGCCTCCTGCACGAAGGCGGCGAGTTCGTCCAACGTCATGCCGGTCTTCTCGTCGGCGGCGGTCGCTTCGATGCGGTTGTTGATGGGCATGGGGGCTCCTGCGTGTCGGGGTTTGGCGGTGATCCTTGCGCTTCGTATTCCTGTGTTCACACGGCTCTGCGGCGCCGGCATGCCTGGTGTTGGTGCGCGGTTTCGAGGAGTGCTTCGGCGTCTGCCCGGCGGATGGTGACCCGTTCGCTGGCGCCTACGCCTGTGTGGGTGCCTTCGGTGATGTCGGTTTCGACGCGGGTGATGAGGTCGGTGAGGTTGGTGTGGGGCATGCCGGGTCTCCTGGGTCGTACTCTGGCGGGGACCCGACGCTGAGGGGCGGAACGGGTGTGGCGGCTCCCCCGGAGGTGCAACCAGGGGAGCCGCACGGGGTTACTGGCGGGTACTGGTGCCGGTTCCGCCGCAGGTCGCATTCGAACGACCTGCGGAAACGCTTGGCGCTTTGATCCTGAGGGCGGCGCTACCAGCAGCGTCCATGGCTGCCGCCGAGCAGTCGAACTGGGCGAGGTGCCAGTCACGCAGCAGGTGCGAACACCCGAGGACGTCGCACATCACAGCAGGATCCTGGGCCCGGTGGGCTGCCATCGCCGCATAGAACACCATCCCCCAACTCGTCGCGCGGTTAGCCACGGCGAGCCTCCGACCGCTTCAGCCCGAGCAGTTCGTGTGCGCTGTTCCATCCGTCCGGGGTGAGCCGGTAGAAACGGCGGCGAGGGTAAGGCGCTTCCTCGAATTCGCTGGTCACCCAGCCTGCTGCCTCCAGTTGGGCGAGGCACACGTAAACAGCTCCAGAGTTCATTTCGGCGGCGTGCATGAAGGTGTAGCCGCTTAGGTTGGCGGCGTCGGTGAGCAGCACTAGGAGGACTCGCTTCATGTGGCGGGTGGCGGTGATGCTGCCGATCGTTCGGCGGTCTCGGAGGAGGCTCACGGCGTCTCCTCGGTGCTCGCTTGGACGCCGACCCGGGCGGACACATGCGCCAGGCGGGCGGCGAAGTGGCCCTCCGGGTCCGGGACGAACGAGTGCAGCGCCACCAGGGCGGTCAACGCCACGTCGCACAGCTCGTCGGCCACGTCCTTGTAGGTGTGCGTGCGGCCCTTACGCGGGTTCTGACCGACAGCGCCCGCGTAGGCGGAGGCGACCTCTCCGGCTTCCTCGACGAGCTTGAGGAGTCGCAGGGAGGTCTCGCGTTCTCCGCTGCCGTTGGCGGTGTTTAGCCAGTCGACGAGGGCGGCCAGGGTCGGCCAGACGGGGGGGCGATTCTCCGGGCGTTGGCGCACGGGCCCGCCGCCTTCGGCGCAGATCAGGTCGGCGGTGTGTCCGGCAACGCAGAGGGTGCCGTCCTCGTGTTCCCACCGGAGTCGTGTCTTCACGGACATGTCGCGGGTCTCAGGCATGGGGGTCGGTCTCCTCGGTGGTGGAAGCGGGCGGGAAGGGCTCACGGAGCGCGCCCATGCGGTCGAGTTCACGGAGCACGGAGGACACCACGGCGTCGTAGAACGCGCCCCCCGTGCACGTGACAGCGCAGCCGCAGCGGTCGCAGCACGCCGTGTGCACCCGGTGGTGGCCGAGGGCGTGCATCCACTTGCCGAGGTCCCAGTCGGCGAACTGCTCCAGCTCGGCGTCGTCGGCCCAGATGGTCATCTGGTCGGGAAGCGCGTCGAACAGGCGGTCCCGGAACTCCTCGCGAGTCTCGGTGTCAGTCATTGCCGCCTCCGGTCTGCTCCTCGGAGACGGCACCCGCCCCGTCCAACAGGCCGAGCACCTCCCGGGCGTGGTCAAGGCGGCCGATCTCGTAGTCCTCCCACACGGGTCGGGTGGTCACCTGCTGGCAGTGGGAGCGGACACGGGTGAGGGTGTCGCGGAGCGCTGAGAGCGTTTCTGCGGGGCGCTCAACCCCCGAACGGTAAACGGGAGCGACCGACAGGCTTTGAGGGCTGTGCGTGGATTCTGGGGCTGCCGAGGGGCTAGAGGCAGGCGACCCCACCCCCACAGACTCCATGATCGCCCCCAGCGCGAACCGCGCCGTCGCATCCGGGTACGGCTCCACACCCACGAAGCCACGACCCCGCGACACGTACTCGGCGACCTTCACCAAGCGCTCAAGAGCAGCGACGGGAACGACGGTCATGGCGTCCGCCGGGATGTCAGGCATCGCGGGCCTCCCCCTCGGACACCAGGCGGTAACCCGTCGAGGTCGGGCGGAACCGGGACAGGGAGATCCGGGTGACACGGCCCCGCGTGTCCTGGAACCAGGCCGAGCCTCGGTCGAGCTTCTCCTGCGCCTTGGTGGTGTTCGTCAGGACGGTGCAGGTGGCCTTGCCGTTCTCGACGGCGTCCACGCGCAGTGTGCGACCTGCGGAACGGGGATCGTTGTCGGCCCAGATCTGGCCGGGCCTCACCTCGGTCACGGTGGTCTCCTTCGGTGTGTGGGTTACGGGAGGGGCTGAGCGGGCTTGTGAGCGTCCGGGGGTACCGAGACACGAGAGGGGCGCTCCGGGGGCGCCTGTGTGGCGTACAGCCCCGCGCACGGGGCATTCGGGGCGAACAGGGTCCGGGCCGCCTCCCACGAACCCACCTCGGCCGTCAGGTCCGACAGGTCCGCCAACTCCAGCCACTCGGTCAGCCCGTCCGCGTCGGTGACCTCCCAGTCGGCTTTCCACCGGGGCAGGCACCCCGGCTGAACCTCCGCGTACACCGACGACCGCCACCCGCACGGGGCAGGCGTAGACGACGGAGCCGGCGGCGGAGCGGCTGCTGCACACAGGCGTTCCAGCAGGGCGGGATCGAACGGGTTCACGACGCCTCCCCCAGCTCATCGAACAGAGACGGCTGCCCCTCGGGCACAGGCTGAGGCCTCGGCAGACCAAGGACGCGGGCCCGCTCCCCCGGATCGGTGGTGCGCCACTGCGCGATGCGGCAGTAGTCCGCGGACCGATCCACCGTGACGCCGCGGCGGCCAAGCACCGAGGCGACGAGCGCGGTCGTCCCGGTGCCGCCGAACGGGTCGAGCACAACGGCCGGCCGAGTCGGCGCCGACGAGTCAGGGCAGGCGCAGGTATAGCCGACGATGCGGATGACGCGCTCTCTGCCCAGGGTGGTGGAGTCCTCGTACACCGCGCACCCTTCACGGTCTGAGCCGCGCACGTTGGCCTTCCTGCCGCCCCGGTCGACGGTCAAGGCACGCTCGCTGACGGGCTGACGCCCTTCACCGCACGCGATGCAGATCCCGTCCGGGGACCAGCCGAGGATCAGACGGCGTGGCCACTCCGTGGGGAAGGCCGCGAAGTGGTCCACCTCCAGCTCGTCGGGGACCTTGAGCGGCCGGGTGGAGACCTCCCACACGCTGCCGGGCAGCTTGCCGAGGGGGTTCCCACCGCTGCTGTTGCCTGCGTTTCCCCCGCCGCCCTGCATGTGTCTCGCACGGTCGAGATGGACTTTGCCCGCCCGCGGTCTGCTGATGTCGTTGGGGTAGGCGTGTGGTTCGCGGATCTCGTCCACCGCCGAGAAGTACCGCGGCTGCTTGACCAGGTGGAACCACTGCTCGTGCGAGCGACGCACCCTGTCGGTCACGCTCTCCGGCAGCCCGTTCGGCTTGGACCAGATCACCTCAGCGCGGAGGATCAGCCCCAGCTCGTCGATGCAGCCGATGGCGTACCGCCAAGGCAGACCGATGAGCGACTTCGGCTGCATCCCGCGCACGGCGTTGCTGCGGCGTTTCGCTTTCTGGTCCGAGTGCCCTCCCCCGGCCCACTGGGCGCCGAGCTCGGCGAGTCCGCTCTGGCCGCTATTGCCCGTCGAGTACTTGTCGCCGAGGTTGAGCCACAGGTTGCCCTCGGGCTTGAGCACGCGCATCCACTCGCGGGTGCAGGCGAGCAGGTTGTCGACGTATTCGCGGGGTGAGGCCTCGTCGCCGATCTGCCCGGCGTAGTGCTGGCCGCCGTCGGTGTACGAGCGGAGCCCGAAGTACGGCGGCGAGGTCACGATCAGGTCCACGCTCGCGTCAGGGAGCGGCAGGTTGCGGGCGTCGCCGCGGATCACCAGCGCGGTCATGACGCCTCCCGGAGGGCGGTACGAGACACCCGACGGGCGATCACGGCGTCTCCCCGTGCTCGAATCGGGCCGAACGAGCAGCGCGGTACGCCTCATCCACGCCCGGGTCGAGCGGCAGGAGCCCGGTCGGCTCGGCCTTTGTCAGGTCCGCGGTGTCCGGCGTGAGCAGGCTGCGGCCGGACTGGTGCAGCAGCGCCCCGAGGCCGGCGAGGTCCTTCGCCCGCTTGTGGTCGAGCATCGCGGCGTCGGCCATCTCCGGCGTGATGACCCTCGGCATGGCGAGGAAGGCGACCCGGGTGTACTGCACGTCGACGCAGCCGCAGTAGCGGTCGCAGTTCGAGAACGGCAGCCGGGAGACCAGCCAGTGCGTGTACGCCACCCCGGGCTTGGGGATCTGGCCGAGGATCAGGATGGTCGTCTCGTAGAAGGGGTTGCACCTGCCGAGGCCGGTCTTCGGGTCTACCGCGGCGGCCATCAGGTTGCGGTCGAGGCCCATCGGGTCGCCCTTGACCTCGACCCACGTGCCGATGCCCGGCAGGTAGAAGTCCGGGAGGTAGGGGCGGCGGTTGTCCTCCGGGCCGATGAGGTAGCCCTGGGGCTCGTACTCCCACGGGATGCCGAGGGTGTCGAAGAAGACGGCCCAGCGGGCTTCGAGGCGGGAGCGGAAGCGGCAGCCGGAGTACTGGGTTTCGATCGCTTGGAGAGTCATGAGGGGGCTCCAGGGGTCAGACGGCGCGGAGGTTGGGGCGGCCTGAGGGGGCGGTGTGGTTCGGCGCCATGTCGACGAACCGGGCGTAGTGCAACTGGGAGGCGACCGCGATGACCCCCGTGGGGCCGTTGCGGTTCTTCTCGACGATCAGGTCGACCTCGCCGGCGCGTGGAGACTCGGGGTCCTTGTCGCGGTGGATGAGGATCACGGCGTCGGCGTCCTGCTCCACGGCGCCGGAGTCCCGCAGGTCCGACATCTGCGGTTTCCTGTCGGCGCGGTCCTCGGGTTTCCGGTTGAGCTGGGACAGCGCGACGATCGGGACGTCGAACTCCCCCGCCATGAGCTTCAGTTCGCGGGAGATGGCGGCGACTTCCTGCTGCCGGGACTCCGCCCGCGGGCCCCGCATCAGGCCGAGGTAGTCCACGACCACCAGCCCGGCCGGTGAAGTGCGCATTTTGGAGCGGAGGGTGGCGCGGATCCGGTCGACGGTGCAGCCGGGGGCGTAGTCGACCGTGAGCGGGGCGGCGCAGATGCGGACGCCGGCGTCGGTGATGCGCTCCAGCTCGGAGCGGGTGACGGTGTGCTCGATGATCGATGTGAGCTGGACACCCGACTCCGCTGCGCTGATGCGCTGCAACACCTGCTTCTTCGGCATCTCCAGGGTGAACACCACCGTGTCGATGCCCTGGTGGATCGCCGCTTCCCGGGCTGCGTCCACGCCCACGGTCGACTTGCCGTACGAGGGGCGGGCCCCCACGACGTACAGGCCGCCGGGGAGGAACGACGGGATGAGCCGCTGCAGGTCCTTGTACGGGGGTGCCACCCCGGCCTGGACGGTGGGCGGGTTCTCCAGCTCTTCGAGCAGGGCCGCCATCTCGTCGGCCACACCGGACGGCATCTCGCCGGTGCGGCGGGTTGCAGCCTCGTCGAGCAGCTTGCGAATCATGTCGAGGTCGGCATCGGGGTCCCAGACGCCGGACGTCGTCATGCGGGCGCCGCGCTGGCACGCCTGCTGCACCCGCCGGCGCTGGGCGTCGGCGGACACGTCCTCGGCGAGGGTGGCGATGTTGCCGTACGCGGCGTGCTCGATCAGCTTGCCCAGGTAGGGTCCGCCGCCGACCTTGAGCAGGTCGCCGCGGGCTTGCAGGGCGCCCATCACGGTCGCGGGCTCCACCGTGCGGCCATCGGCGAGGACGTCCTGCGCGGCGGCGAACACCATGCCCGCCTCGCTGTAGAAGTCCTCCGGGGTGAGCAGGGCCGCGGCCTCATCCAGAGCGGCCTTCGACTGGATCGCGGCGCCGACGATGGCCATCTCCGCGGCGATGACCGCCGGGGACGGGGTGAAGCCGGTCAGGGTCAGGTCGTCGAGGCTCACTGGGCCCTCCGGTCCTCGCCGGTGAGCGCGACGACGGTGGCGCGGTGCCCGAGGCGGGAGGCGATCCGCTCGCCGAGCGGGGTGACCAGGTCGGCCATGTTGGACGTGACGACGATCGGCATGGCGGGCGCCCACCGCCAGTCGATGACCGGGCCGATGACGTCCTTGGTCCACTCGTTGATGCGGAAGCTGCCGAAGTCGTCGAGGACCAGCACGTCCGCCTCGCGCATCTGGCGCACGCGCTCCCGGTCCACGGGCGGACCGACGATCTCCTGCCATTCCGCCGCGGCGAGCAGCATGATGTGGCCCGGGTAGCCGACGGCGAGGGCGCGCTCCAGGACCTCCCACACCGACCAGGTTTTGCCGGTCCCGGTCGGGCCGAGCAGGACCAGGTTGCGGGCGGTGTGGTCGAACAGGCGGGACCCCCAGTCGGCGATCTCGTCGCGGAGGTCGCCTTTGTGGCGGAGCTCGACGGGGCGGCGGTTGCGGAACGCTTCGAGGCGCTGACGGCGGCGCTCTTCCCACCACTCGGACATGTCGGGGGTGTTCATGCGGACTTCTTCCTCCTGAAGGGGTCGCTGTAGTCGGCGTCACGTGGCGGCATCTGGGAGCCAGAGCCGTTCGAGGGCTGATTGCGCGAGGGGGCACGTGATTCCGGCGGCGGGTCGCCTGCGAGTTCACGCCGGAGCGTCTCGACCGTGACCGTTCGGCCTTCGTCGGCGAGACGCAGCAGGGCGGCGCGGATCTCGTCGTCGGACCACTTCTCCGCCTTGATCGCCTTGATGACGATCCCGTTGATGGCCGGCCACTTGCACATGGGTTCGACGGCGGCGTAAGCGTCGGTGATCAGCTTCGACCGCTGTGTGATCGTCGTCTCGGCGGGGGCGTCGCGCCGGGCCGGAGGCTCGGCCGCCGGAGGCGGCATCTCCTTTCCCTGCTCCCTGCTCCCTGCTCCCTGCTCAGGGCCGAAGATCTCAAGAGCCCTCTGGAGATCCTCCGGAGAGTCTCCGGAGGAGTCAGTGACCGGCTCCGGCAACGTGGCATCTGCGCTGTTCACGGGCACTATCTGGGTGCTCATCTGCTCGGGCGTCGGGCGCGGATACCGCGGTTTCGCGGGGTGGGAGACCTTCTGGTGCTCGTCCCAGCCGGCGATGAACAGGAGAGCCTTTCCGGCGGCCTCGTAGCGCACGATCAGACGCGCCGTGGAGAGTCTCCGGAGATCCTCCCGAGTCCTCTGGAGGGCCTCCAGAGGGTCATCTTCGAGGGGCCAGATCGCGGCGTTGATGAGGCGTTCGTTGTCGACCGTGACGCCGTTGTCGTCCACGTGGGTCCACAGGCCGACGAACAGCAGCCGCGCCGAAAGGGGCAGGCTGGCGATCTTCTCCGATGTGAAGAAGTCGGGTTTGATGCTGCGGATCCGCGCCACGGTGCGTACTCCAGGTAATTCGGTCGTTGAAGGGGACTGCCCGGCTGCTGAGGGGCGAGGGGTAGGTCAGGTCGTGCGTCTGTTCTCGGGCATGGCAAATAGACCCCTTGTCGGGTGCGATTCCCCTGACCACGCGGGGACTTGCGCCCAGCGTGTATATCCACGAGCATAGCCATCATGGATATACACGGCAAGGTTGCTGACCAGGCCCTTGGATATGCACGGGCTACGATGTGCCACGTGAAGGACACCCACACGCCGCACCGCCCCATCCGGGTCGAGGACGACCTGTGGGAGGAGTTCGGCCGCCTTGTCGGCCCCCGGAACCGCTCGGCGGTCATCCGGGAGTTCATCCGCTGGTTCGTGCGTGAGCGTGGGGCGAAGCTGCCCGAGCGTCCGCCGCGGCAGGAGCCCGCTGCCGGCGAGTCCTGATGTGTCACCCCCGGGGCCGGTCACCGAGTGACCGGCCCCTTTCGCATGCCCGCACCCGGTCACGGCTGCGTCCACCGCCTCACGGGGATGCCCGCCTTCTCGGCGAGGCCCGCGCAGTGCGTGGCACCAGGTGAGCCGTTGCGGATGAACGCGAGCACTAGGTCCGGGCGGGTGGCGACCATCTCAGCGTTGCGGCGGAACCCCGCGGCGCGGCGGTAGCGGTCCCAGTCCGCGGGATGCTGCTCGACGGTGATGGTGGCGCCGGCACGGTTGCGGTCCTCAGCCCAGCGCTGGGCCAGGAAGTCAGCGCCGCGGGAGCAGGCGCCGTGGACGACGACGAGGTTGGGGAACGCGGCGTGGACGGCGTCCAGGGCGTCCCTGAGGGTCTGCCGGTCGGTGGGTGACCGCCAGGTGCGGGACCCGGTGACGAGGACGCGGTAGGGGCTCACAGAAGCCTCCTTTCAAGTTCAGGCGCGGGCGGGTGCGGATTGGTCAGGACAGGTCAGAGAAGGCATGTCGTCTGGGGCGGGTGTGGGAGGTCCCAGGGATGAGCCAGGGAACGGGTAGTCGAGGTGGGCCGGTCCGGGTGGGGTTGGCTTGTCGGCAGGGGTTGGGCAGCGAGGGGCTGGGATGGCTGGTCGGCGAGGTGCTGGCCCGGGTAGGCGAGTCGGCATGAATCGGGGCGGGCGCTCGTGTGCAGGGATGGCATGTCGGCTGGGCTTGTCCTCGAAACGGAAAGTCGCACGGGCTTGAGCGGGGGCGGCAGGCGTAGGCATGTCGTGTTGGCGCGTCTGGCTGGGGCAAGGCTGGGGTTGTCGGCCTGGGCTGGTCTGCGACGGGCTTGGCATGTCGGCCAGGCATGGCACGTCTCGGCTTGGGATGTCGGCTTGGAGAGTCGAGGAGCGGCGAGGTATGTCGGCACGGCCGGGTTCGGGACGGAAGGGATAGTCGCCACGGGGTTGGGAGGTGCGGCTTCGGCGCGGCTTGAGCGAGGCATGTCGGACAGGCGCGGCAGGAGTGGGCTGACTCGGGGAGACTTGGCTTGTCGGCGTGCTGGGGAAAGCCGTGGCCTGGCATGTCGCCGTGGCTAGGCAGGCGAAGGCTTGGCTTGTCGGCAGGGCGTGGGATGGACTGTCGATCGGGCTGGGACTGGTCGGCTTCTTGATGTGCGGGCGGTACGGCAAGTCGGTCAGGTCGGAGTCGTCACGGCGTGGCTTGTCGGGGTGCCTTGGCGTGAGCGAGGCGGGACTGGGCTTGTCGCATGGGCTAGCCGCACGAGCGGCGTCGCAGACGTTCACCAGAACCCCCGGGGTACAGTCAGTTGGTGGGAGGGGCCCCAGCCGTGTGCTGGGGCCCTACGCGTTTCTCAGGCCCTGTCGAACGCCAGCAGCTCGAACCGGCCATCCGACCGGCCACGGTCCGAGCCGATGCCGATCTGCTCGCCGGCCTGCCAGATCCGAGACCACGCCTGCATGGGGAGGAAGTCGTCCCGGACCCGGAGGGTGAAGGTCAGCTCGGGTTCCTGGACGTACTCGACGCGGTTGATCGACGAGCGGGGGCCCTGCGGGGTGATGACGTGCTTGATCCGCTCCTCCACCCCGGTGGGCTGCTTCACCCCGAGGCCGATGAGGACCTCGTCCACGAACACCCGCTCCGCCGCCGTGGACATCAGCCCCTTGCGGAACCCCTTGGCGACCTCGGTCTTGCCGGGCCATTCGGTGCCGGGGTAGGCGGAGTTCATGAACTCCTTGAGGGCGGCCTTCATGCACCGGCCCTCGTAGGCAAGCTCCCCCGTGTCCGGGATGCGCTTGAAGCCGTTCACGGAGGGGGCGGCGTCGGTCTCCATCAGGGCGTCGGCCAGCTCGTCCGGGGAAGGCTGCCCGTTCGGGAACCGCTCGTGCAGGACCTTGTCGACCATCTCCTGCAGGTCGCGGTCGCCGAGTTCCATGCGGGACTTCAGCCAGCCCTTGATGACGCTGGGGCTGGACGGGATGCCGCCGACGAGCTTGTCGATGACGCGCAGGCGCACGTGGTAGGTGGTGAACTCGTCGGCGACCTCGGCGCCGAGCTCCTTGAAGACGTTGAGGGCGCTCATGAGGCGACTTCTCCCTTGATGGTTCGGGCGGGGATGGGGTGGACCGTTCCGGCCCGGAGGGCGGCATTTGCGGCCCGAAGCTGCTGGTTCGCGGCCTTCTCCGCGTCGAGGCGCTCCTGCAGCCCCTGCACGTACGCCGCCTGCGAAGGGGGCATGTCCGCCGGCGGGAGGTCCTGCAGTTCGATGCGGGTCTGCCGCACCGCCTGGCGGGCGCGGCCGTAGCGGACGACGGCGGCCTGCACGTCGGCGGCCTGGTCGATCGCGCGGAACAGGTCGAACAACTCGCGGGGGGTGCGGCCGTCGAGCTTCTGCCCGGTGATGGTCTCGATGTCGGCGCGCAGGGCGGAGTCGCGCTGGATCATCGTCACGACCGTGTCGAACTCTTCGGGGCTGTAGCCCTGGGCGGGCTTGGGCTTGCGGGTCACGGGTCCCTCCTTCCGAGGGATTGCAGGTGGTGAGTGGTTAGGGCCGCAGTCCTCGGGCGGCCAAGAGGCGGAGCACGGCCACGACCGCACCGAGGACGAGAACGGCCACGACGGTGGCGATCAGGGCCATCGGTAGTCGCGGGTGAGTCCGTCGCCGGGGTCGTTGAGCGTGCGGTGGTCGGCCTCGTAAGCGAGTGCGTCCCGGACGGCCTGCTCGACCCGGTCGGGTGGGTAGATCTCGATGCCTTGCTGGGCGGCGATGCGGCGGGCTTTGCGGCGTTCCCACAGGCAGATGAGGGTGGAGATGAGCAGGAGGAGGCCGACGATGAGGAGGGTCGCCTTGGTTGCGCCCCACGCGCCGTCGTCCCTCAGGTGCTCGTACAGGTCCCGCCCGGTCACGACCGCACCCCGTTGAGGTCACGGCCTCGTCCCACGTTGCCGTGAGCGTGAGCACCGACAGCGACGAGACCACGGCGGATCTCGACAGTGCGCAGCTCTTCCGCCCGCTGGGTCCAGTCCGTGAGGTCGCTGATGCGCTGAGCGCGATCGAGAGCCGTTTCGGGGTCTCCCAGGCAGCGCCACACGCAGAGGCCTGAGCGGGCGTGGACGATAGACCAGGCGGGGGTGACGCAGTTCATCGAGTCGTGGGAGGTCTCTACGACCCTGAGGCCGGGGACACCGCACGGCCACGCTTGAGCCTCGACGGCCCCCTCCGGGCGCGAAAGCAGGATGAGGTCGGGTCTCACGGGTGGCTCCCGGCGGGGCTGAGAGCCACGCTGACGGGCGGAAGAGCGGCAGCCTGTGCCCGGAGCCGGTCCGCCTCCACGTCGTGCCCACACTCGGCGAAGCACGCGATGTGGCGTTCCTCTTGCTCCTCGGCGGCGAGGAGCAGCTCCTCACGGGTCGCCGTCACGACGGGCTCCCCGACGCGGCAGCCTCACGGCGGCGGGCGCTCTCCTCGCGGTGCTGCTCCAGGTGGTCGTCGTAGAACTTGTCGTACGCCTCCCACCCGACCTCGTCCTCCCACGCCTCCAAAAGGGCCCTGTGGGTGTCCATGAAGTCGCGGAGCTTGCCCATGTCGCCCTCGATCGCGCGGAGTTCGGGGCGGCGGAACAGCGGCTTGTAGTTGTCGAAGGCGTACTCGAAGCCTTCGGAGTGGATCGCGGCTTCGAAGACGACGATCTCGCCCCAGTCCCAGGTGTCGGTGTCGGGCTTGATGGTGGGCAGGCCGGTCATCGGGTGCTCCTCTGCGGGCGGTAAACAGCGGTCGGGCGGACGAACCGGGCCTCCGTCACCGGGTGCTCCGACGCAGCTCGCACCTGACGAGCCGTGCCAGCCCACCCCGTGGACGACCCCCGGCGGACGTGAGAACCCTTGTGACGGGCGAACAGACCGCTCATGACTCCGCCCCCTCGCCGGCGTCGGTGCCGTCCTCCCGCAGGGCGTTGATCCGCTTGATCCGCTCGTCCGTGCGGTCCGCCCACGCCGGGGCGCCCGCGTACGGGTCCCGCCCCACCTGCTCCGGGTAGCCCTGGGAGCCCTCCGGCAGCAGCGAGTGGAACGTCGGGAGCAGCACCTGCCGCGCCTCGATCTGCCGGAGCGCGTCACGCAGCTCCTCGACGCGGCGTTTGGTGGTCTCCTCGACCTGGTTGATGTCGTTGGCGGCCTTCGTCTTCAGGTCCGTGATCTGGTCGGCGGCCTTGGTCTGGACCGCTTCGATTTCCTTGCCGATCAGGTCCCGCATCGACTGGACCATTTCGACGCTGTAGGCCAGGCCGGGGGTGGGCGGGGTGTCCGTGAGGACCTTGGTGTCGCTCATTCGGGTGGTCTCCGATCTGGGGTGGATCTCTTTGCGTGGGGTGGTGCGGGGCTGCTCCCGCCCCCGGGGAGGGAGCAGCCGGGGAAGGTCAGGGGTTGGGGATGACGGCGATCACGGTGTTCACGCCCGTGCCGGACGCCTTGAACGCGCCCTCGGGCAGCGGGATGAACTGGCCGCCCCGGTCCTCGACGCGGGCGCGGAACCCGCTGGCCTTGGTGTTCGCGCGGAACGTGACGCTGGCGGACATCACCGAGACCAGCAGCCCGCCCGGCTTGAGGCAGGCCAGGGCGTGGTTGACGTGGTCGATGTCGGCCTGCCGGGCGAACGGCGGGTTCATGACCACGCGGTCGTACTCGGCCCCGAAGGCGAGCGACAGGAAGTCGCCGACTGCGAGGGTCCGCGCGTACCCGGCGGCTTCGATGACGGCGGCGTTCTCGGGCAGCAGCTCGGCGCAGTCCACGGTCGCGCCGCGCGCCGCGAGAGGCCCGGCGATCGCACCCCGCCCGGCGGACGGCTCCAGCACGACCATGCCCGGCTTCACGTCGGCGAGGTCGAGCAACTGCTCCACGATCGCGGGCGGCGTCGGGAAGAAGCCCAGGTCCTGCACCGTCGTGATCTCGCCCGTGAGGAGGATCTGCTCGATGGCGTCGGCGGCGTCCCCGTCGAACATGTGCGCCTTGGCCTTGCGGTTCCACTTGCCCCCGGCGGCTTCCAGCGCCTTGTTCGTGCGGGTGTAGAGGTTGCGGTCGAGCTGCCCGGTCAGGCGCAGCGCGGGGCCCTCGGTCTCGGCGCGGTCGAGGACCGCGAGGACGTCAGACGGGATCTTCATGTCGGGTGGTCTCCTCTTCGGTGGGGCGGGTCAGGGGGTCGGTGACGCACTCGGCGCCGGAGGGGTGGGAGGTGCGGCACCAGCCGCACGGGCCGCCGGACACGTCCTCCACCGGGGTCACGCCGGGGTCCTCTGCTGCCAGCCGGCGACGAGCTCGCACCCGCACGGACCGCAGCGCTTGCACGCGGTGCAGTCGGGGCAGGCCGCCGACGAGGGGTGGGCGCCGCACTCGGCCAGCTCGACCGGCGTCCAGGACCCGTCCAGAGCGAGCAGCACCCACCCGAACCGCACATGCCGGGCGGGCACCTGCGTGGGGTCCTGCACGCCGTGGCGGATCTTCCACCCGTTCGCGTACGCCCTCGCGGGCTGCGACTCCACCGCGTCATGGCACGGCCGGCACGCGTGGAGGTTGTTCGCCGCCGTGTTCGACCGCTCGTCGCGGGTGCCGCCCATGCCCTTCGCCACCCGGTGGGAAGGATCCACAGCCGCAGCCAGGCCACCACAGACAGCGCCGATCTCACACATCCCGCCAGAGCGGGAGGCAAGCAGACTCTTCACGTCCTGGCCGGGGCCCGTGTGCCGCCTGCGAGCCGAACGCATCGGCGTGGTACGGCGGAGCGGGGCGCCGCCCGTGAGGGGCGTAGAACGCTCCAGACGGGCGTACCGGCGCAGAGGCTTCCCAGGGTTCATCACGCCGCCCCCGACATCTGGAACGCCGCCTGAACCGACTTACCGAGGGACATCACGATCATCGCCTGGTCCCGCAGGACCCGCAGGTGATCCTGCGCGGCCTCCCGCTTCACCTCGGCCAGCTCATACAGCCAGCACTCGCGCTTCACCTGCTCGTCCACCCAGGCGTCCCGGTCCGCGGTGGTCACCATGCCGCGGGCCACCTTCGGGCAGTCCTCCGACAGCAGCGCCGCCCGCCGGGACGCCTCGTAGACGTGCTTCGCGCGGACCTCGTCGTCCCGCGTCTTGGCGAGGGCCTGCTGCGCCAGGGTCAGATCGGTGACGAGCTGGCGGAGGCGGGACTCGACGCCGGCGAGTGTGGTCAGGTCGTCGCTCACTGGTCATCACCCTTCGCGGGCTCCAGCGCGGGCAGCAGACCGCCGAGCAGCTCCCACAGCTCCCCGGACTGCCACGCCTCCGCGAGTAGCTCAGCGGCGTCCTCAGCCACGGACACGGCGACCGTGGGCTCCCCCGTGGTGACCGTGACGCCGGGGATCTCCTCCCCGTCCGCGGTCACCGCGGCGCCGGCCTTCTTCGCCGCGGCGAGGAGTGCCGCCTGGTAGGCGGGGCGCACCCGCGTGGTTTTGATGAGCTCGACCTCGTCGGGGCGGTGGGCGTACACCCACGCCTCGAACGCGGCCGGGTCCGTCACCTTCGCGTAGGTGGCGCCCTTCTTGAGTTGGGCGTGCCCGGCGGGGCGACCCGCGAGGGCCGCCCCCTTCCGGTCCCCGACCATCCACAGGGTGCGCACGTCAGCGCGGGTGTCCTGGTCGGCCTGGGTGAGCAGGTCCCGCAGGACAGCGGCGACGATGAGACGGAGGGCCAGGTCGCTCATGCCGCCGCACCCACCTGCGGCTGAGACTGCTTCGCGTACCCGTCCAGGCGCTTGATGACCATCACGGCCTCAGCCCCGGTCAGCTCCGAACTGGACGAGATCTCCCGGCCGATGATCTCCCCGGTGAACTGGAGACGCTCACCCTCGTCGGAGATCTCGACCTGCTGCCACAAGGCGTCCATCTGCGCGTGCTGCTCCTCAGTCGCCGGCTCCCCCGCCTTCCGCGCGGCACCCAACCGGGCGAGCAACTGGGACAGCAGCTCCTCCTGGCCGTTCTCGTTGTCGACGGTCACCCCGCCGTAGCCGAACTGCTTGGCCTCCTCCCACAGCTCCCGCATCCGCGCAGAGCTGGTGGTGGACTGCATGGCCTCGTCGCGGATCTGCTCCGGTGTCCGCTCCGGCTTGGCCTCGACCAGGTCGCGGACGTGAGCCTTGGCCGGGTCGCACCTGAGCGCCTCGAAGATGAGCCACTCAAGGCTCCAGTCGTCCTGCAGGGTCTGCGGTTCGTCCCGTCCGGGGCGGATACCGGTGTGGACCGAGCGGGCGCCGACGACGATCGCCTTGGACTCGCGGGACAGGCGGACCCAGCAGGAGGAGTCGAACGCGAGGTTCTTGTGCCCCTCGACGCGGTAGGACTTCTTGCCCTCGACGGGCTTGCCGTCGTCGCCGATCAGCGCGATGTCCTTGCCCCTCGCCGTCAGCAGCACGATCCCGGGGAAGGTCATCAGCAGCCGCATCAGCCGGGCGTGCCGGGAGTTCGCGTCGTTCCAGTAGTTCGTCGCGATGACGATCTCGGCGTTCGGGTCCTCGGCCAGCCTCTTGCGGTTGGTCTTCGACCCCTTGGCCCGGTTCGCCGCCCAGTCCTTGAGCAGGTCCCATTCGGCGGTCATCGAGTCGATCGTCAGGACCACGGGCTTTTCGCCCTTGGCCGCGGCGTGGCCGGCGATCCGGTGGATCTCCTCGACCGCGGTGTAGAGGCTGGCGAAGGAGCCGTCGTGCTCGATGATCAGGTAGTCGGCGCCGGGGATGGCGCCGTACTCGTCGGCGGAGCCCTCGCCGAGGTCGATCCAGTACATCTGGCCGATGCGGTCGCTGGTGGACAGCTCGGCGCAGGCCCAGCTCTTGCCCGACTTCTCGCCGCCCTCAAGGAGGATAAGCGGCCAGGGGACGGCACCGGTCGGCTTTCTCGTTCGCAGGGTCACAGCTCGTCCTCCCCGTAGAGGTCGTAGATGTCGTCGGCCTGCTCTTGGGCGTAGGCGTCTTCGGCGTAGTCGCTGATCTGGGGTCCGCCTCGCCAGGGGATGCGGCGCGGCTGGCGGACTGTTGGCCGCCACCCGTCGATGAGTTCGCCAGCGCGGGCCTCATCGACTTCGGCGGGGTGCGCCTGGACCAGGTAGGCGATGGCCTCGTCCCGTGTGCCGTGCCCGGCCCGCAGGGTGCGGGCGGCGAAGGCGACGCGCTCGGCGAGGGTCTTGGTGGGGGCGATGGGCTGCGCGGTCATCGGGCCTCACCCCGCTTCGGAGCTGCGGTGATCTCCATGTCCAGCGCGTCCGCCCAACGGACCAGCGAATCCCCCGTCGGGTCGCACCGGCCGGACTCCCAATGGGAGATCTGCGTGCGGTGCACGTAGAGGCGAGCAGCGAGAGCGTCCTGCGACCAGCCGCGGCGGATCCGCTCGTCACGGAGGGCCTGGATGATCGGGTTGATCCGGGTGTTTCGGCAGATCACCTTCATCGCCCGCACCCCGCCATCTCGGCCCTGGCCTCAGCGGCGCGGGCCTGGCGCCGCGTCTTCTGGCAGGGCTTGCACAGGTTGTCCCGCCCGTCCCGGTGCGCCCGGTTACGGGCGAAGTCCTCGATGGGCTTGGTCTTCTTGCAGTCCGAGCAGGGCTTCTCGGTACGCGTCTGGGCCTTGCCCTCTCGGCGCTTAGCAGCAGGCTTGAGCCGGTGGTACCGGTCGAGCGCCTTGGCGCGGTAGCAGTCGCAGCACCAGCCGTGCGAGTAGGGGTAGAACTCCTCCGGGCTCTTCGGCTGCTCACAGCGGGTGCAGGTCCGAGATCTAGCCGTCGCAGCCGGCACAGCGGGAGCGACCAGGCGGGAGGACCTACGGGTAGCCCGCTCAGCCTCGGTCAGGGCAGCCACAACACCACCCGGGTCACGGTCCGCGGGCAGACGCTCAACCCAGTCCAGGCACCGGACGTACACCGGGCAGGACAGGCACGTCTCCACAGCCGTGTCGACAGCCAGGGCGTCCCCGGGGTTCGGGTTCATGAGGTCCGGGCGAGCAACGCAGGCGCCCCCGGCAGGCGGTGCGGTCACGGGGCGGTCGAGGACGGCGCTCACAGGCCACCTCCCGCCTGGTCGGCGGCCAGCCGGTTGATCTGCGCCGTGCAGGGGGTGCAGGCGTACACGAACCCACACGCGTGGATCAAGGTCGTGGCCCGGTTGGTGCAGCGGCCGACCTCACAAGTGCGCATCTCGGCGGCGATGTCGGCGGCGGTCATCGGGTCTCCCCCGAGGACGCGGCGGGCTTGACCCCGGCCACCTTGTCCCAGGCGTTGAAGTCCGCGTTGGACATGCCACCGTCGTGGTCGTTCATCGCAGTCGCGGCGGCCAGGGCGAGTGTCGCGTGAAGCTGGGCGAAGCTCAGGAGCAGCGCGATGTCTCCGCGCTCGGCCCTAGGGTCGGCGTTCTCGGCCTCCGCCAGGATCTCCTCGGCCTTGCGGTAGTGCTCGGGGCCGCTCATCGGGTCACCTGCGCGGCCTGCTCGGCGGCCTCACGGACCAGCGCGACGACCTCCACACGTGACTTGGGGCCCGTCCAGTGGTACAGCCACTGCTCGAACCCGGGCGCGTGCCGCAGACGGCGGTGCAGCCGGTTCAACGCGGACTGCCGCTCCGGCCCGGCGGGGACCTCACGCAGGGCAGCGAACACGTCCGGCGGGCTGATCCTGGGGTGCGGGAGGGCCTCCAGGGCGTCAGCCAGGCGGCGCAGCGTGTCAGCGGGTTTCGTGATGGTGGGCTCGGGAAGTGCGACAATCGTCATCAGTCCCGGCTCCTCTCGTGTTGATGGGTTGTTGAGCTGGGATCAGCGGGCCCGGCCGGTACCAGCGGTTGGGCCCGCCGCTGTTTCAGCGGCAGGTACAGCCCTGCGTGATGAAATGCACGGCCCCGAACTGGCAGACAGTCGTGGTCTCCAGCACGGCGGGCGGGGCGACCTCGGAAGGCTTCGAGGCGGTCATGCCGCGTCACTCCGCTGCGAAGCGATACGCCGCTCGACCACGGCCGGCAGGTTCAGCATCCGGACCAGGCGCCGGGCGAGCTCGGGGCTGGGGACGCCGAGAGCGGGGAACAGGTCGAGGGAGTTGCCCGGAGTTACGTCCGGGTAGGTACCTGTCACCTGGTCGCTGTTGCTCCGGTGACCGGTCATCAGGGAGACTCCTGCCTGTTTTCGCCCAGGGAGTCAAGGTCGTCAAACGGAATGTTGAGCGCGGTTGCGAGGATCTTGCGGCGGCGCCTCTTCGGGCGGAAAAGGCCCTGCTCGTACCGGCTGAGGGTGCCGTGATCGATGCGCTCCCCGGCCTCTTCACACCGCTTTTCCAGGTCCCGAAGTGTCAGGTCCTGGTCGAGGCGGGCCCGCCGGATGCGCTCCTTGAACGTGATGTTGGGAGGTCCTTGATTGACCATGACCGCAACTTACCGCAGCACCACCATGACCGCAACAGACCGCAACAAGATCCTTTCCGAACACCCGATCGGAACACTCGAAGCCGCAAGCCCAGACATTGCTGAGCAGGGTTGTTGCGGTATGGTGCGCTCAGAATCGCAACACAAGAGAGGCCCGGCAATGCCGCGAGACACCGCTGAGCGAACACGCCTCGCCGACGCCATGGACCAACGGCGAATCGAGCTCGGCCTACGCTGGGAACACATCGCAGAGAAAGCCCGCATCTCCACCACACACCTGCGGAAGTTCCGCCGCGGCGACGCCGGCATCAGCTCAGTGGTTGAGGCCGCCCTCGAAGACGCTCTCCAGTGGGAGCACGGGTCCATGGCGACGATCCGGGACGGCGGGGACCCGACGCCCGTCGCTGAAAGTTCCAGGCGAGACCCGAACAAGACGCTCGCCGAGATGCTCCTAGAGCGAGGGCTCGCCCGCCCGGAGGAGCTCACCGCCGCCGACGAGATCCGCAACGACCCCGTGGCGTGGGAGATCCTCGAAGCGGAAGACCTCACCCCGTCGGGGCGGGACCGGATGTTGAAGGCTTACGCCTATATGCGGCGGGAGATGTTCGAGACCGTCAGACAGCAGAAGAGGGGGCCGCGAGCCTGACTCTCGCGACCCCCTCTGTGTGACCCTGCTCAGTTTCCCATGAAGGGCCCGAGCGACGGGAACGGCCCGGTGTCCGCCGGGATGGGGTCGTTCCTGCTCGGGAACCGCGCGTTGTGGTCGGCGGCGTCGAGCTTGGCCCGCTCGGCGCCCCGGTAGAAGCGCTCCTCCCAGCGGGCTTCGGTGCGGTCGTGGGAGCGCACGGCGTCGGCCAGGTTGTTCATGGCCTCCGCCTGTGCCCTGGTCCCACTATTGCGGCTGTAGTGGATGAAGAGAACCGCGGCGGCCAGGGTGGCGACTGCCGCGCCCACGAGCAGCGCCAGGAATCCCCTCCCCCCCATGGAGCCGTTGACCGCCTCGGCTGCGACGTGGACGCCGACGCCGGCCCACAGGGCCCCCGGCACGGCTACTGCGACCACGCCAATCGTGCTGATCTTCATTGGGCGTGTTGCCCCTTTCGACCGTTCCAGGGGAGCGGTCATCGCGGATACGTATCCCCACGGCTCTGCGATAAGGACATCACTGTATGCACTTATCGGTGCTGACGGAACAGGACTTAGGCCACGAAATCTGTCGCTTGTTCGGCTGCTCACCAGCAAAATTTGCACCATCACACACAGTGATTGAAGGCTTAACCTTTGACTGGAGTATGCGGCGGTATGCCAGGTTTGTCGCGTTCCAGAAGTCACCCTAACGTAACCTTCGGGATACCTGTTGTTGAACGTACGAAACGCAAATCGCGATTCCTGGCAACGATCGCCTAGTGACACCCAGAAACCGGACAGATACGATCCGGTAAGCCCACCGTGGCGAGGGCCACAGGCGGCACCACCGCTGGCACGCAGCGTTCCCCACGGCTCGGGCGGCGGTGGTGCCCCCGCTATGGGGGGAGGCGGCCCCGAGCAGGATCATTGCCCGGGGTCGCCGTCCCCAGCGGCCGAGGAAGACCGTGCAGCCCCCGCCTTCGTCCCGGCCGAGCCCCTTCCTTACTCGACGAGCAGCGCCGTTCTGTCCGCCGGCAACACCACCGGGTCCTGCCCGTCCTTCTCGATCACGAATAGCGGCACACCCGGCGTCAAGCCCAGCTTGTGCATCTCCTCATCGGTAGGCATGCGCGCGATGATCCGGCACCCCCTGGTTACGGGTTCGTCGTCACGGTCGTACGCCTCGCGTACTTTCGTCCCCACGCCCCGGATAGTGACGACCTCGCCCGTTGAACGCAAGACCGCCAGCGCGCTACGGACCGTGTCCCTGCCCACCTCGTGGATCTGGATCAGGCGGTTCTCGCTGGGCAGCAGCGACCCCGGCGGGTACTTGCCGCCGCGGATGTCCTGCCTGATGAGGCGGATGAGTCTGCGGTAGGCGGGCTCATAGACCGTCACGATCATGAACCTAGGGGTGCCTATGGCCCCCTCCCCCTATGGCCCTATCCCCCTAACCCCATAAGTGCTGTTCACCTGCGGCTACGCCTCGGGGAGCTGCCGTAGGCGGATCCGGTTCGGGTCGAACACCCGCCGCTTCTCCGCCGGATACACCCAGAACCCATCCGGGATCACCGCCGCCAGCACATCCCGCCGGTCAACCGGTTCCATCTCCGCCCACCCCGCCCGCACGTCCCCCGCAAGCAGGCTCCGTAGCAGCCGCGGCGCCGACGCCACCAAGTACATCCGGGCGTCCTTGATCCGCTGATCGATGATGCGGCGAGCCTCCGAATACTCCCCCAGCGTGATCTGCTTGGTCGCCCACATCCGCGCGAGGTCCTTCAACTGCTGCTCATCCTCGGCAACCTCAGCCCGCACCTGCTCCATCGAGTCCCCTGACGCAGCGGACACCAGCGCCTGGAACACCTCCGGACGTTCCAGATAGTCGAGCAGGCGCCGCTCGACCTCACCCTCGGCATGGCTGGCACGCACCGAGATCTTCCCGCAGCCGCCCCGCTCAGTGGAGCACCAGTAGATCGGCCCCACGTTCCGCCTGGTGCTCGTCACCGAGTTCCCTGTCAGCCTGCCCTGACAGAGGGGGCACCACAGCGAGCCAGTCAGCCAGCGGACCATCTTGTTACTGGTGCCCAGCGCCCGCTCGGAGATGCGCTGCCGCACCTGCTCCCAGGTGTCCATATCGAGGATCGCCGGCCAGGTCGCCTTCCCGACGATCTCGCCCCGGAACCTGCGCAACCCTGCGATCTTCGGCCCGGTCAGAGTGGACCACACGGAGCGGATGTTCCACTTCCCTCCCCGCACCGTCGACACGCCCCGCGCCGCGAGCTCCCTGGCAATGGCGTTCAACGACTGGCCGTCGAGGACGGCCTGCGCCATCCACCGCACGACCTCCGCCTCGCTCTCGCGGATGGTGACCCCGTCCCGCTCATAGCCGAACGCGCGGATCCCACCCCCGCCCGGGCGGCCTTGCTCGGCGAGCTGCTCATGCTTGCGGGAAACCCGCCGGGCTGTGTCGCGGGAGGCTTTGTTCGCGACGGCGACCATAACCCGGGCCATCGTCACATCCGCGTCGTTGGCGAGCCTCAGAGAGCCGCTGACGGACTCGACAGGGATCCGGGGCGTCCGGGACTCCACAACGTCGATGAGGTCTTCCAGATCACGTGGGTCGCGCGCCACGCGGTCAAGGTCGTAGGCGAGCAACCCGTCAGCCTCCCCGGAGGCGAGCAGGTCCAGTCCGCGCCGGAAGCCAGGGCGGACAGTGCGCAGAGCGGTCGTCCCGTCGGGGAGGCGAATCTTCCGCCGCTTGAAAGCGCTCGTGTCATTCTCGACGATGACATGAGCGATGCCCCACCCGAGGCGGTGAGCCAGCCGGCGCCCGTCTTCCTCCTGCCGGCCGACACCCGCGGCGTCGCCGCTTTTGTCGTCGCTGATGCGGAGGAGCAGCACGGCACGCTGGGGTTTCATGAACCGCACTTTACACGTGACTTGTCCGCTTAGGGTCGCCGATGCCTGGGACGTCCTTCAACTGGTCGACGCTCTGGAAGCCTCCGTGCGCGTCCCGGTAGTCGACGATCCGTTGCGCGATCACTCCGCCGATCCCAGGCAGCGCGTCGAGTTGCTCGGCGGTGGCGGTGTTGAGGTTCACCACCCCGGCGCCCGGCGCCCCCGGCGCCATGCCCGGCTCAGGGCCGGTAGCGGGGCCCCCGCCGGCCGTCGCCGGGCTTCCGGCGACGATCTGCTCGCCGTCCACCAGACGCCGGGCCAGGTTGATCCCGCCCGGTTTCGCGCCCTTCCGCAGACCTCCCGCGGCCTCGATCGCGTCGGCGACCCGCGCGCCGGACGCGAGGACGAACACCCCCGGGGTGCGGACCTTGCCCGTCACGTAAACCACGACTCGCGCCGATGAACCGGGAGTGGTGGCCATGGGGCCACCGGCGCCCGTGACGTAGGGCGTCGCGCCCGGCCCGCTATCGGCTCCGGGGCCCGGCGTCGGAGGCGAGGCCGAACCCGGTGGCAGGTCGGGGCCGGCGGGGCCTGCGGCGTGGTCGGCGGCAGGGGCGAGGTCGCGAACCGCTGCGGCCGGGAGCGGCGGGGCGATGGGCTCGGCCACCGGCCTCGACCGCCAGGCCAGGATCCCGGTGACGACCGCGGCGAGCAGCCCGGCGGCCACCAGCACCCGCAGCCCGGACATGCCCGGGTCGAGCCGTGGCAGGGCGCGACCGAGAGCACCCCGTCCGAGCGTCCGCAGGTCCCGCACGGACGTCCCCGGCCCGTCCGCTCGTCCTTCCCGCCGATCGGCGACATCCTCGGGCATGCCGGACATGCCGGAGGTCTCCTCCCGGTAAGGGGCGTCCTCGGCCTCCGTCGGATGCTCCGGCACGTACGTCTCCGTACGGACGAGGTGGGGGGCGCCGAACGACGGCGGCGGCCCGGGCGGGGACGGCGTCGACCGCAGGCGCGCGGACGGGGGAACCGGGTCGAGCGGACGCAACAGCCCACGCAGGCGGGACTCGCCGACGATGCCGCGGACGGCCCCGCGAGACTCCTTGCTTCGCACGCCTTGGACGGTAGGGACACGCAAGTGCCCCGCCGGGTGCCGAACACGATTCTGTGGACAACCCGCGAACCCCGGAGGGACCGCCAGGCGACGAGCGAGAAGGCCCGGCGATGCCGCAGCCCCCACGCGGCCTTGCCCGGGCGTTCAGTCCACGGCGGCGGGGGCGACGGTGACGCCGAGCATGCCGGGGCCGACGTGGGCGCCGAGGACGGGCCCGACCTCGGCCACCCACATCCGTACGAGCCTGGGCAGCCGTGCCGTCAGGCCCTTGGTGAGCGCCTCGGCCCGCTCGGCCGCCATCAGGTGCTGCACGGCCACGTCGACCGGCCGGTCCCCGGCCACCTCGACGGCCAGGTCCTCCAGGCGGGCGAGGGCGCGGCTCCCGGTGCGGACCTTCTCCAGAACGCCGATCTCGCCGTCGGCCATGCGCAGCAGCGGTTTGATCGACAGCGCCGAGCCCAGGAGGTTGGCCACCCGGCCGATGCGGCCGCCGTGCCGCAGGTAGTCGAGCGTCTCGACGTAGAAGAACGTGCTCGCGGCGGCGGCCCGCCGCCGGGCCACGTCGGCCACCTCGGCGGCCGGGGCTCCCGCCGCGGCCGCCCTAGCGGCGGCCAGCACCGCGAAGCCGAGCCCCATGGCGATCGACCCGCTGTCGACGACCTCGACCGGCACGGGGGCTTCACCCGCGGCGAGTCGCGCGGAGTCCGCGGTGCCGGACAGCGCGCCGGACAGGTGAACGGAGACGATCGCGGCGGCGCCGTTCGCGGCGGCCCGCCGGTAGGCGTCGGCGAAGCGCTCGGGGGCCGGGCGCGAGGTGACGATCGGCGAGCGGTCCTTGAGGGCGTGCGCGAGAAGACCGGCGTCGAACGGGGTCACGTCGTCGATCTCGCGATCGCCCAGGATCACCTGAACCGGTACGACGTCGATGTTCCATCTGCCGGTCGCCTCGGCGCCGAGGTACGCCGTGGAATCGGTGACGACAGCGACAGGTGGTGACATATCGCGAGATTACCCACGGGTGATCGCCCGGCAACCTCTTCGTGAACGTTCAGGCCACACCGGTCACTGGACCGGTGTGCCGCCCCGCCAGACGCGACGCGGCTTGAGGCCGAACGACCAAGCGAACGCGCCCTCGTGGTCGGCATCCCATTGGACGATGTCGGCGAGGCGGCCGGGGGCGAGGATGCCGCGGTCGGGAGCGCCGAGGACCTGGGCGCCGCCCAGCGTGGCGGCCCGCAGGGCGTCTCCGACGCTCATCCCGAACGCCGCCACCGCGAGGCTGATGACCAGGGACATCGAGGTGATGCCGCAGTGGCCGGGGTTGTGGTCGCTGCCGAGCGCCACCGGGACGCCCTGGGCCAGCATCCGGCGCACCGGCGGGAGGTGGCCCACCTGCAGGGCCGCGCCCGGGCAGACGACGGCGGGCACGCCGTACCTCGCCATCAGGGCGACGTCCTCGTCCGAGGCGTGATGGAGCAGGTCGGCGGAGGCGCAGCCCATCTCGGCCGCGAGCTGGACGGCGCCGCGCCGGTTGTAGGCACCCGCGTGGATGCGCGGCAGCAGCCCGACGTTGCGGCCCGAGGCCAGCACCCAGCGGGCCTCCTCGGCGGTGAAGTGACCGTCGTCGCAGTAGACGTCCACGCTGTCGGCCCCGGCGCCGGCGGCGTCCGCGCACCACGAGGCCACGGCCTCGACGTAGTCGCGCTGGCGGCCGAAGTATTCCGGCGGCACCACGTGGGCGGCCATGAACGTGACGTGGACCCGCGGCATCATCGGCTCTTTCTCGAGCTCGCGCAGCAGTCGCACGTCGGCCAGCTCGCCGTCGCGGGTCAGGTGGTAGCCGGTCTTGGCCTCGACGGTCGTGGTGCCGCCGAGCAGCCACTCGCGCAGCCGCTCGCGGACCCCGTTGCACAGCGTCCAGGGGTCGGTGCCACGCGTGACGGTGACGGTCGAACCGATGCCGCCGCCCGCCGCCGCGATGGCCGAGGCGCTGGACCCGCCGGACCGCATCGCCATCTCGGCGTAGCGGTTGCCGGCGTAGACGGGGTGGGTGTGCGCGTCGATGAGGCCGGGCGTGACGAGCGCACCGCCGAGGTTCTCCACGTGGTCGACGTCGACGATGTCGTCCACGACGCCGGGAACGCTCTGCGGGAGGTCCGCGGCGCGGCCGACCCACGCGATCCGGTCGTTGTGCACGAGGATCGCGGCGTTGCTGCACACATCGTGCCCGGTCCAGAGCCGGCCGATGTTCGTGAGAAGGCGAACGGTCATCCGATCACCAGCCAAACATCCCGGGACGGCGAACGGCCCCCGCCTGCGGGCGCCTGGCCCGCCGGGTCCGCTTCGCGTCCGGACGTCATTGGGGGGTCTCCTGCCTCATCGCGCACCGATGTTGTGCGATGACCCTACCGCCGGGGTCTCGAACCCGGGCGATTCAGTTCAGTTACGGTATTTCACTGGTGGGCTTGATGTACAGGGTTAGCGACAGAAACGTACGCCGGTCTCATACGCATCGCCGCGCATCATTCGTCTCACACGCTGCGGCGAGATCAGGATCGACGAGACCGATCCGATATCCGCGAACGCCTTGGAAAGGGTGACCGCTACTGACTGGTGTCATGTTGTTACCCACGCCATAAGGTCCCATTAGGCTTTCCTTATCGTAGCAAGGGCAACCGTCGGCGGGCCACCGGCACGCCGGAGGTGGCCCGCCTGTGGGAGGCGTCAGACGGTCTCGACGGGCTTGGCCACCCGGTCCAGCTCCGCGTACAGGTCGGCGAAGACCCGGGCGTGCAGGATCGTGCCGTCGCCGGTGTGCTCCAGCGACAGGACCTCGCCCTCGCTGTGCGCCCGTGCGATCAGGTCGCCCCTGTCGTACGGCACCAGCAGCCTGACCTCGTGGTCGAGGCGGGGCAGCTCCCGCTCGATCACGGACATCAGCTCGCCGATCCCGGTCCCGGTGCGGGCGGACACGACGACGCTGTGCCGCTCCTTCATCGTCAGCCGGGTCAGCACGACGGGATCGGCGGCGTCGGCCTTGTTGACGACCACGATCTCCGGGATGTCCCGCGCGCCCTCGATCTCGGCCAGCACCTCGCGGACGGCCGCGATCTGCGACTCGGGGTCGGGATGCGACCCGTCCACCACGTGGAGGATCAGGTCGGCGTCCGCCACCTCCTCCAGCGTCGAGCGGAACGCCTCGACGAGCTGGTGGGGCAGGTGCCGGACGAAACCGACCGTGTCGGCCAGCGTGAACAGGCGGCCCTCGGGCGTGCGGGCCTTGCGCACGGTGGGGTCGAGGGTCGCGAACAGCGCGTCCTCGACCAGCACGCCCGCGCCGGTCAGCCGGTTGAGCAGCGACGACTTGCCGGCGTTGGTGTAGCCGGCGATCGCCACGGCCGGCACCTCGCGGGCCTGCCTGCGGTGCCGCATGGTCTGCCGTGCGGTCGACATCTCCTTGATCTGCCGCCGCAGCTTGGCCATCCGCTCGCGGATCCGCCGCCGGTCCAGCTCGATCTTGGTCTCACCGGGGCCGCGGCCGCCGATGCCGACGCCGCCGGCGGCGCGACCGCCGACCTGGCGGGACAGGTTGCCGCCCCAGCCTCGCAGGCGCGGCAGCAGGTACTGCAGTTGCGCCAGCTCGACCTGCGCCTTGCCCTCGCGGCTCTTGGCGTGCTGCGCGAAGATGTCGAGGATCAGCGCGGTCCGGTCGATGACCTTGACCTTCACGACCTCTTCGAGCTGACGGAGCTGACCGGGGGTCAGCTCACCGTCGCAGATCACGGTGTCGGCGCCGCCGGCGGCCACGATGTCCCGCAGCTCGATCGCCTTGCCCGATCCGATGTAGGTGGCGGGGTCGGGCCGGTCGCGACGCTGGATCAGACCCTCCAGCACCTGCGATCCGGCGGTCTCGGCCAGCAGCTTCAGCTCCTGCAGGGAGTTCTCCGCGTCCAGGGCCGTGCCGCCCGCCCAGACGCCGACCAGGACGACGCGCTCCAGCCGGAGCTGCCGGTACTCGACTTCGGTGATGTCTTCGAGCTCTGTCGACAGACCCGCTACGCGGCGGAGCGCCTGGCGCTCTTCCAGTTCGTAATCGCCCACGGCGAGGTCTTCGGGCTCGTTTCGCATATATGTCATCTCTACTAGACAGAACAGTCGGACACCCCGATGCCTTCCCGGCCCCGGGTGCCTTCCGTCGATGGTGACACGACCCCCGGGACGTACGCACTCCCTTATGCGCGCAGTTCGGTGAGGAGTCGCGCGCTCTGCTCCGCCCAGTAGTCCAGCCCCAGGCGGATGTGGATCTCGTGGGCCCGGCGCGCGTGGTCCAGGGCCAGCTCCCGGTCGCCCATGGCCACCGACAGCATCGCCAGCGCCTGATGGATGGAGCCCCAGCCGGCCGTGCCGTGGCCGTGCAGGGCCAGCCGATCCCCGTACGGCGCCAGCATGGCGTACAGGCCCGAGGGATCGGGGACGCCGAGCTGAGCCGCCACGTACGACCAGATGACGGCGACGAACTCCCCCGACCAGTCGTCGGGGACCGTCGTGCCCCATCGGGCGACCAGGCTCCCGGCCAGCTCGCGATCGCCCACGTCGAGCGCCGCGAGCACGGCTATGGGACGCAGCGGGTCGTTCCGCGGCTGCGACGCCGCCGTGATGACCTCCTCGAGGATCTCGGCGACCCTGCCCTGTCCCCGCCGGCAGGTGTAGAGCATGGTCGGCCGCACGACGCCCAGGCCCCACATGCTGCTGTCGCCGAAGACCTCGCCGAGCTCGCCGACGAGGTCTTCGACCTCGTCCCAGCGGCCCTCCAGGGTCAGCCGAGCGGCCTGGGCGATGCGCACCATGGCCGTCAGCTCAGGGCTTCTGACCTCCTGCAGCAGATGCTCCGCGCGGGCCAGGTCCCGGTCCCATTCGGCCAGCTCCCCTGCCCTGAACAGGCACGACATCCGGCGCACCCGGGCCACGATCTCGGCCGCCGCGGGAAGGTCGGGCACCGCGAGCATCTCCTCGGCGGCGCGGCGGCGCTCGTTCTCCCGCTCGGGCACCCAGGACGCGATCATGTAGTTGTTGAGCACCTGGAGGAGCAGGGCGGGGTCGCCTATCCTCCGGGCGATCTCCACGGCCTCCACCACCATCGCCTCGCCTTCGGCCCGGCGAGGCCCGTAGTTGAGCTCGATGCCGAGAGTGCCGAGCAGTGCCGCCCGGTGGGCGTCGTCCAGCGGGCCCGCCAGCAGGTTCTCGAGGAGGGCGACCGTGTGGTCGTCGACCACTCCGTACGACCGCCAGTTCCAGACGCTGAGAGTGCCGAACACCGTGACGGCCTCCACCAGGGCCACCCGGTCGCCCGTGTCCTCCGCCAGCGCGATGGCCTCCTCGAGTGCCGCCTGTGCACGCACGGCGTCCCCGGTGACGCGCAGCGATCGGCCCAGTTCGATCAGCAGGCGGCAGCGCCTGGCCGGGTCGCGCGTGCCGAGGGCGAGCAGCGCCTTGTCCCACAGCTCGACCGCCTCGTCGTACGCGCGCTGCGCGGTCGCCTGTCTGGCCGCCCTTGCGGCGTAGTCGACGGCCTTGCCGGCTCCCCCCACCCGCGCGGCGACGGCGAAGTGGTGGGCGAGGACGGGCAGGCGCGCCGCCCCGTCGCCACCGGGGAGCGACGCGGGCAGCGGCGCCGGCAGGGATTCCAGGGCCTCGGCCACGCTCAGGTGGAACCTGGCCTTCTCCAGGCGGCCGAGCCCGGCGTAGAGGGCGTCGCGCACCAGGGCGTGCGAGAAGCGGTAGTCGAAGCCGCCCGGCGCCTCGGCCAGGATGCCGACGGCGACGGCGGGCTCCAGCAGCGACATCACCTCCTCGGCGGGGATCCCCGTGCTCGCCTCCAGCACGTCGAGGCTGACGTCGCGGCCCAGGACGGCGGCGCGGCGCAGCAGGTCCCTCGTGGGATCGGGCAGCCGCGCGACCCTCCGCCCGATGACCTCCATGACGCCTTCCGGCACGCCCAGCGACGCGGCGTCGAGCCGGTGCTCGCTGCCGAGCAGCCGCAGCAGTTCGCCGAGGTAGAAGGGGTTGCCGCCGGTGCGCAGGTAGAGCACCTCGGCGAGCGCGGGGTCGGTCAGGTGGTGCCGCCGCAGGAACGCGCCGACCTCCTCCGCGGTGAACGGCGCGAGGGCGAGCCGCTCGGTGCCGGGCTCGCGGGTGAGGGCGGCGAGGGTGTCGCGCAGCCGCTCGGGCTCCCTGCCCGGCTCCGGCCGTACGGTGGCCAGCACCAGCACGGGCCTGCGGTGCAGCTCCGCCGCGAGGAAGGCGAGCAGCCGCAGCGAGGCGGCGTCCGCCGCGTGGAGGTCGTCCAGCACCACCAGCGTCGGCGTGCCGGACCGGGCGAGCGCGGCCAGCACGCCCTCGTACAGCTCGAAGAGCGCGGCCTCGGGGTCGGCGGCGGCGCCGCCCTCGCCCGCGAGGAGCCGCGCGGCGGCCCGGCCCCGCTCCCCCAGCTCGCGCAGCGCCTGCAGCCAGGGCCAGAACGGCGGGGCCGCCTCGGCCTCCACGCATCGGCCCCACACGACCGTGACGCCGCGCGCCTCGGCCTCCTCGGCGGCGATCTGGGCCAGCCTGGTCTTGCCGATTCCCGGCTCGCCGGTCACCAGCAGCACGCCGCCGCGGCCCCGCCGTACGGCGCCGAGCCGTTCGCCGAGGCGGGCGAGCTCGTTCTCGCGCGCGACGAGGGCCGCGGACGGGGGCGGCGGCGCGGCGGCCGGGAGGGACGGCGTCTCCTCCGGCGCGTCCACCTGCGGCGCGGCGGCCGGCCGCGCGACGGCGGGCGCTTCCAGGGGCGCGGGCGCGTCCAGGGCCGGCGACTGCTCCAGCACGGCCTGCTCCAGCCGCCGCAGCTCGGGGCCGGGCTGCAGGCCCATCTCCTCGGCGAGCAGGGCGCGCACCCGGCGCAGCGCGCCGAGCGCGTCGGTCTGCCTGCCCGACCGGTAGAGGGCGAGGACGAGCAGGCTCCACAGGCGCTCCCGGTAGGGGTACGCCTCGACCAGCCGCTCCAGGTCGGCCACGCACGAGGGCCCGTCGCCCATGGCGAGCCTGGCCTCGAACCGGTCCTCGACCGCCACCGCCCGCAGCTCGGACAGGCGCGCGATGACGGGCTGGGCGAACTCGTAGGCCGCGAACTCGGCGAGCGGCTCGCCCCGCCACGCCTCCAGCGCCCGGTCGATCAGCTTGAGCACCGCGGCGTACTCGCGCCGGGCGAGTGCCCCGCGGCCGTCCTCCACGCAGGAGACGAAGCGCACGAGGTCGACCTGGCCGGGCGCGACGGACAGCAGGTAGCCGGGCTCGCGGGTGAGCAGCACGGCCGGGGGCGTGCGCGGCCGGCGTCCCGGCTCCAGCACCTTGCGCAGGTTCGAGACGTACGACTGGAGCGTCGCGGTGGCGCTGGAGGGCGGCTCGTCCGCCCACAGCTCGTCGATCAGCCGGTCGAGGGAGACGATCCTGCCGGGCTCCAGGGCGAGGACGGCGAGCACCGCCCGCTGTTTGCGTGGGCCGAGGTCGAGGACGCGGCCGTCGTCGCCGGTGACCTCGAAGGGGCCGAGCAGCCGGAAGGACAGCGAGTTCATGATCGAAAACCCCTCTGATCGCTGCCGCAAGCGTAGAGCCGGGACGACTCCCACCGGAACGGTCCACTTGGGGGCGACTTAGACGGTCTCCAAGCCACGCCCATGCCCGTTCCGATCCCCGTGTTCCACGGTGGTCCCGCACGAGGAACCCACGATGGGGAGGAGAAGAGATGGACCAGGTGAAGGCGCTCGGCGCCGATCTCCGCCGGGTGGTGCGCGGCCGGGTGCTGGTGCGCGGCGACGAGGGCTTCGACGAGAGCCGGCGCCCCTGGGACAGGGCCGTCGACCAGCGGGTCGCGGCGGTCGTCGAGGCGCGGGACGCCCACGACGTCGCGGCCGTGGTCGGTTACGCGGGCCTCGCCGGGCTGCGCGTCGCCACCCAGCCGAACGGGCACGCCCCCGCCGCCTTCGACGACGCGATCCTGCTGCGCACGTCGGGACTACGCGGCCTGACCGTACGGCCGGCTGAGCGGGTGGCCCGGGTGGAGGCCGGCGTCTCCTGGGGCGAGGTGCTCACGGCGGCGGGCGAGCACGGGCTGACGCCGCTCGCGGGCAGCACGGGGGCCGTCAGCGCCACCGGGTTCACCCTGGGCGGTGGCCTGAGCTGGTTCGGGCGCAGGTACGGCTTCGCCGCCGACAGCGTGCGCGCGTTCGAGGTCGTGGACGCCTCAGGCGAGCACGCGACCGTCACGGCCGGCAGCGACCCGGAGTTGTTCTGGGCGCTGCGCGGCGGCGGGGGCGACTTCGCGGTGGTGACCGCGATGGAGTTCGACCTGCACCCGGCGCCGGTGCTGTACGGCGGGCGGATCCTGTGGCCGGCCAGGCGGGCCGCGGAGGTGCTTGCCGCCTTCCGCGCCACCACGGCCGAGGCGCCCGAGGAGCTGACGGTCTGGTTCCACCTGCTGCAGTTCCCGCCGCTGCCCGAGCTGCCCGAGCCGCTGCGCGGCCTGTCGGCCGTGACGATCGACGTCACCTACCTGGGTGACCCGGACGAGGCGCGGGCCCTGCTGCACCGGTTCGACGGGATTCCCGAGCCCGTCTTCGACACGCGCGGCCGGATGCCGGTGGCGAACCTCGCGGACATCTGCGCGGAGCCGACCGACCCGACGCCCGCCCTGCTGCGCTCCGAGCTGCTCACCGGGCTCGGCGACGCCGACGCGGCGGCACTGCTGGCCGCCGCCGGTCCCGGCACCATAGCGCCGCTCGCCTACGTGCAGATCCGCCACCTCGGCGGGGCGCTGGCCCGGGTGGACGAGAAGGGCGGCGCCTGCGGCCACATCGCGGAGCCCTACCTGCTGAGCACGCTCGGCGTGCTCGCGGCGCCCGGCGTGGAGGAGGCGATCCGGCGCCGCCAGTCGGCCGTCGCGGACGCGGTGGCGGGGGTCGCGAGCGGCCGCACGCCCTTCACCTTCCTCGGCCACGGGGAGCCGGCGGCGTCCGCCTTCCCGGCCGGGATCCTGGCCCGCCTGCGCCAGGTCAAGCGCCGCCGCGACCCGCACGGCGTGATCCTCGGCAACCACCCCGTCCTCGGGTGACGGCGGCTCATCCGTCCAGGCCGGCGAGGAGCCGGCCGCTCTCCCCCGCCCAGTGGTCCAGCCCCAGGCGCAGGTGCGTCTCGTGCGCCCGGCGCGCGTGGCGCAGGGCGAGGCCGCGCTCGCCCGTGGCGAGCGCGAGCTCGGCCAGGACCAGGTGAGTGGAGCCCCAGCCGGCGCCGCCCATGCCGCTGACCACGAGCCGTTCCCCGTACGGCGCGAGCCTCCGGTAGAGGGCGGCGGGGTCGGGCACGCCGAGCCGGGCGGCCACGTGACCCCACACGACGACGAGGAACTCGGCGGTCCAGTCGTCGCGGATCTCGCCGCTCCAACGCTCCGCCAGCCGCCGGGCGAGCGCGGTGTCGCCCGCGTCGAGGGCGGCCAGCACGGCGACCGCGCGCAGCGGCACCATGTCGGGGTCGTGCGCCCGGGACACGAGCCGGTCGGCCAGCTCGTCCACCCGGCCCTGCCCCCGGCGGCAGGTGTAGAGGGTGATCAGGCCGGGGTAGTCGAGCCCCCACATGCTGAACCCCGCGATGAGCGCGGTGAACTCCTCCGCGAGGCGTTCGGCCTCCGCCCAGTCGCCGCGCATCGTGCGGCCGGCGGCCTCGGCGATCCGCGCCATCCCGATCATCTCGGGACGCCTGATCTCGTCGGCCAGCCGGGCGCAGCGGGCAAGGTCGCGGTCCCACTCCGCGAACTCGCCCGCCCGTAGCAGGTGCGCCATGCGGAAGACGCGGGCGACGGCCTCCCCCGTCGCGTCCAGGGGAAGGGCGAGCATCTCCTCTACCGCCCGGCGGCGCTCGTCCTCCCGCTCGGAGACCCAGGCGGCCATCACGTAGTTGTTCAGCGAGCGGGCCAGCAGGCGAGGGTCGCCGGTGCGGCGGGCGAGCCGCACGCCGTCGGCCGCCAGCAGCTCCCCCTCGGCCCTGCGCGGCGAGTAGTACAGCTCCAGGCCCAGGGTGCCCAGCAGGGTGGCCCGCTCCGCGTCGCCGAGCGGCTCCTCCAGCAGGCCCTCCAACAGGGTGACCGACTCGCCGTCCACGACGCCGTAGTGGCGCCAGTTCCACACCGACATGGCGCCGAACACGGTGACGGCCTCGATCAGCGTCGCGCGTTCGCCGATCCCGGCGGCGAGGCCGATCGCCTCCTGCAGGGCCGACCTCGCTCCGGCGACGTCGCCGACCGCGCGCAGCGCCTCGCCGCGGCGCACCAGCAGCGCGCACCGCCGGGCGGGGTCCGCCGGGCCGAGGGCGGCGAGGGCCCTGCCCCACCACTCCACCGCCTCGTCGTACGCGCAGCCGGCGGCGGCCTGCCGGGCGGCCAGGACGGCGTACTCCACCGCCTTGGCCGCGCCGCCCGCCCGGGCGGCCGCCATGAAGTGGTGGGCGAGCACGGACGCCTCGACTCCCGGAAGCGTCTCCAGCGCCTCCCCTGTGCGCAGGTGCAGCCGCGCCGCGCGCACCCGGCCGAGACCGGCGTAGAGGGCGTCGCGGACGAGGGCATGCGAGAACCGGTAGTCGAAGCCGGGCGCCTCGACGAGCAGCCCCGTCGCCACGGCCGGTTCGAGCCGCAGCATCGCCTCCTCCGCGTCCACGCCGCAGGCCGCCTCCAGCGCGTCGAGGCTCACCTCGCGGCCGAGTACGGCGGCCGCCTCCAGCAGCGCACGGGTCTCCTCCGGGAGTCGCGCGACGCGGCGGCCGATGACCTCGCGCACCCCGTCGGGCACACCGACCGAGGCGGCGTCGAGCCGGTGCTCGCTGCCCAGCAGCCGGATCAGCTCGCCCAGATAGAAGGGATTGCCCCCGGTGCGCTCGTGCAGCAGCGCGGCGAGCCGCGTGTCCGGCAGGTCGCGCCCGGCCAGGTAGGCGGCCACCTCCTCCCGGGTGAACGGCGGCAGCGTGAGGCGCTCCGCGCCGCGTTCGCGGGTGAGCGCGGCCAGCGTGTCACGCAGTTGCTCGGGGTCGCCGCCCGGCTCAGGACGGATCGTCGCCAGCACCAGCACCGGCGACCGGTGCAGCTCCCCGGCCGCGAACGCGAGCAGGCGCAGGGACGACGCGTCGGCCCAATGCAGGTCGTCGAGGACGACGAGCGCCGGCCCCGCCGCCCGAAGGGCCTCAGTCACCCGCTCGTGCAGCTCGAACAGCGCCGCGCCGGGATCGCCGCCCGGTGTCTGCCCCGGCGAGCCCCCGGACAGGGCGGTGAGCGCGTCCGCTCCGTCGGGGCCGAGGTCGCGCAGCACCCGCAGCCAGGGCCAGAAGGCCGGTGCGCCGGTGTCCTCGGCGCAGCGGCCCCAGGCGACCGCCATCCCCAGGGCGGCCGCCTCGTCGGCCGCCGCCTCCGCGAGGCGGGTCTTGCCGACCCCCGCCTCCCCGGCGACCAGCAGCACACCGCCCCGGCCGCGGCGGGCCTCGGCGAGGCGGGCGGCGACGCGTCCGAGCTGCTCGCGCCGGGCGACGAGCCCGTCGTGGACGAGCGGTCGCGGCGCGGTCCCGGGCGGGACCGCCGTCACCGGCGCGGCGGCGGCGGGGGCGAGCAGGACCGGCCCGGGGGAGCCGAGGTCCGGCGACTGGCCGAAGACGGCCTGCTCGAGCCGCCGCAGCCCGGGGCCGGGCTCCAGACCCAGCTCCCCGGCGAGCAGCGCCCTGACCCTGCGCAGCGCCGCGAGGGCGTCGGCCTGCCGTCCGGACCGGTAGAGGGCGAGCACGAGCAGGCTCCACAGCCGCTCCCGGTAGGGATGGTCCTCCACCAGGCGTTCGAGGTCGGGCACGCACGATCCCGCGTCGCCGAGCGCCAGCCGGGCCTCGAACCAGTTCTCGGTGGCCGTGGCGCGCAGCTCGGTCAGCCGCGCGACGACCGGCTGGGCGAACTCGTACGCGGCGAACTCGGCGAGCGGCTCGCCCCGCCACGTCTCCAGCGCGCCGCGCAGCGACTCGGCCGCGGCGGCGTGCTCCCCCCGGGTGAGCGCGCGCCCGCCGTCCTCGGCCAGCGCGGTGAAGCGGACCAGGTCCACCTGGCCGGGCGCCACCGCCAGCAGATAGCCGGGCTCGCGGGTGACCAGCACCTTCGGCGGCGTGCGCGGCGGCCGGCCGGGTTCGAGCGCCCGGCGGAGCTGGGAGACATACGCCTGCAGGGTCCCGGTCGCGCTCGACGGCGCCTCGCCCGACCACAGCTCGTCGATGAGACGGTCGAGGGAGACCACGCGGCCCGGCTCCAGCGCGAGCATGGTCAGCACGGCCCGCTGCTTGGGAGTGCCGATGTCGACCGCCCGGCCGTCGGCGTCGGTGACCTCGATCGGACCGAACAGGCGAAAATCCATCGTTCCTCATTGCGCGACATGTACCGGAAAACAGATTCCTACCGTAGGACCAGACGATTCCGAGCCAATTCCTAATCAACGACAAACGGGATGTAGCAGGGTTGATCACGAGCGGGGCCGACCGGCGCCGCCGGACGCAGCAGGAGGAGAGCGTGACAACCCTGGGAACCGACCTTCGCCGTGCGGTACGCGGGCAGGTCCTCGTCCCCGGCGACGACGGATTCGAGGCCGCGCGGCTGCCGTGGAACCGGGCGGTCGACCAGCGGGTGGCCGCGGTCGTGGAGGTCGAGGACGCGGCCGACGCCGCCGCCGCGGTCCGCTGCGCGAGGCTGGCCGGCCTCGCCGTCGCGGTGCAGCCGAGCGGGCACGGCGCCACGACCCGCCTCGACGGGACGATCCTGCTGCGCACCGGACGGTTGCGCGGCATGGAGGTCCTGCCGGAGCGGCGGACCGCGCGCGTCGAGGCCGGCGTGCAGTGGGGCGAGTTGCTGACCGCGACCGGCAAGCACGGGCTGACCGGCCTGCCCGGCAGCTCTCCCGTCGTCAGCGTCACCGGCTACACCCTCGGTGGCGGGCTCGGGTGGTTCGCCCGCAGGCACGGCTGGGCGGCCGGCGCCGTACGCGCCTTCGAGGTGGTCGGCGCCGACGGCACGCAGGCCCGCGTGACGGCCGACTCCGACCCGGACCTGTTCTGGGCGCTGCGCGGCGGCGGGGGCGACTTCGCGCTGGTGACGGCGATGGAGCTGGACCTGCACCCGGCGCCGCGGCTGTACGGCGGGCGCATGCTGTGGCCCGCGGAGCGGGCGCCCGAGGTGCTCGCCGCCTACCGGGAGGTGACCGCCGCGGCGCCCGCGGAGCTGACCGTCTGGTTCGCGATGGCGAAGTTCCCGCCGGCGCCCCAGGTGCCCGAGCCGCTGCGCGGGCTCGCCGTGGTCGCGGTGGACTCGACGTTCCTTGGCGGTGAGGAGGAGGGGCGCGACCTGCTGCGGTGGTTCGAGGACATCCCCGGCGTGCTGAGCGACAGCCGCGCGGCGATGCCCCTGGACGCCCTGGGCGGCATCTGCGCCGAGCCGACGCAGCCGGTGCCCGGCGCGGGCCGCGGTGAACTGCTGACCGGGCTCGGCGACGCCGTGGCGGACGACCTACTCGCGGCCGTGGGCGACGTCGCCCCGTTGGCCACGGTGCAGGTGCGCCACCTGGGCGGCGCGCTGAGCCGGCCCGCCGACGGCGGCGGGGCGTGCGGGCACATCGCCGAGCCGTACCTGCTGAACATGATCGGCCCGGTCCTGTCGCCGGAGGCCGGGCAGGCGGTCGCCGCGCGACTGGCGGAGATCGCGAGGGCGATGGCGCCGCACACGACCGGCCGCAAGCCGTTCACCTACCTGAACGGCGGCGAGAAGGCCGCCTCCGCGTTCGACGCGGACACGCTGGCCAGACTGCGTGAGATCAAGCGCCGCCGCGACCCCGACGGCGTCTTCCGCGCCAACCAGCCGGTGCTCGCCTGACGGCGATCACAGCTTGCGCACCTCGGCGTCGCCCGATCCGGTCCTGACCGTGATCGTGTGCGGCGCCGAGGCGTCCTGCGCCACCTCGATCGTGCGGTCGCCGCTCCCTGTCGACGCGTTGACGTTGTAGGCGCCGTTCGGCACCCAGAGCCGGCCGTCGCCCGATCCGGTCACGGCCTGCACCTGGTCGGGTACGGCGGTGAACCGCAGCGTGATGTCCCCCGACCCCGTGCGGGTGTTGACCTGCTTGGCGGCGAGCCCCCGCGCGTCGACGTCGCCCGAGCCGGTGGAGGCGTTCAGCTGGCCGGTCAGGTTGCGCAGCGTGATGTCTCCCGACGCGGTGTCGATCTTCATGGTGAGACCGCGCGGCACCTCCACCTCGTAGTCCACCGAGCAGCTGTCGCACTTGTACGCCAGCGTGAGCGTGTCACCGTCGACGGAATGGCCGTTCGCGGGCTTGTCCCCGCGCCAGTGCAGGGTCTCGGTGACGTGGACGCCGGACCTGTCGCTCTCGTTCACCACGACGTCGCCCGACCCGGTGTGGGCGTCGAGGACGGTCACCTTGTCCGTCACGTCGTAGGACTCCACGGCCTGCTGCCCGCCGAAACCGATCCGCACGTCGCATGCCGTCACGACGAGGCTCATTCCCAGGACGGCCCCCGCGACGGCCATCGTCTTGTATCTCATGTCCTCGATCTTCGTCCATGCGTACGGCGTCTCCCATCAGGGAATCCCCCGAGCGCCCCCTGAGGAATGCCCTGGCGTTGACCCCTGGCCGTCCCCTGAAGTAGCGTCGATTCCACCATTCAGAACTATTTTTCCGGAAGGTGGAAAATGACGGAAGGCGTCGAGATCACAGGCCCCCTGCTGGACCGGTTCGACGAGATCCTCACTCCCGAGGCCCTCGGCTTCGTGGCCACCTTGCAGCGCGAGTTCGACCCCAGGCGCAGGGAACTGCTCGCCGCGCGTCAGGCCCGGCAGGAGGAGCTGTCCGCGGGCGGCACGCTCGATTTCCTCGCCGAGACCGCCAAGGTCCGGGAGTCCGAGTGGCGGGTCGCCCCGCCCGCCCCGGGACTGGAGGACCGCCGGGTCGAGATCACCGGGCCCGTCGACCGCAAGATGACGATCAACGCGCTCAACTCCGGCGCCAAGGTCTGGCTGGCCGACTTCGAGGACGCCAACTCCCCGACCTGGGAGAACACGATCAACGGGCAGCTCAACCTGCGCGACGCCCTCGACCGTACGACCGACTTCGAGTCCGGCGGCAAGACGTACGCGCTGCGCCCGGACGGGGAGCTGGCCACGATCGTGGTCCGCCCGCGCGGCTGGCACCTGCCGGAAAAGCACATCCTGGTGGACGGCCGGCGGATGTCGGGGTCGCTGCTCGACTTCGGCCTCTACTTCTTCCACTGCGCCCGGCGGCAGATCGGCAAGGGCCGCGGGCCGTACTTCTACCTGCCGAAGATGGAGTCCCACCTGGAGGCGCGGCTCTGGAACGACGTGTTCGTCCGGGCCCAGGAGCTGCTCGGCATCCCCAGGGGGACGATCCGGGCGACCGTGCTCATCGAGACCTACCCTGCCGCGTTCGAGATGGAGGAGATCCTCTACGAGCTGCGCGAGCACTCCGCGGGCCTCAACGCCGGCCGCTGGGACTACCTGTTCAGCGTCATCAAGAAGTTCCGCACCCGGGGACGGGAGTTCCTGCTGCCCGAGCGCAACGCGGTGACGATGACCGCGCCGTTCATGCGGGCCTACACCGAACTGCTCGTGCGCACCTGCCACAAGCGCGGTGCGCACGCGATCGGCGGCATGGCGGCCTTCATCCCGTCCCGCCGCGACCCCGAGGTCAACAAGGTCGCGCTGGAGAAGGTGCGGGCCGACAAGACCCGCGAGTCGGGCGACGGCTTCGACGGCTCCTGGGTGGCCCACCCCGACCTCGTGCCGATCTGCCGCGAGGTGTTCGACGGCGTGCTCGGCGACCGGCCCAACCAGCTCGACCGGCAGCGCGAGGACGTCCACGTCACGGCCGAGGACCTGCTGGCGGTGTCCAAGACCCCCGGTGAGATCACCGAGGCCGGGCTGCGCAACAACGTGGACGTCGGCCTGCGCTACCTGGCGGCCTGGATGGGCGGCAACGGCGCCGCGGCCATCCACAACCTGATGGAGGACGCGGCGACGGCCGAGATCTCCCGCTCGCAGGTCTGGCAGTGGATCCACAACGACATCACGCTGGCCGACACCGGCGCGGTGGTGACACGGGAGCTCGCCGAGCGGATCATCGAGGAGGAGCTGGCCGGGATCGCCGCCGGGCCGGGCTACGACGAGAAGCTCTACGCGCAGGCGACGGCGCTGTTCAAGGAGGTCGCCCTTGACGACGACTTCGCGGAGTTCCTTACGCTTCCTGCGTACGAGCGCATGCCGTGACGATGTGAGGGGAAGCGGGAGCCGATGTCCGAGCTCGAACGGCTGACGGCACGGCTGGCGGCCGTGCTCCCGCCGGACGCCGTCGTCACCGATCCCGTGCGGCTGCGCACCTACGAGTGCGACGGGCTGACCCACCACCGGGCGACCCCCGGGGTGGTCGTGCTGCCCGAGACCGCCGAGCAGGTCGCCGCGGTCGTGCGGCTGTGCGGCGAGCACGGCGTGCCGTTCGTCGCCCGCGGGTCGGGCACCGGCCTGTCGGGCGGCGCCCTCCCCCGCACGGACGGCGTGCTGATCGTCACCTCCCGCATGCGGCGGATCCTGGAGATCGACATCCCGAACCGCCGGGCCGTGGTCGAGCCCGGGGTGACGAACCTGGCCATCACCGAGGCGGTCAGGGACCAGGGGTACTACTACGCCCCCGACCCCTCCAGCCAGCAGGTCTGCTCGATCGGCGGCAACGTGGCGGAGAACTCGGGCGGCGCGCACTGCCTCAAGTACGGCTTCACGGTCAACCACGTGCTCGCCGCCGAGATCGTCACACCGGACGGGGAGATCGTGGAGCTGTCGGACCGGGACCCCGGCTACGACCTGCTCGGCGCGTTCATCGGCTCCGAGGGCACGCTCGGCATCGCCACCAAGATCACCGTACGGCTGTCGCGGGCGCCCGAGGCGGTCACGACCCTGCTCGCCGCCTTCACCGGCATCGAGGCCGGCGGGCACGCCGTGTCGGCCATCATCGCGGCGGGCGTCGTGCCCGCCGCCATCGAGATGATGGACGCGCTGGCGATCGAGGCGGCCGAGGCCGCCGTCCACTGCCGCTACCCCGCCGGAGCGGGAGCCGTACTGGTGGTGGAGCTGGACGGCCCGCATGCCGAGGTGGAGCACCAGTTCGCGGCCGTGGAGCGCATCTGCCGCGACGGCGGCGCCTTCGAGATCCGGGTGGCCGCCTCCGCCGAGGAGCGGGCGCCCATCTGGAGGGGCCGCAAGTCGGCGTTCGCCGCCGTGGGCCGGATCAGCCCGGCGTACATCGTGCAGGACGGCGTGGTGCCGCGGACCGCGCTGCCGCGCGTGCTCGCGGGGATCGACCGTCTGCAGGAGGAGTACGGCATCCGCGTGGCCAACGTCTTCCACGCGGGCGACGGCAACCTCCACCCCCTCGTGCTTTTCGACGACTCCGTGCCCGGCGAGGCCGAGCGCGCCGAGGCCGTCAGCGGGCGCATCCTCGACCTGTGCGTCGAGCACGGCGGGTCGATCACCGGGGAGCACGGCGTCGGCGTGGACAAGGCCCGCTACATGCCCCGGATGTTCACCGAGGACGACCTCGACACCATGCAACTCGTGCGGTGCGCGTTCGATCCCCGGGGGCTCGCCAATCCGGGCAAGATCTTCCCCACCCCCCGCCTGTGCGGCGAGGTGCCGGGAGTGCGCAGGGGCGCCCATCCCCTGGTCGAGGCCGGCCTCGCGGAGCAGTTCTGATGGCCGCGCGGGACGTCCGGGACGCGCTGGAGGAGACCGGTGTGGCCGTGCGCGCGGCCGGCGACGGGGACGAGGTCGCGGGCGTGCGGCCGCGCTGGGTGGCGCTGCCCGAGTCGGCCGAGGAGATCGCGGCCGTGATGCGGGTGTGCGCCGCGCACGACCTGGCCGCCGTCGCGACAGGCGGCGGGACCAAGCTGCACTGGGGCGCCCCTCCCGCCCGCTGCGACGTGCTCGTCGACCTGTGCTGCATGAACCGGGTGCCGGAGCACGCGGCGGGCGACCTGGTCGTCCGGGCGCAGGCCGGGGTGACCGTGGAGGCGCTGGCGCGCACTCTCGCCGAGGGAGGTCAGGAGCTCGCGCTCGACGTGCCCGTGCCGGGCACCACGGTCGGCGGGCTGCTGGCCACCGGCATCGCCGGGCCGCGCAGGTTCCGCCACGGCACCGCCCGCGACCTGCTCATCGGCGTCACGGTCGTGCTCGCCAACGGCACGATCGCCAAGTCGGGCGGGAAGGTCGTCAAGAACGTCGCCGGATACGACCTCGGCAAGCTGTTCACCGGTTCGTACGGCACGCTCGGGATCATCGCGGACGCGACGTTCCGCCTCCATCCCCTGCCCGCCGCCCGCGCCTGGGTGACGGCGACCGTCGAGCGGCCGGTGACCGAGACGGAGCGGGTCATGTCGGCGGCCGACGTCCTGCTGACGGCGGTCCCCGCCGTGACCGAGTCGCCGCTGGAGCCGAGCGCGGTGGAGATCGACTGGCCCGACGTGGACGGTCCCTGCACGCTGGCGGTCCTCGTCGAGGGCGCGGCCGCGGCCGAGCGCGCCAAGACGCTGTGCGAACTGCTGGGCGAACCGATGGGTGGGACGGCGGAGGTGACCGAGGAGCCGCCACCCTGGTGGAACCGGCTTCCCTCGTCGGACGACGACACGCTGCTGGAGCTCAGGATCGGGGTCTCCTGCCTTCCCCACATGCTCCCCGCGCTGAGGGAGGCCGCCCACACGTCGGGGGCGCGGCCGGCGATCCGCGGCTCACTCGCCGCCGGGACCCTGCACATCGGTCTGCGGGGCCTGCCCAATGAGATCGCCGGGTTCGCAGGCCTGGTGCGTGACGACGCCGAGGGGATGTTCGACGGCCGGGTGGTCGTGCTCGCCGCGCCCCAGGAGGCCGCGCGCCGCCTCGACCGGTGGGGACGCGTCGGCGCGCTGCCGTTGATGCGCCGGGTCAAGGAGCGGTTCGATCCCGATCGCCGGCTCTCCCCCGGCCGCTTCGTGGGAGGCATCTGATGGACCCCGAGCTGATCAGAGACTGCGTCCACTGCGGGTTCTGCCTGCCCACCTGCCCGACGTACGTGCTGTGGGGCGAGGAGATGGACTCCCCGCGCGGGCGCATCCACCTCATGGGCCAGCACGTCGAGGGCACACCGCTCACCGACGCGATGGCCGGCCACTTCGACGCCTGCCTGGGCTGCATGGCGTGCGTCACCGCGTGCCCGTCGGGCGTGCGGTACGACCGCCTAATCGAGCAGACCCGCGCGGTCGTCGAGCGCGAGCACGTGCGCCGCCCGGACGAGCGCGCGATCCGGGCGCTGGTGTTCGCGCTGTTCCCCTACCGGCGCAGGCTCCGGGCGATGCGGCTGCCCATGCGGCTGAGCAGACGCCTGCAGCCGTTCCTCGAACAGGTGCACCCCTCCCTCGGCGCGATGGCCGAACTGGCGCCCGACGTCCCCCGGCCCGTACGGCTGCCGCCGCTGGTGCGGGCGAGGCGACGCCGCAGGGCGCGGGTCGGGCTGCTCACCGGCTGCGTGCAGGGCGAGTTCTTCCCGCAGGTCAACGCGGCGACGGCCCGGGTGCTCGCGCTGGAGGGCTGCGACGTGGTGATCCCGCCCAGGCAGGGCTGCTGCGGGGCGCTGTCGCTGCACTCGGGCCGCGAGGCCGAGGCGCGCAGGTTCGCCCGCCGCACGATCGCGATCTTCGAGCGGGCCGGGGTGGACGCCGTGGTGGTGAACGCGGCGGGCTGCGGGTCGAGCATGAAGGACTACGCCGAGGTGCTGGCCGGCGAGCCTGACTGGGCGGCCCGCGCGGAGGCGTTGCCGACCCGCGACCTGGCGGAGTTCCTCATCGAGCTGGGACCTGTCGCCGGGCGCCACCCGCTGCCGGTCACGGTCGCCTACCACGACGCCTGTCACCTCGCCCACGCCCAGGGCGTGCGCGCCCAGCCGCGCGAGCTGCTGCGCGCGATCCCGGGGCTGGAGCTGCGGGAGGTCGAGGAGTCCGCCATCTGCTGCGGGTCCGCGGGCACCTACAACCTCTTCCAGCCCGAGGCGGCCCGGCAGCTGGGCGACCGCAAGGCCGAGCGGGTGCTCGCCGCCGGCGCCGGCCTGCTGGTGTCGGCCAATCCGGGATGCACGATGCAGATCGCGGCCGCCGTCCGCAGGGCGGGCAAGGGGGATATGCGGGTCGCGCACACGGCCGAGGTGCTCGACGCCTCGCTGCGCGGCCTCGAACCCGGCATGCTGGGACGGTTCCCGCATTGAGGATGACACCGCCGAGGAGGAGGACGCGGTGAGCGTGCAGAGCGTCGACCGGGCGCTGGACGTGCTCGAGGCACTGTCCGAGCACGGCGGCCAGGCCGGTCTGTCGGAGATCGCCGCCACGACCGGCCTGCCGTACGGGACGATCCACCGGCTGTTACAGACGCTGCTGGCCCGTGGGTACGTCCGGCAGGAGTCCGACCGGCGCTACGCCCTCGGCGGCGCGCTCGTGCGGATCGGCGGCGTGGCCGAGCGGATGCTCGCGGTCTGGGCCGAGCCCTACCTCGCGAGGCTCGTGGAGCTGTCCGGAGAGACCGCCAACCTCGCCGTGCTGGAGGGCGACTACGTCGTCTACGTGGCCCAGGTGCCCTCGCCGCGCAGGCTGCGGATGTTCGCCGAGGTGGGCCGCCGGGTGCTGCCGCACAGCACGGCCGTCGGCAAGGCCCTGCTGGCCGGGCGGGACGACGCCGAGGCGGTGTTCCGGCGCACCGGCCTGCCCCGCCGTACGGACCGGACGATCACGGCGGTCGGCGAGCTGCTGGAGGAGCTCGGCCGGGTGCGCGACCGGGGGTACGCGCTCGACCTGGGCGAGGAGGAGAGCGGCGTCCACTGCATGGCCGTGCCGGTCCACGACGGCGGGCGGGCCTTCGCGGCGATGTCGGTGTCCGGACCGGCCGAGCGCATCGACGCGGTCGACCGCGAGGAGCTGGCCGCGATGCTGCGGAAGGTGGCCGAGGACTTCGGCGCCGCCGTCTTCCGCTCCTGACCGCGCCACGGATCGGTCAGTATGGGGTCATGTGCCGAAGCATCAAGACCCTGCGCCCGCCGTTCACCGACGAGGTGACCGAGGAGGACATCCGGGCGGCGGCCCTGCAGTATGTCCGCAAGATCTCCGGCTTCCGCGCGCCCGCCGCGCACAACGCCGAGGCGTTCGACCGCGCGGTCGAGGAGATCGCGCAGGCCAGCACGGCGCTGCTGGCCTCCCTCCAGGTCCGCGGCTCGGCCGCCCGATAGCGCCGGAGCCGAGCACCGGAGTCCGAGCACGGGGTCCAACCACGGGGGTCCGACCACGCGGGTCCAAGCCGACCACAAGTGCCGGGCGGGACAGTGGCCGCATGGGTATGATCTCCGACTTCCTCATGGCCCGGCGGCTGCGCAAGGGGCCCACGCTGCTGCTGCCGTACGCGCCCGATCCCGCGACCGTTCTGGAGACGGTGCGGCTGCACGACCCGCAGGCCGGGCCGTACGGGCGGGGCTTCAAGATCGGCGAGAACGTGGAGCTGCGCGGGCCGATCGAGCTGACCCCGGAGCTGGCGGCCAGGGCGGGCCTGCCGGCGGGCTGGGCGGCCGCGTTCTTCGCGCGCAACATCGACAGCGAGGCGGGCGGCGACTTCGCGCGCCCGAGCCTGCTCGTACGGGGCCTGGCCGAGCGGCTCGGCGGCCGGGAGCACCCGGAGTGCCAGGAGCCGCCGGAGGACCTGGCCGAGGTCACCGGCGGGCGGCTCATCGCGGTGGACGAGGTGATCGGCCTGCTCGCGGACGACGTGCCCGGCCTGGCCGTCACGACGGTGACCGACGCCGGCACGACGCTGCTCACCAGCGCCGAGAGCCCGATCGAGGTCTTCGTCACCGAATGGGACGCCGACGACGTGACGTACGAGCTGTCCGCGGACGGAGGTTACGGCACGGACGTTCCCGCCGCCGCCCGGCGGGCCGCCCTCGCGATCGCCGAGCGCACGGGCGGGGTGGCCCGTGACCACAACGGGTTCCTCGTCACCGGGTGAGCACATCGGGTGGAACCGGCCCGGCGGGCACCGAGCGGAGCGACGCCGGGCTGATCGAGGCCTCGCCGGCCACGCCCGAACTTCTCGCGTCTCCGCGGGTCCGCGGGACGCCGGCCCCCGCCTCGCCCGCGCAGGGGTGATCGCCCGTCCTGACTGGAACGCTTTGCAGCAGACGGGAAGCGTGTCACGATAAATGATCGCATCGGCGGTTTCCTAGGGAAAGGGGGCGGACCGATGCCACCTGCGATCGTCGGGCATGAAGGTCCCCTTGCCGGTCAGCGTTTCCCGATCGACGACAAGCCGATCACCTTCGGTCGCAGAGGTGACAACAGTGTGGTGATCACGAGCGAGAGGGCCTCGCGCTTCCACGCGGAGGTGCGCCGCGAGGCCGAGGGCTACGTGCTACTCGACCGGGGCAGCAGCAACGGGACGCTGGTCAACGGCAGGCGTGTCACCACCCATGTGCTGCGGCCCGGCGACACGATCGCCATCGGAGGGGAGACATTCCGCTTCGAGGCGTTCGACGACTCAGAGACGGTCGTGAACACCTCCCTGATGCAGCGGTTCCGCCAGTCGGTTCCGGACGTCGAACCGGAGCAGGTCCTGCACGTCACCGTCTCCGGCGGCGGGCCCGTCGGGCTGGCCTTCGCCCTGCTCCTCGAACACCTCATGGGGCAACGGGTCACCATCACGATCTACGACGGCCGCTGGACCGAGGACGGGCCGCGGATCGTGTGGAAGAACGCCACGCAGGGCAACAACCGGCGGCAGCAGGTCGTGACGGTGCAGAGCCGCCAGTATCTGAACCTCCCGGAGGACGTCCAGTCGCGGCTGTTCACCGAGGGGTCCTACAGCGAGATGTGGCCGGCCGGTCCGGACTCGATCCGCGGCTACGGCCCGCGGAACATCCGAATCGCCTACATCGAGGACACCCTGCTGGAGATGGCGAACGAGAGGTCCGCCCGCATCCGCCTGGTGCCCGAGACATTCGACGCCGCGGAGCGCCAGGACGCCGTGGCCAAGGAGCACGTGCTCGCCATCTGCGAGGGAGGGCGCTCGCGGACCCGCGAGCACTTCACCGACAGGTTCGGCCGGGCCGACGACTCGATCTTCTCGCTCGACGGCCGGCACCTGCAGGACGTGGTGCTGGGGCTGCGGGTGAAGTCCAGCCTGCCGGACCCGGCGATCGTGCTGCTGACCGTGGCGCAGAACCGGTTCCTCCTGAACTCCCTGCGCGGCGAGGGCTTCCTCAACATGCGGCTCACCGACGACGAGGCCGCGGAGGTCGTCGGCATCGACCCCGTCCGGCACGTGTTCGAGGAGTGCGTCGCCTCCAGCCCCTGCCTGATGGAGCGCACCGAGGACGGGGACTTCCACTGCTCAACCCACCACACGCTGTTCCTGCCCGCCCTGATCAGGGGTTCGGCACTGTGGAGGCGGGCGAAGGAAGGGCTCGCGCTCTTCGGCGTCGCCGACGGCGACGTGAGCGCGGTCACCGCCTTCCGGCTGGACATGGTGCAGCGGCCGCGGTTCACCGCCCGGTTGTACTCCCCCACCTCGACCACCCCGGGGACGTACGGGTTCCTCCTGGGGGACGCGGCCAACGCGATCCACTTCTGGCCGGGGCGGGGCCTCAACAGCGGGCTGGCGTCGGCCATCTCGCTGGCCCGGTCGCTCAACCGCAACTGGCGCGGCAGGCCGTTGCGGGACGCCGACTTCGTACGGCACGAGGCGGCGATGTCGATGCTGCAGTATCGGCACAAGAGCCGCGCGTGGAACGCGATGGTGACCACCGACGAGCAGGGGGTCACCCGGGCGATCAAGGACACGATCGTCCAGGGCATCGAGGAGGGCCGCGCCGCCCCGGCCAGGGAAGCGGACATCGACGCCCTCATGGAGCGCCTGCGGCAGATCCGCGACCGCCTGTCCCCACGTGTTCCCGGCATGCCCGACGACGCGACCCTCATCCGGCACCTGCGCGAGCTGCGGAGCGAGACGCTGCGTACCCTGCTGGTGAGCGGAGCCTGGGAGACGCTGACGGTCGGCGGCGAGGAGGTCGACATCGACATCTTCGACCAGCCGGTCTCCGCTGCGTCCCCCGTGGCGTCCCCTGCCGAGGGGGCGCTCGTCGCGCGGCAGGCGGACGGACAGACCAGGCGGCCCGACGGCACGCCTTCCGGCTGACGTCGCTCCGGCGAACCACGGAACCGGCCCGGGCCGTCCGGCGGAGTAGGGGTGAAGGGCGCGACGACGCCCACGGAAGGACTCCCCTATGAACGGACACAACGGGTGGTGAGGACGGTCGACGGCGACACGCGCCTCCCCTCGGTCGCGACGGATCGCCGATCCGACGGCACCCGCGACACTGACGAGGCGAACGACAGCGGGCCGGATCGCGCCCCGGCGACGTATCCCGGCGTCGCCGGCGACGAGCCGAGCGACTCCGGGCTGATCGAGGCGTCGCTGACCGCGCCCGAGCGGTTCGCCGGCGTCTTCGACCGGCACGCGGACGAGATCCACGCCTACGCCGGTCGCCGTCTCGGCCCCGAGCACGCCGACGACGTGACGGCCGAGACGTTCCTCGTGGCGTTCCGCAAGCGGCACCGCTACGACACCTCCCGGCCGGACGCCCGGCCCTGGCTGTACGGCATCGCCGGCAACCTCATCTCCGGGCACCGCCGGTCGGAGGTGCGCCGGCTGCGGGCGCTCGCCCGTGCGCCGCGTGACGCCGGCGAGCGCGGCGCCCACGAGGAGGAGCGCGGGGCGGAACGGGCGAGCGCCGCCGCCCTGCGGCCCGCCCTCGCCGCCGCGCTGGCCGGGCTGTCGGCCGCCGAGCGCGACCTGCTCCTGCTGGTCGCCTGGGCCGACCTCTCCTACGAGGAGGCGGCCGAGGCGCTGAAGATCCCCATCGGCACGGTCCGCTCGCGCCTGCACCGGGTGCGCGCGAAGCTGCGCCGTCATCTCGACCTTCCCGAGGAGAACGTGTGATGACCGACGAGATCGACCTGGTGGCGCGTGAGCGGCCCGACGTCGCACCCTACTCCCTGGCGGCCAAGGCGGCCGTGCGGCGGCGGCTGGCCGACCCAACGAGCCGTCCCGCCCGCCCGCGCCCGTACCTGCTTCTGGCGGGCGGGACGGCGTTGCTCGCCGCGGCGGGCGTCGTCGCCGTCACCACCGTGCCGACGGAACCGGAGGCCCGGCCGGCGAAGGTGAGCCCGGGAGTCGTGACGCTGCCGAAGGTGTCGGCCATGTCGGCCGAGGAGGTGCTGGGCAGGGCGGCCGGCGCGGTGACCGACCTGTCGCCGCGCGACGACCAGTTCGTCAAGGTCAGCTCCCAGACGATGTACGAGGCCGACGTGGCCGGCGAGGACGAGAAGGAGTCCCGCTACCTCTACCGGACGAAGCGGACGATCTGGCTGTCCGCCGACGGCACGAGGGACGGCGCGCTGAGGATCGAGAATCTGGAGCCTCACGCCTACCCCGGCTGGCCGATCCCGCCGGAGGCGTACACGGAGAAGGGCACCGAGTGGATGCGGCTCCCCGCCTGCAACAGCGTGCGGGACACCGCCTACACGAACCTGAAGAAGCTGCCCGCCGACCCGGAGAAGATGCGCGCCTACCTGTACGACCGGCCGCACGGCGACAATCCGCCCGACGCGGAGGCGTGGACGGCCGTCGGCGACCTGCTGCGGGAGACGTACGTGCCGGCGCCCCAGCGCGCGGCGCTGTTCAAGGCCGCCGCCACGATCCCCGGGGTCACGGTGACCGAGAACACCGAGGACGCCGCCGGGCGGACCGGCATCGGCGTCGGCCGGGTCTCCCGCGGGGTGCGTGCGGAGATCATCTTCGACCCCTCCACCTACGAGCTGCTCGGGGAGCGCGGCGTCGTGGTGGACGAGAAGGAGGCGAAGGCGCCCACCGGCAGCCTGGTGGCCTCGACCGCCCAACTGGAGGTCACGGTCGACGACACCGCGCCCGAGGTGAAGGACCCCCACTCCGGCTGCCTCTGAGCTCCCGCCCGTACGGCCCGCCGTACGGGCGGCGATTTGTCAGTGGTGATCTCTAGCCTCCGGCACATGACAAACGCGACGCAGGCGTACAGCTACGCCGCGCCTTCGATGCTGGTGGACGGACGCCTCGGGCTCTCGACGTCCGGCGGCAGAGCCCTGAGCGGCCCCGCCGTGGCGCCGAGGTTCTTCAGCGGGGTGGTGACCCAGGCGGCGCCCGCGGCGGCGGCCCTGCTGGGCGTGGCCGACGTGGCCCTCACCCGCTATCACCAGCCGCGTCCGGGGTGGACGCGCGATCCGGTCGTCACGTGCGGCGGCGACCGGCTGCGGTTCGAGTCGTTTTCCGCCTGCGGCGGGGTGTACGCCCGGCTCGACCTGCTCGAGAACGCCCTGGACGGCGAGGTGTTCGACCGGGGGACGACCAACGTCGACGTCAACGGCCCGCTGCGGGAGGCGCTGGCGCGGGTGGGCGCGCGCGACCCGCTGCACCTCGGGGTCGGCGCGGACGAGCTCACGGTGACCACGCTCGACGGCGCGGTGGTGGAGAAGAAGGTGCCGCTGCCCGAGCGGTGGCTGCGGGGGTTCGCCGAGGTACAGGTGATCGCGGCGCGCATGGACCTGCGGGCCGAGCTGCACGGCATGAGCGCGGTGCGGTTCCTGCGGTCCCTGCCCAAGCGGGCGACGGCCGACCTGTGGGTCGCCCCCGCGGGCCGCGACCTGCGCGTCGCCGACCGGCCGGGCCCCGGAGCGGTGTGCCTGTCCGGCGTGGGCCGCCTGGCGACGCTGCTGCCCCTGCTCCGCTTCGCCAGGAGCCTCAAGGTGTACGGCCCGGCCGCTCCCGGCGGACCGGCGTCGAGCGCGTGGGAGCTGGAGCTGCCCGGAATGCGCTACACGCTGGTCCTGTCGCCGGAGCGCTGGCGCGGCTTCTCCGGCGAGGGCGCGGTGCTGGCCGACCTCGCCACCGACGAGGCCGAGGCCGACGCCGACGTGGTGGGGATGCTGCTCAACTTCGAGCCCGAGGTGGAGATCGGCCTGCTGGCCGACCGCGCCGGGCTGTCCTCCACGCGGGTGCGGGCCGCCCTCACCCAGCTCGGCACGGCCGGGCGGGTCGGCTACGACCTGTCCGACGCGGCGTACTTCCACCGCGAGCTGCCCTACGACAGGGAGCACGTGCAGCACCTCAACCCGCGGCTGACGGCCGCGCGGGCGCTGGTCGAGGCCGGCGCCGTGGAGATCACCGGCGACACGGCACGCGTACGGACCGACGGCGGGGTGCGGGAGGCCGGCCTGACCGACGGGTCGTGCACCTGCCCCTGGTGGTGGGACCACCGCGGCTCACGCGGGCCGTGCAAGCACGTGCTCGCGGCCAGGATCGCCGCGCGGCTCACCCCCGAGGCCGCGCTGTCCACCACGCAGACCGGCATGGAGATGAGCTCGGAGAATGGCCCGGTGAGCGCTTGACAGGAGGTGCGCGACCTCGGCGGACGCTCGCCGCCGACGCCGCCGGAGGCGATCTCCCCTAAGATCGTCCTTCTTTGACCCCGGAAAGGGCGCCGAGTGTTACGACAGCGTGCGGGGTGGATCGTGGCCGGGGCCTACCTGGCGATCTCGGCCGTCGGCGCCGTGATCACGGCCGTCACCGGGCGTCTCGACGCCCTTTGGGCGGCCGTGCTGTGGTATCCGCTCGACGACCACTCCTTCGACGGCCTCACCGCGGCGCCTGTGGCGGCCGCGGTGGGTCTCTTCACGATCCTCGCGCTCAAGACCTGGATGCTCCGCCAGGTCTTCACCTTCCCCCCGCGTGCGCCTCGGCCCGCGGACCGGCGGACGGTCTGGCTGCGGCGCCTGCTCTGTCTGGCCGTCGCCCAGGCCCTGATCCCCCCGCTGCCGGCCGTACGGCTCCCCGACCTCGCCGGCGAGGCGCTCACGCTGGCCCTGTGGTGCCCGCTGCAGGTGCTGTTCGCGCTCACTCTCCGCGGACGGCTCCGGGTGTTCGCGCTCGTCACCGCCTGGCCGGGGTCCGCAGGCCTGGCGGTGATCGCGATGGACGAGGTGCCCGGGGTGCGGGCGCCCCGGGTCCTCCTGTTCGCCTGCCTGGCGATGGCGGCGGCCTGGCAGGTGGCCGTCCTCTTCGGCCAGCACCGCGACGGCCGCTGGAGCCGCGACACCGTCACGGCCGGCTGGCGCCACGTCACGGTGTCGCTGGCGACCCCTCTCGCCGCCGTCGCCGTCCTGTGGGCGTTCAGCTACACCGCCCCGCTGATGGAGATGCTGGAGGAGTTCGACGTCTTCCTCGCGGTGTGGCTGGCCCGCTCCGCCCGCGAACTCACCGGCCCGCGCGGCACGCCGCCGGAACCTGCGCCGCTCCGCCCGTCCGGACCGGTCCTGCTGGCGGCGGTCCTGCTGCCGTTCCTTGTGCTGGTCGGGCCGGAGGAGACCGCCCGCCCCGCCTACAGCGGCTCGTGGTACGACGCCGGGCCACCCGAGGCGACGCGGCCCGAGGACGGAGCACGCGCGGACCACGAGAGCTACGTCGCGGAGGCCAACGCCCGCTGCCGGGACCCCTGGCCGCGGCTGCGGGCCCGGCGGCAGGGCACGGCCGCGTACTTCCTGTTCGAGGGCGGGGGATACGGCGTGTACGACCCGGAGGACACCACCCAGGGCGAGGACCCCTACGCGAGCGTGGACGACGGGTTCCTCGGCGCGGCGGGCAGTTCCGCGGTCGTGATGACCTACGGCGAGAACGAGCCGATGTGCCTGACCGTCAAGGCGTTCGGCTCCGCTCCCCCGCTGCGGTTGAAGGGCTGGGCGCAGGCGGCCGAAATCGGCCTGGTCAGCCGCAGCGGCCGCCTGGAGGTGCCGTCGTACGCCGACGGCGGCGACGAGGGCGCCGGGGCCCGGCTGCCGAACCTGGCGGTGAAGGGCCCCGGACGCTATCGGCTGCGCGTCTACGCCCGGGGCGGCGAGGGGGCCGAGGAGCACCTGGTCGTCGTGTTCCCCGGCCGGTCGGCCAAGAAGACCGTCTACCGGTGAGCCGGACCTTTCACTTGCACTGCTCCAGCATGGCCGCCTTGTCGGCGGAGGTCACCGGCAGCTCGTACTTGAGGGCCACCTGGGCGAACCGCACGGCGTAGGAGCAGCGGATTTCGCGGCGGGGCGGCAGCCAGGTGGCCGGGCCCGAGTCGCTCTTGGAGCCGTTGGTGGAGCCGTCCACGGGGATCAGGTTGAGCGGGTCGTTGGCGATCTGCTTGCGCTTGCTCTCGCTCCACCGCGACGCGCCCATCTGCCAGTCGTACGACAGGGGCATGACGTGGTCGATCTGGACCTCCGCCGCGTGCGACTTGCTCCAGTCGATGGTCTTGCCGGTGTACGGGTCGTACAGGGTCATGGAGGCGATGACGCAGTTCGACCCGCTGCGATACTTGATGTCCCGGCCGTCCCGCTTGAGCAGGTCGTTGCGGGTGTCGCAGCCGTTGCGCCCCCACGGCACGTCGTCCACGTTGTCGGCCCAGGCGTAGCCGAACTTGTCGCGGTCGTAGCCGGTCTTCGGCCCCCGGCCCTTCGTCGCCACCTTGTCGATCAGATCGCGGGCCTTCGCCCGGTCCTTGTCCGACGAGATCGCCTTCAGGCCGGGGCCGGTGCCGTCGGGGTTGTCGAGCGGGTTGACGCCCCGCTCCGTCCCCGAGTCGCCCTTCGCGCCACCGCCCTGCCCTGTGGGGTCGCCGTCCAGTTCGGGCATCGGCCCGCAACCCGCCAGTACGGCCACCGCCACCGAGATTCCGGCGATCAACCGGGTACCACGCCCGCCCACTGCCACCCCTAGGTCATGAAATATCCCTCTCAGATATAGCAAAGTGTAAAAAAGTGGCAAAGGAGGCGCGCAGGTAAGCCGCGACGGTACGACGAAAGGGGCGCGGCACGCCGTGCGCGCCACGCCCCTCGAACGGGCCCGATGAACGGCCCGATGGATCAGGTCCGGTGGATCAGGCCGGAATCCAGTCCTGCCAAACGATCTTGTTGGCGTCGACCCACTTCTTCGCGGCGGCCTCGGCGCTCATCTTGTTCACCGCCATGTCGTAGGCCACGGCGTTCTGGTCGTCGTTGGTCCACGTCCAGTTCTTGATGAACTCGTACGCCTTGCCGCCGGTCTTGGAGAACTTCACGCTGACGATCTTGTCGAGCAGGTACGGCGGATAGTCGCACTTGATCGTCTTGACGTTGGCGTCACACCCGATGGCGTACGGCGGAAGGTTGATCTTGACGAGCTTGAGCTGGTTGAACAGCCACTGCGGCTCGTAGAAGTACATCAGCAGCGGAGTCTCGTTCTCGGTGGCCTTGCGGGCCGCCGCGATCAGCGCGTCCTCGCTGCCGGAGTAGACCACCTTGTACGGCAGGTTCAGGTTCTTGATGAGCGCCTCGTCGTTGGTGACGAAGGACTTGTCGCCGGCGAGGAACTGACCCAGGCCGTCGCTTTTGTCGGTCTTGAACAGGTCCTTGTACTTGGGCAGGTTGTGCCAGTCCGTGATGTCCGGATATTTCTGGACCATCCACTCGGGGACGTACCACCCGATGACGCCCTTGTTGCCGTCCTCACCCGCGGTGATCGCGACCTTCTTGTCGTCGATGTATTCCTTCTTCAGCTCCGGATGGCTCCAGTTCTCCAGGACGGCGTCGACCGTCCCCTTCTCGAAGCCCTTCCAGGAGTCCGCCTCGCCGCTCTCGATCTTCTCGACCTTGTAGCCGAGCTCGTGCTCCAGGAGATAGGCGACGACCGCGGCGCTGGCCTCGTAGCCGATCCAGGGGTTGACCGCGAGTCGTACGGTCTTCGTGCCGCCCACGGCGCCTGCTCCGGCGGCGTCATCCGAACTCCCGCCACTGCAGGCGGTCATGGCCAGCGCGAGCGTCAGCGCGCCGGCAAGGAGACGGATCCTCATATCTAGCCTCATCTGATGTCGTACGGGCGGCGAACGCGAGCGGCGGGGCCGCGGCGACACCGGCAGAGTATTCCACAACAAGCGGGATCGGCCGCGATCGTGGGGATCGCGGCCGACGAGTGCTCACGCCCGGACGGGCGCACGGCGTCGTGATCCTCAGATCACTTGGGCATCCAGGCCTGCCACTTGGCGGTGTTGGCCTCCACCCACTTCTTGGCCGCGTCCTCGGCCGACATGCCGTTGTTGGTGATGTCGTCCGCGACCGCGTTCTGGTCGTCGTTCGTCCACTGGAAGGCCTTGACCAGCTCGTACGCCTTGCCGCCGGTGTCGGCGAACTTCTTGCTCACGATCTTGTCGAGGTCGTACGGCGGGTAGTCGCAGGCGACCTTCTTGGGGTCGCTGTCGCAGCCCTCCGTGTAGGCGGGGAGGTTGACCTTCACCAGCTTGACCTGGTTGAACAGCCACTGCGGCTCGTAGAAGTACATGAGCAGCGGCTTCTTCTGCTCGGTCGCCTGCTTGGCGGCCTTGATCAGCGCGGCCTCGCTGCCCGCGTAGACCACCTTGTAGTCGAGCTTCAGGTTCTTGACCAGCGCCTCGTCGTTGGTGACGAAGGACGGGTCGCCGTCCAGCATCTGGCCCTTGCCGTCCGACTCGGAGGTCTTGAACAGGTCGGCGTACTTGTTCAGGTTCTTGTAGTCGGTGATGTCGGGGTACTTCTGCACCATCCACTCGGGCACGTACCAGCCGATGACGCCCTTGTTGCCGGTGCTGCCCGCCTCGACGGCGACCTTCTTCTCCTCGATGTACTTCTTCTTGAGGTCCGGGTGGCCCCAGTTCTCGATGACGACGTCGATGTCGCCCGACTCCATGCCCTGCCAGGACGGCTCCTCGGCGAGGGTCACCTTCTCGACCTTGTAGCCGAGCTCGTGCTCCAGCAGGTACGACACCACGGCGGCGCTGGCCTCGTAGCCGACCCAGCCGTTGATGGCCATCTTGACCGTGCCCGCCGCGGACGCGCCCGCGGAGCCCGCGGCGCTCGCGCTCGGCGCGGCCGCGGAGTCGTCCTCGACCTTGGCGCCTCCGCAGGCGGCCGCAGTGAGGCCGAGAACGAGCACCCCTGCGATTAGGCCTAACTTCTTCATGCGTTCCTCTTCTTGTGGGGAGAGCGGCGCCCGTTGGCGCCTTGCGTGATCCGGTCGAGCATGACTCCGAGGAGGACCAGGGCGACTCCGGCGGTGAGGCCCTTGCCGTAGTCCTCCTGCTGCGCGATTCCGGCCACGACGTCGTATCCGAGGGCTCCCGCGCCGACCAGCGCGCCGATCACCACCATCGCCAGCGTCATGACGATGCCCTGGTTCGCCGCGAGCAGCAGCGAGCCGCGGGCCATCGGAAGCTGGACCTTCCAGAGCAGTTGCCGGTCGGTGGAACCGGCCGACTTCGCCGCCTCCATGACGGTCGCGGGGACCGTCCGCAGGCCGTCCTCGACCAGGCGCGCGACCACCGGCACCGCGTAGATGAACGAGGCCATGATCGCGGTGAAGCGGCCGTTGCCGAACAGGGCGACGGCGGGCAGCAGATAGGAGAACGACGGCATCGTCTGCGCGGCGTCCAGGAGCGGGCGCAGCCCGGCGGCGAACCACCGCCACCGCGCCGCCAGCACGCCGAGCGCGAGCCCCACCGCGATGGTGATCACGGAGGCGACCAGCACGATGGTGAGCGTCTCCATCCCGTGCTGCCAGAGTTGGAGCGCGGCGACGCCCACGAGGCAGCCCGCGGCGATCAGGCCGGCCGTCGGCCCGCTCAACCACCAGGCGAACGCCAGCACCGCCACCGTGACCAGCCACCAGGGAGCGCTGGTCAGCACGTCCTGCAGCGGGTTGAGCAGGCCGTACGCGACGGTGTCGTTGAGGAAGCCGGTGAAGGTGTACCAGTGCGCCTCGATCCAGTCGGCCACGTCGTTGATCGGCCGGATGACCTGCACCTGCCACTGCTCGGGGAACTCCTGTGCCAGCACCGGGGTCAGGGCGAGCCCGGCGGCGGTGAGGACGGCGAAGCCGCCCCAGCGGACGGCCCTCGCCCGGGTCCCGCCCTCGCGCCGCTGCGCCGCGGCCCGCGTCACGCGGTCGAGCACGATGGCGATCAGCACGATCGCAACGCCGGGCACCAGCGCGGCGCCGACGTTGACCCGGGCGAGCGCGCGGAGCAGGTCCACACCGAGCCCGGGCGCCGCGATCAGCGCGACCAGCGGCACCATCGACAGCGCGGCGGCGATCGTCTGGTTGACGCCCAACATGATCGTGTTGAGCGCCAGCGGCAGGCGGACCTTGCGCAGCGTCTGCCACCCGGTCGCGCCCAGCGACTCCGACGCCTCCACCACGACGCCGGAGACCCGCTGTATGGCCAGCGACGTGATCCTGATCGCCGGCGGCATCGCGTAGATCATCGTGGCGAACGTCGCGGACGCCGGCCCGATGAGGAACAGCAGCACGATCGGCGACAGGTACGAGAACGTCGGCATGATCTGCATGACGTCGAGCACCGGCGTCACGATCCGCCGGACGCGGGCCGAGCGGCCCGCCCAGATCCCCAGCGGGATGCCGAACAGCAGCGACAGCACCACCGCGGACAGCGTCAGCGCGAGCGTGTCGACGCTCGCCTCCCAGAACCCGAGCACGCCGACGCCGGCGAAGCCCGCGAGCGACACGAGCCCGATCCGCCAGCCGCCCGCGAGCCAGCCGAGACCGGCGGCCAGGCCGATGAGCCCCGGCCATCCCAGCGCGACCAGGGCCCCCTGGATCAGCGTGTAGAGCTCGGACACGCCCAGGCGGAGGTAGTTGACGACGTACAGGAAGATCGGGTTGCTGTTGCGGTTGGCGTCGACCCAGTCGCGGGCGTCGTTGAGCCAGTGGAACAGGCCGGCGTCGTCGTCGTGCGGCAGCACGGCCTTGCCGCGGAAGGCCACGTAGAGGGCCACCACGGCGACGACGCCGACGACCGGCGGGACCCACCGCGGCAGGCGCCGGACCCGCGTCGGCGCCTGTACGGGCGGCGCCACCTGAACAGACGCGCTCACCATCTACGCCTCCCCGGACGCGCCGGCGGAGGCGACCGCCGCGCCCCCGCGCGTGCTCTTCTTCGCGGGCGCGGGCGCGTCGTCCTCGCCCTCCGCCGAAGGCTGCTCCGACGCCTTCGCCGTCGACGCCCGCGGTTTCCTGCCACTCGCGGCGGCGGGTGCGTCGGCGGACGCGTCCGCTCCGCCCTCGGCCGGGGGCTTCGGTGCCTTCTTAGTGGCGGTGGCACGCGTGCTCGCGCGCCTTCTCTTCGGCGGTGCGGCGGGAGTGTCGCCCTCGGCCGGTGGCTGCTCCTGTTCGGCCGAGCCGGAGGCGACGGGCTCCTCACCGCCGGTCTCCGCCGAGTCAGTGGGCTCTTCGGTACCGGCCGCCTCCTCCGGACCGGCGGGCTCCTCAGGGCTGGCGGACTCTTCGGCGCCGGCAGGCTCCTCAGGGCTGGCGGACTCTTCGGTGCCGGTGGGCTCCTCCGGAGCGGCGGACTCCTCCGAGCCGGTCGGCTCTTCGGTGCCGGCGGGCTCCTCAGCGGGCTCCTCAGCGGGCTCCTCAGCGGGGTTCTCGGCGGGGTTCTCGGCGTGCTTTTCGCCGGCTTCCTGGGCGGGGGCGGCGACGACCACGCGCTCGGTCTCGGGCCGCACCGCGCCGAGGAGGTCGACGCGGCTCACCACGCCGACCAGTTCGCCGTCGGCGACGACCCGGATGGGCCGGTCGGACGCCATCGCGGCCGGGACCGCGTCGTGGATCACGGTGTCGGCGGGGAGCTCGGGACCGTCGAGCGGCTCGTCGGGCTCGGGGTCGCGGGAGATCCAGCGCAGCGACAGCACCTGCGCCCTGGGAACGTCCCGCACGAAGTCGGCCACGTAGTCGTCGGCGGGCGCCCCGACCAGTTCCTCGGGGGTGCCCACCTGCACGATCGCGCCCGCACGCATGATCGCGATGCGCTCGCCGAGCTTGAGCGCCTCGGACAGGTCGTGGGTGATGAAGACCATGGTCTTGCCGACCTCGCGGTGCAGCCGGATGACCTCGGCCTGCATGTCGCGGCGGATCAGCGGGTCGAGCGCGCTGAACGGCTCGTCGAACAGCAGCACCTCGGGGTCGACGGCGAGGGCCCGGGCCAGCCCCACCCGCTGCTGCATACCACCCGACAGCTGCTCGGGATAGGAGTCCTCATGGCCCTCCAGCCCGACCAGCGACAGGATGCGCCGGGCCTTCTCGTGCCGCTCGGCCTTTCCGACGCCCTGGATCTCCAGGCCGTAGCCGACGTTGTCCACGACCTTCCGGTGCGGCAGCAGCCCGAAGTGCTGGAATACCATGCTCACCCGGTGACGGCGAAGCTCCCGCAGCTGCTTGGCCGACATGGCGCGCACGTCCTGACCGTCGATGCGCAGTTCGCCCGCCGTCGGCTCGATGAGCCGGGTGAGACAGCGCACCAGCGTCGACTTGCCGCTGCCCGACAGGCCCATGACGACGAAGACCTCGCCCGGGCGTACCTCGAAGCTGACGTCCCTGACGGCGGCGGTGCACCCTGTCTTCGCCCGCAGTTGCGCGGGCTCCAGGTCGGCGTCGGGGCTGCCGATGATCCGGTCGGCCTTGGGACCGAAGATCTTCCAGAGCCCGCGAACCTCGATCGCGGCTGTGCCCACTCTGATTCCCCTCACTTGGCGATCGCCCGCGAGGCGGCGTGGACGCCCGGAAACGCCAAAGCACGGCGCGAGGGCTGCCGCTCGCACGCCGTGAATGAAGAGCGGGGGGCCAACGACTCCTCAGGGCACACGCACAGGCGTTGCGCTACGCGCAACACGGATCCTGTTTTGACAACAGGTCTGAGGCTAGGGCCCTGCTGCCCCTCATATGGTGAAAAATGCCACCTAAACTCCATATCGTGATCGTCCGGTGATCTTTCTCCTCACGGGCCGTACCGGGCAGTGAGGGCGCGGCGGCACGGCGTGAGGACCCACCCGGCGAGGTGGCACCCGGGTCGGGCTCAGGTGGCGAGAATGCCTCCGTCGACCGGGAGCACCGCCCCGGTGACGTACGAACCGGCGTCGGAGGCGAGGAAGACGGCGGCGGCGACCAGCTCCTCCGGGTCGCCCGAGCGCTTCATCAGGACCCGCTGCTCCCGCACGCGGTCGAGGTATCCGTCGGGATACTGCGCGGTCATCTCCGAGTCGAAGAAGCCCGGCTCCAGGCAGTTGACGCGGATGCCCCGGCGCGAGGTCCACTGCTGGGCGAGGTCGCGGGTGAGGCCGACGACGGCGGCCTTCGACGCACTGTAGGCCGCCTGCGGTAGCCCGGCCGTGGTCTCGCCGAGCACGCTGCCGATGTTGACGATCGACGATCCCGGCCGCATGACCCGGGCGCAGGCCTGGGCCATCCAGTAGGTGCCGTTCAGGTTGACGTCGAGCACGCGGCGGAACTCGCCTGGCGTCTCCCGCAGGGCGGGCACGGCCGTGCCGACGCCCGCGTTGTTGATCAGCACGTCGACGCGGCCGAGCTCGCCCATGGCCGCGTCGACGAGGGCCTGGCACTCCTCGGGGACCGACACGTCGGTCGGGACCGCCAGGCAGCGGCGGCCGGTCTCCTCGACCAGCCGCCGGGTCCGCTCCAGGCCCTCGGGACGGCGGGCCCCGATCACCACGTCGGCGCCCGCCTCCGCCAGGCCCCTGGCGAAGGCGACGCCGAGCCCCGACGAGGCCCCCGTCACGATGGCCACCTTGCCGTCAAGACGGAACCGGTCCAGGATCACGCCGCCTCCTCGCTCAGGAATCGAACCCGACTCTAGAGCAAGGTTTTGCCAGGGTGACGGGCGGGCGGATCAGAGGCCGTACTCCTTGGAGATCCGCTCGTGCCGCTCGGCCTCGATGCCGACCTCACGGGCGAGGTCGAGCCACGCCAGCGGGTGGGACCACTGCTCGGTGACGTCGTCGAGAACGGCGTCGAGCTCCGCCGGCCGCACGGCGGGCGGGATCGCGATCCAGCCGAACACGCCGGGGAGCTGCTCGCCGGTGGCCGGGTGGGTGACGCGGTAGTTCTCGTCGCTGTAGACCCACATCGGCCAGCCGCGCTCGGCGAGGACCTCGTTGAACTCGGCCCACTCGTCCTCCGACGGCGCCGCGCCGTCGAAGAACCAGCTCGTGTAGCCGCCCGGGCGCAGCATCGTCACCCCGGCGAACGGGATGACGAAGCTCTCCCGCTCCTGCTCGTCCTCGGGGATCGGCTCCAGCGGGCGGGGGTCGATCACGACGACGTCGCCCGCGTTGTACTCCATGCCGCGCGGCTGCGGGATCGCCAGGCGCGCGGTGGCCGGGCCGGTCCGTACGGCGAGCACCTCCCGCTGGCTGCCGTCGGGGGCGGGGAGGATCACCCGGACCAGGTGCCACTCCTCCTCGATCGGGCCCTCGCCCGGCTCGATCGGCATGCCGAGCTTGGCGCCGGCGGCGCGGACGGTCGCCCAGTCCTCCACGGCGGTGGACAGGACGATGAGCCGCCAGACGTCCTCCTCCTCGCCCTCGCCGGAGTCGAGCAACGGCTTGAGGATCTCGGCCGCCTTGACGTTGTCGCCGAGCTGCTGGGCGGCGCCCGACCACAGGCGGCGCGCCTCCAGCCCGCCCTCGTGGGCGACCGCCTGCTCGGCCTCGGCCGCCGTCTCCTCCCAGCGCTCTCGCGCGCGGTGGAGCCGGGCGAGCGCGAGGTGCGAACGGGTCTCCGGCAGCCGGGCCGCCAGGGTCTCCACCCGCTCGTCCTGCCCGGCCTCGATGAGCAGGCCGGTGAGGTAGGAGATGTCCTCGTCGCCGGCGGCGGCCGGGTCGCCGTCCTCGACGATCGTCTTCCAGTAGACGTCGGCGCCCACCGGGGCGTAGCCGAGGAACCCGAGCGTCGTGGTGTGGCGCCGGGTGGCCTCGAGGTCGGTGCCGGACAACGGCCACAGCCAGCCCACCCACCGCTCGGGGTCGGCCGTGCGGCCGTCGGCGGCGTCGAAGTAGGCCACCAGCTCGTCACGGGGGCCGGGCGGCGCAAGCTCCTTGGCGGCGTCGGCCGCGGCGCGCAGCTCGGCCACCCGCTCGGCGAGTCCCTCGGTGACGCGGAGGTCGGCGATCGCGGCCTCGGCGTAGTCGGCCAGCAGGCGGGCCTGCCACAGGCCCTGCCGGGCGACCGCCAGGTGCCCGGCCGTCAGCGCCAGCTCGAACCTGGCGCGGTGGCCGCCCACACTCTCGAAGTAGGCGATCCACTGACGCAGGATGCGGCCGAGCTGCCAGGTGTTGGCGATGCCTTCGGTGAGCATGCGGACCGTGCGCGCCCACTCCACCCATTCGCGCGCGTGGTCGCCCACCACGTCGAGGTCGGGCAGCGCGTCCACGGCCTCCTGCACACGGCCGAGGGTGGCCAGCACCTGCGACCTGAGCAGGGTCTCGCGGCGGCCCTTCGCGACCGGGTCGTCCGGCTTGAAGCCGGTCGAGGCGTCGAGCGCGGCCAGGGCGTCGTCCGGGCGTCCGGCGGCGAGCAGGGCCCGCGCGGAGGCGGCGCCCAGCTCCCAGCTCGCCTCGCGTCCCTCGCCGCGCAGGCGCTCGACCGCCGCCTCGGCGTACGCGACGGCCTCGGCCGCCTGGCCCGCGTCGATCAGGGCCGCGACGTACTGCGTGGCCAGGCCGGAGAAGGCGAGGGAGTCCGGGCCGACGCCGTCGAGGGCCGCGCCCAGGGCGGCAAGCCGGGTCTCGGCGTAGCCGGGGCCGTCGGTGTTGGCCTGGGCCATCGCCAGGACCTCCACCGCGCCGGGGGCGGCGGGACAGTCGCGGACGTCGTCACGCTGGGCGAAGTCCGCCAGCGCGACGGCGTCGTCGAGCGCCGCCGCGCCGATCGCCCGGTCGCCCACCCGGCCGAGCAGGTGCCAGTAGCGCGCGAAGAACTCCAGCCACGGCTTCTCCAGCGTCTCGGCGTGCTGCGCGATCGCCGGCGCCACGACGTCGAGCTGGGTGAAACGGCCCTCCAGCGCCTGCGCGGGCACGTCACCCAGCGCCATGGCCAGCCCCGTGTTGCCCGCCTCGTGCAGTTCACGCTGGGTGCCACCGACCCAGGCCCAGATGTCCACGTCCATGAGCAGTCAGTCTGCCAGGTCGCCGACCATGACCCAAACGAACGCGGCCTTCTGCGCACCGGCGCGTCAGCGGCCCCGGGCCGCCTGGGACGCCTCCCGGAGCAGGGCGCACAGCTCGGCGAGCTCCGCCGGCCCGAGCGCCGCGTACGCGCGTGCGACGAGATCGTCGGTCAGCTCCTCCGCCCCGGCCCTGCGCGCCGCGGCCTCCGCCGCCGGCTCCGGGTAGGGCTCGGGCCAGGCGAGGAAGCGGGCGACGTCGGAGGTGCGGTCGTACGGGATCGGCGTCCCGGTGTTGTCCGCGCCCACGAGGGTGGCGTCCAGCGGACCGAGTCCGTGCGCCACCACGGCCGTCGCGTGCCGGGCGCCGCGCAGTTCCCGCACGACGTGCAGCAGGTGGGCCGCCAGGGCGGGCCCGCCGCCGGGCCGCGGCATGGCCCGCCACCCGGCGAACAGCGGCGCGCAGAACGGGTCGGCGCCGTCGGCGACGGCGGCGAGCAGCTCCGCCAGCCGGTCGGCGTTCCCGAGCCCGGCGAGCCTGCGCCGTCCCCAGTCGTGGCAGGCGCCGGCGTAGAGCGCGGCGGCCTCCTCGGCCGGGAGCTTGCGCCCGCCCTCCCACGACTCGCGGACGTGCCCGGCCGGGAAGAAGACGACCGCCGCGAGCACGACATCGGCGTCCACCTCGCCGAGGACGCCGCACCTGCCACGGAAGTACATCTCGCGTGGACCGAGGCCGTGGCGCTCGCACAGCGCCTTGACCTCCCGGGAGATCATGAAGCCCCCGCCGAGGGCCCCGACGGCCGCCTTCGTCTCCACCACCGCGTCACGCGGGTCCATGCGCCCTCCTCGGTCTAATCTCCAGACCCAGGGTGGCGGATCAGAACAAGGTTCTGCAAGTCACTGAAACGATCAGAGGACGGCGGGCCACTCCCCCGAGGCGACGAGGACGGCCGGCCCCGACAGGTAGCTCGTGTCCTCCTCAAGCGTGACGGTGACCGTGCCGCCGAGCACCCGGACCTCCCAGGTGCCGGTGGTCTCCCCGGCGGCGTGGGCGGCGGCGACGGCCGTCGCGACCGCCCCGGTGCCGCACGAGCGCGTCTCCCCCGAGCCCCGCTCGTGCACCCGCATGGTCACCTTGTGGTCGCCCACGGCGTTGAAGATCTCGACGTTGACACCCTCCGGGTAGTCCTTGCGGTCGAAGTCCGGCTCGCGGCCGAGGTCGAACCCGGCCACCGGCTCCTCTACGGCGCACGCCAGGTGAGGGTTGCCCATGTTCACGTTCACGCCGCGGCACTCGCGCCCGTCGACGACCGCGCGGCTGTTCCCCAGCACCCGCGGCCTGCCCATGTCCACGGTCACGTCGCCCGTCACCCCGAGCCGTACGCGCTTGAGGCCCCCGCGGGTGGCGACGGCGAACTCGCCGGGCGCCGCGAGGCCCGCGTCCACCAGGTAGCGGGCGAAGACCCGGACCCCGTTGCCGCACATCTCGGGGATGCCGCCGTCCGCGTTGCGATAGTCCATGAACCACTCGGCCTCGCCGGCGAGCGCGGCCACCTCCGGGCAGAGCTTGGTGCGCACGACGCGCAGCACCCCGTCGGCGCCGATGCCCGCGCGCCGGTCGCACAGCGCCGCGACGTCCGCCGCGGACAGGTCCAGCGTGGCGTCGGCGTCCGGCAGGATGACGAAGTCGTTCTCGGTGCCGTGGCCCTTCAGAAACCGCATGGCAGCAGTCTAGGAGGCGCCGGTGATCACGGCGATCGCGCGGTCGGCCAGGTCGGGCGCGTCGAACGGCAGCCACACCACCCGGGGGTCGCGGCGGAACCACGACTCCTGCCGCCGGGCGAACCTGCGGGTGGCCCGCACCGTCTCCTCCCGCGCCTGCTCCTCGGTCCACTCCCCCGCGAGGAAGCGCAGCACCTGCGCGTACCCGAGCGCCCGGCCGGCGGTCCTGCCCTCGGCCAGGCCGCGCGCGGCGAGCGCGCGCACCTCGTCCACCAGCCCGGCCTCCCACATGAGGGCGACCCGGCGCTCGATCCGCTCGTCGAGGACCGGCCGCGGCACCTCGACGCCGATCTGCACGCTGTCGTAGACCGCGTCGTACGACGGCATCGTGGCGGAGAACGGCCGCCCGGACAGCTCGATGACCTCCAGCGCGCGGACGATCCTGCGGCCGTTGCTCGGCAGGATGTTCTCCGCGGCCACCGAATCGAGGCCCTTGAGCCGCTCGTACAGGGGCGCCGGGCCGGTCGCGGCGAGCTCCTTCTCCAGCCGGGCGCGCACGTCCGGGTCGGTCCCCGGGAACTCCAGGTCGTCGATCGCGGCGCGCACGTAGAGCCCGGAGCCGCCCGCCAGCACGGGCACCCGGCCGCGGGAGCGCAGGTCCTCGATCAGGGGGCGGACGAGCCGTTGGTACTCGGCCACGCTGGCGGTCCGCGTCACCGGCCAGATGTCCAGCAGGTGGTGGGGGACGCCGCGCCGCTCCTCCCGGGTCAGCTTGGCCGTGCCGATGTCCATGCCCTCGTAGAGCTGCATGGAGTCGGTGTTGATCACCTCGCCGCCCAGACGAAGCGCGAGCTCGACGGCCAAATCGGACTTTCCCGCCGCGGTCGCGCCCACGACGGCGATCACAGGTTGCTGCCCCACACCCTCCAGTGTCCCAGCGGCGGCGAGGTCAGACGTCCCAGTCAAGAGTGGGGGGCAGGTGGCCTTCGAGGGTGAGCAGCCACCGCTTGGACTCCACTCCCTCGCCGCCGCTGAAGCCGCCGAGCCCGTTGCTCGCGACGACCCGGTGGCACGGCACGATGATCGGGATCGGGTTGGCGCCCATGATCGAGCCGATGGCCCGCGCCGGGACCCCCGTACCGCTCCGCGCCGCCAGCTCCCCGTACGTCACCACCTCGCCGTACGGGACGGTGGCGAACAACGTGCCGAGGACCTGCCGCTGCAGCGGCGACATGAGCCGCCAGTCCACCGGCACGCGGAACTCCTTCAGCTCGCCCCGGAAGTACGCCGCCAGTTCCTCCCCGGCGTCGGCCGTACGGGCCGGGTCGGCGGCGACGGCCATCCCGAGGCGATCGGCGATGCGCTCCCTGAGCAGGGGGCCGTCCTGGAAATGCGTCGCGGCGACCCCGTCCTCGGTGACGGCGGCGAGCACGTCCCCCAGCCTGGTCGGTACGGTCGCGAACGCCACCGTGCTGCTGTCCATACGTCCCATTCTGCGCGTGGCCGGGCGGGGTAGGGTGATCGGGTGCTGGTCGCCGCTGCCGTCTGCCCGCATCCTCCGCTGCTCGTCCCGCAGGTCGCCGGGGCCGCCGCGCCCGAACTCGACGACCTGCGCGCGGCCTGCGCCGCGGCGGTGGGCCCGCTCCTGGACGCCCGTCCCGACGTGCTGGCCGTGGTCGGCGGCGCGGAGGTCACCGCGTCCTTCCCCGGTGACGCCGCGGGGACGCTGCGCCCGTGGGGCCCCGACGTCCGGGTCGGCCCGGGCGATCTCGTCCTGCCCCTGTCGCTCACGATCGGCCGCTGGCTGCTGGAGCGGGCGCACGCGTCCGGAGGCGGCCTGCCCGCGCTGCGGTTCGAGGCGGTCGGATTCGACACGCCTCCCGCCGAGTGCGCCGCGCTGGGCCGCCGCCTGGCGGAGTCGGCGCGGCGGGTGGCGCTGCTGGTCATGGGCGACGGCTCGGCCAGGCGCACCGAGAAGGCGCCGGGTTACATCCATCCCGGCGCCGTGCCGTACGACGAGATGCTCGCCCGCGCGCTCGCCTCGGGCGACGCCGGTCGTCTGCTCGGCCTCGACCCGGACGAGGCGCGGGAACTGTGGGCGGCGGGCCGGGCGGCCTTCCAGGTGCTCGGCGGCGCGGCGCAGGAGGCGCCCCCGCCGGCCGCCTCCGAGCTGCTGTACGACGACGCGCCGTACGACGTGGGCTACTTCGCCGCCCGCTGGGCCTGGTAGTCGGCACGCTTCGGCACGGGGACGCGCATGAGGTCGCGGGCCGTCACGACGTCCCCCGTGTAGGACGTGCGCACCTCGTCCACGAAGCGCGGCTCGTCCGCCGTCGTGTACCGCTCGGAGAAGTGCGTGAGCACCAGCCGCCGCACCCCGCAGGCGGCCGCGATCCGGCCCGCCTGGGCCGCCGTCAGGTGCCCGTACTGCGCGGCCATCGCGCTCTCGTCCGACAGGAACGTCGACTCGATCACCAGCAGGTCGACGCCTTCGGCCAGGGCGAACGCCCCGTCGCACACCCGGGTGTCCATCACGAAGGCCGCGCTCTGTCCCGGCTTGGGGACGCTGCACTCGTCCAGCGTGACCGTCGAACCGTCCGGCATCGTCAGCGAGCCGTGCCGCTGGAGCTCCCCGATCATCGGCCCGCGCACGCCCCGCCTGGCCAGTTCCCGGGGCAGCATGCGGCGCCCGCCCGGCTCGTCCACGCGGTAGCCGTACGACTCGACGGGGTGCGAAAGCGGCCGCGCGGTCAGCGTCACGGGTCCCGAGGGCCACCGGGCCACCTCGCCGGAGACCGGGCGGGGCGAGATCACGTCGGTGTCGGCGAAGGCCGACGCGTTGCGCAGCCTGCGCCAGTACGTCTCGCCGCTCGCCGGGTAGGCCGCCCGCACCTCGTGGTTCACCTTGTCCCTGGCGATGCGCTGAACCACGCCGGGCATGCCCAGGCAGTGGTCGCCGTGGAAGTGGGTGACGCAGATCCAGGTGATGTCGTGCGCGCTCACCCCCGCGTGCAGCATCTGCCGCTGCGTGCCCTCTCCCGGATCGAACAGGAACCCCTCGCCGTCCCAGCGGAGCAGGTAGCCGTTGTGGTTGCGGTGACGGGTGGGCACCGCGCTCGAGGTGCCGAGGACGACCAGTTCACGAACGGACACACCGCCGATGCTAGGCGCTCGGCTCAGCTCAGATATGCAACAAGATCTACGAAACAAGATTTTCGCAAGAGATGTTGCGAAATAGGCGTTGCTGGTTCAGGGTGTGGGTATGGCGAACTCAGAGATCCGCACCGTCACCGACTCGCGGGTGCTCGCGGCGATGTCCCACCCGCTGCGGCGCCGCCTGATCGACATCCTGATCGTCGAAGGCCCCGCGACCGCCAGCATGCTGGCCGAGCGCACCGGTCAGGCCGCCGCCAACATCAGCCACCACCTGCGGGTGCTCGGCTCCTGCGCGCTCATCGAGGAGGCGCCCGAGCTCGCCCGCGACCGGCGTGAGCGCTGGTGGCGGCCGGTCTCTGCGAGCCTTCGCTGGTCCTCGCGGGACTTCGCCGGCGACCCCGCCTCCGCCGCCGTCGCGGCCGCCGCCGAGTCGCTGAACCTCGACTTCCACATGAACACCGTCCGCGCCTGGTACGCCGCCCCCGAGGCGGAGCAGGAGGTCTGGAGCGACACCGCGTTCTCCATGGACAAGTGGCTGCGACTGACCCCGGACGAGCTGGCCAAGCTGTCCCACGAGCTGTCGGCCCTGTTCCAGCGGTGGGCCGGCCGAGAGATCCCCGACGACGGGCAGCGGCGCGAGACGGTGTTCGTCTTCGCCCACGGCGTCCCGGCCCGGCCATGAGCTCGGCCGTGAATCCGGCCACAAGCACGGCCACAAGCACGGCCACAAGCACGGCCGAACGCCCCGTCCGGCGCGGGCTGCTCCATCAGCGCGACTTCCGCCTGATCTGGATCGGACAGACCACCAGCAGGCTGGGCAGCACGATCAGCTCCGTGGCGCTCCCGCTGGTCGCGGTCTCGGTCCTGGACGCGAGCCCGCTGCTTGTCGGCGCGCTCGCCGCCGCCTCCTGGCTGCCGTGGCTGCTGGTGGGGCTGCCGGCGGGCGCGTGGGTCGACCGGCTGCCCCGGCGGCCGGTGATGCTCGCCTGCGACCTCGTCTCCTCCGCCCTGCTCCTCAGCGTGCCGGTCGCCGCCTGGTGTGGCGCCCTGACCTTGGCGCACCTGCTGACCGTCGCGTTCCTGACCGGCGTGGCGTCGGTGTTCTTCCAGACGGCCTACCAGGCGTATCTCCCCAGCCTTCTCGCCCGGGAGGACCTCGCGGAGGGCAACGCCAAGCTGCTGGGCACCGACTCGGCGGCGACCGTGGCCGGCCCGGGCCTGGCGGGGCTGATCACACAGGCGTCCGCCGCGGCCATGGGACTGCTCGCCGACGCCGCGAGCTTCCTGGTCTCCGCCGCCTGCCTGCTCGGAATCCGCGCCCGGGAGAGCGGCGACGAGCGCCGCAAGGCGGGGGCGCGTGGGACCGCCGGGCCGCCCGGCACCGCCCGGCGACGCCGAACCATCGGGCTACGCCGGGAGATCGGCGAGGGACTGCGGTTCGTCGGCCGGGACCCCTACCTGCGGGTGCTCACCGTCGCCGGCGCGGTCAGCAATCTCGCCCTCACCGGGCAGCAGACGATCCTGGTCGTCTTCCTCGTCCGCGTCGTCCACGTCGCCCCCGGCGCGGTGGGTTACCTGGTGGCGGCGGGCAGCGCGGGAGGGATGCTCGGCGCATTCGCCGCCACCCGGCTGTCGCGACACTTCGGCACGGCACGCGCCCTGGTGCTGTGCCAGCTCTGCACCGCGCCGTTCGCGCTGCTCACTCCCCTCGCGGCGCAGGGCTGGAGACTGTCGCTCGTCGTGCTGGGAGGCTCCGTGGTCACCGCGGGCGTCGTCGCCGGAAACGTCATCAGGGGCGGCTTCCGGCAGGCGTACGTGCCCTCCCACCTGCTCGGCCGGGCGGTCGTCAGCATGCAGTTCCTGAACTTCGGCGCCATTCCGGCGGGCGCGCTCGCTGCGGGGGCGCTCGGGGACACGCTCGGCGCGGGACCGACGATGTGGCTGACGGCGGGCGGCGTCGCGCTGGCCGGCCTCCTTCTGCTCATCGGGCCTCTGCACCGTCAGACGGACCTCCCCACATGTCCTGCGGGCCGCGACGACGAATACGCCCTTGAGCGTAGATATCACGTTATTAAGTAGCAGCAACTTTAATAAGCGATTCGCCCGGAAGAAACGCGGATTATTGGAGTTCCAGCAGCTCACAGTAGAGGAAACGGCTACGTCGACGACTCCGGCACGGGCAGACTGGGGAACGAAACCACGGCCCGATAAACGGAAGAATCGATAAAGTGCCGGAAAATCCCCCCACCCCACGACATCGGCGTCAAGGCCATCCCGTCCTCGCCCTGACGGGCGTGATCGGCGTGACCGCGATCGCCGGGCTCGGCGTCGTCCTGGCCGTTCTGCCCGCCCGGGATCCGGCGCCCTCCGCCGCCCGGCCGGTGTCCGCCGATCTGGGCGCCGCGGCCTCACCGGCACGTCCGGCGCCGGGATTTCCCGCTGCCGGCCCCTTTTTCTCGCCGGCGACGGCCCCACGGGCACCCGCATCCGAGCGGCCGGAAACGGAACCGGAACGCGCGGCTGAGCGCCGGGGGGAGACGGAAGAAGCGGCGGCGCGAGACGACCCGGAAAGCGCGGAAGGCGGACGACCGCAGCGAGAGCGGCCGGCACGTCGACGCGGTGCGCTGCCGCCCGGTCACGAGGCTGAAGCGTCGCGGTCGTCCGGGCGCCCCGCCCGGCCGGCGGACCCCTCCTCCCGGTCCCGGCCGCCCTCGCCCGTCTCGACGGCACGGAGCGGCGGAAGCGACTCGACAGCACGGAGCGGCGGAAGCGACTCGACAGCACGGAGCGGCGGAAGCGACTCGACGGCACGGAGCGGCGGAAGCGACCCCACCGGCACGGCAGGCCGTGCCGGGACGGGGGATGCGCACCGGCCCCGGCCCGCCCGCATCGCTGCGCCGGACGCCTCGAAGCCGGCCGTACGCGGCTCTGCGACCGGCGAATCGGCGGCAGACAACACAGCCGGGAACGCGGCCGCCGAGAACACCGCGGCCAAGGACGCGGCGGCCCGGAACTCCGCGACCACGAGCTCGGCCGCCCGGGACACGGGCACGCGCAGCACCGCCGTGCCCCGTGCGGGGGCGGACGGCGTGGCGCACACCCGGATCCAGGACCCCTGCCTGCGGTTCGACGACGAGCTGCGGCGCGCCTATTGCTACGAGGTCCTGAGCCGCCTCGGCCGGTGACCCGGCCGTCGCGGGACTCGGCGCGTCAGACGGCCGAGCAGGCGGACGGCTCCGCGGGCAGCGGAGCGGGACGGCCGATGGTGGGCATCCCCAGGCTGACCGCGCTGCCCCGCTGCGGGGCCGCCTGCCGCGTCTCCCACGCGTCGCCCGCGCGGGTCCGCCGCACGGACAGGACCTTGTCGGCCACCAGGTGGTGCGGCGCGGCGTAGGTGACCTCGACCGTGACCATGTCGCCGGGGCGCGCCTCGGCGGCGACGTCGGACGCGGCGAGGTGGACGAGGCGGTTGTCGGCCGCGCGGCCGGACAGGCGGTGGGTGGCGTCGTCCTTGCGGCCCTCGCCCTCGGCGACCAGCACCTCCAGAGTGCGCCCGACCTGCTTCTTGTTCTCCTCCCAGGAGATCTCCTCCTGGAGGGCGACCAGGCGCTCGTACCGCTCCTGGACCACGGCCTTGGGCACCTGGTCCTCCATGGTCGCGGCCGGGGTGCCGGGGCGGATGGAGTACTGGAACGTGAACGCGTTGGCGAAGCGCGACTGCCGCACGACGTCGAGGGTCTGCTGGAAGTCCTCCTCGGTCTCGCCCGGGAAGCCCACGATGATGTCGGTCGAGATCGCGGCGTCCGGCATGGCGGCCCGGACCCGCTCGATGATCCCGAGGTAGCGCTCGGACCGGTACGACCGGCGCATGGCCTTGAGGACGCGGTCGGAGCCGGACTGCAGCGGCATGTGCAGCTGGTGCATGACGTTCGGCGTCTCGGCCATGGCGGCGATCACGTCGTCGGTGAAGGCGGCCGGGTGGGGCGAGGTGAAGCGGACCCGCTCCAGTCCCTCGACGTCCCCGCAGGCCCGAAGCAGCTTGCCGAACGCCAGCCGGTCGCCGAACTCCACGCCGTAGGTGTTGACGTTCTGGCCCAGCAGGGTGATCTCCAGGACCCCCTGGTCGACCAGCGTGCGCACCTCGCTGAGGATGTCGCCGGGACGGCGGTCCTTCTCCTTGCCGCGCAGCGACGGCACGATGCAGAACGTGCAGGTGTTGTTGCACCCGACCGAGATCGCCACCCAGGCCGCGTAGGCCGACTCGCGGCGGCTCGGCAGCGTGGAGGGGAAGGTCTCCAGGGACTCCTTGATCTCGACCTGGGCCTCTTCCGCGATCCGGGCCCGCTCGAGCAGCACCGGCAGCGACCCGATGTTGTGGGTGCCGAAGACCACGTCCACCCACGGGGCCCGGCGGACGATCTCGCCCTGGTCCTTCTGCGCCAGGCACCCGCCGACCGCGATCTGCATGCCCTTGCGGGCCATCTTGATCGGCCGCAGGTGGCCCAGGTTGCCGTAGAGCCGGTTGTCGGCGTTCTCGCGCACGGCGCAGGTGTTGAACACGACGACGTCCGGCGTGTCCCCTTCGGCCGCGCGGACGTATCCCGCGTCCTCCAGCAGCCCGGACAGCCGCTCGGAGTCGTGCACGTTCATCTGGCAGCCGTAGGTCCGCACCTCGTAGGTCCGCTCGGCGCCCTGTGTCGTCGTCGCGCCTTCGGCGCCCTGTGTCGTCACAGTCTGTGTGGTCGCAGTCATCGCACTACAAGGGTAGGCGCTTTCCCACCCCCGCCCGTACCGGAACGTCGCGCACTCGATCGCATACGAGCGGCGACGACGACGTCGTCACCCCACGCCGGGCCCTGCCCGGAGCGGACCGGATCACGGGCGCGGATCCCACTGTCATGACCAGGGCTCGCATCTCCCATTACCCAGGCTTGTGAAAAGCGAAAATTTCGCTTTATTGAATCATTCATATCTATGTGGTGCTGTTGTGAAGGCATCAGACCCACGCTCCCCACGGATTGGCCCGAACCGATGTTGAACTGGAACCGATCATCCGTTCTCGTCCGCAGGACGGTTGGTTACTCCGCCGTCACGGCACTGGTGTGCACCGGGGTCAGCCTGCTCTTCCTCGTCGTCGCGGGCGGCAAGGACGCCGACGCGGCCCGGGCTCGGGTCACCGGGGCGTGGGACCGAACGGTGCCCCTCATCAGAGAGGGGTTCCTCCCCTCGGTGCTGCCGGCGGGCAAGGAGATCGCGATCCAGGTCCTGGACACCCACCAGCAGGTCGTCGCGGCGACGCCGCAACTCGCCGGCAAGCCCCCGATGGCCACCTTCCACGCGACCAGCGCGAGCGTGCACGCCGAACGGGTGCTGTGCCCTCCGGCCGGCCTCAAGGGCTGCATGACCGTCTTCTCCTACAAGGTCTACCAGCCGGACGGGCCTTGGCTCCTCTACGTGGCGGTGCCCACGGTCCCCTGGTACGGGAACACTGCGGCGCTGTCCTTCGCGATCGGCATGTCCCTGCTGATGACCGCGATGACGGCAGCCGGCACTTTCCACGTGGCCAAGAGGGATATGACCGCGGTGGACGCCATCCGCACCGAACTGGCGGAGATCACCGCCACCCATCTCCACCGCCGGGTCCCCGTGGCGCACAACAACCAGGAAGAGATCAAGCTCCTGGCCGGAACGGTGAACGACACCCTGGACCGGCTCGAAGGCGCGTACAAGCAACTGCGGCAGTTCACCTCGGACGCCTCTCACGACCTGCGCAGCCCCCTCACCGCCATGCGGGCCCAACTCGAAGAGGCCCTGATGCATCCGGACGACACCGACTGGCCGACGATGACCGCGGCGGTGCTCGCCGGAGTGGACCGCCTCCAGGCGATCGTGACCGACCTGCTGACCCTGGCCAGGCTGGACGCCCGCGCCCCCCTCGACCTCAGTGCGACCGACCTCGGCCGGCTGGTCCGCGGCGAGCTCGACCGCCGCACCTACCGAATGGAGATCGTGCGGGATATCCAGCAGAACGTCTTCGTCGACTGCGACCGGCTGCGGATCACCCGGCTCCTGGTGAACCTGCTCGACAACGCCGAACGGCACGCCACCTCACAGATCACCGTCAGCGTGCGTGCCGACGGACCGGCGGCGACGCTGGAGATCCTCGACGACGGCGCCGGAATCGCCCCCGAACACCGGGAAACGGTCTTCGACCGCTTCACCCGGCTGGAGGCCTCACGCGACCGGGACTCAGGGGGGACCGGGTTGGGGCTGGCGATCGCGCGGGAGATCGCGGAGGCGCATCAGGGCACCTTGACCATCCAGGACAGCGAACGGGGAGCGCGGTTCGTCCTGCGCCTCCCCGTCCGCGAAGCGCCTCAGATCGCCGGCCGGAGCGAGCATCGCGCCGGTCACGCCGGCCTTTTCAGTTTCCCTGTCACACGATGACCGCTGCCCCACGATGACCGCTGTCCCCCGATGAGCCGCTGCCCGGGACCGCGAGACCCCGGACGTCCTGGGACATTGTCCTGTTCGTCTGGGCATTTCGGTCGCTAGCCTGAGCCCGACTCGGCGGTCGCGCCGGAGGCGCGAAGGAGGCGGGCAGTGCAGCGTACGGCGTGGGCGGTCTGCGTGCTCAGCCTGCTCCTGGTCGGCGCGGCCCTGGTGTTCGGTCACCGCAACGGCGCCGGGCTGTTCGCCCAGAGCCACCTCCTGTTCGTCACCGCCTGCGCGCTGGTCGGGGGCCTGATCACCGCCGAACGTCCGGGCAACGCCGTCGGCTGGCTGATGGCGGCCTGCGGCCTGTGCTTCGCGCTGTTGGACGCGACCGGGCACTACGCCCTGGCGGGGCTGCCGTTCGCGACCCCGATGGCCTGGCCGCAGACGTGGCTGTGGGTCCCCGCCAACCTGTCGGTCGCCGCCGTGCCGGCCTTCTTCCCGTCGGGACGGCCGTCGTCGCCCGGGTGGCGGACGACCCTGTGTGCGCTCGCCGCGGTCGCCGCCGTGACGACCGCGCTGAGCGCCCTGCTGCCCGGCCCCAGCCACCAGCTCGGGTGGGGCACACCGCTGCCGAACCCCCTCGGGGTTCCCGCGCTCGCCGCGGTCTCCCCGTTCGTCGAGCCGCTGACGACCGGGCTGATGGGTGCCCTGTTCGTGGCGGGCGCGGCCGGCCTCGTACGCCGGGCCGGCCGCGGCGACGCCGACGAACGGGTCCAGCTCAAGTGGCTCGGGTACGCCGCGGGGCTCGCCGGGCTGATCGTCGCGGGGCGGGTGGCCGCGGGGTTGTCGGACGGCGACCCGCGCTCCATCTGGCCCATCACCAGCCCGTTCTGGGAGCTCATGGGGACGTTCGCGGCCTGCCTGCTCCCGGCCGCCGCCGCGGTCGCGGTGCTGCGGCACGGTCTGTTCGACATCGACCTCGTCATCAACCGCACGCTCGTCTACGTGCTGCTGTCGGCGTGCGTGTTCGGCGGTTACGTGCTCGTGGTCACCTATCTCGGCGCGGTGTTCCGCACGGCGGACGGGCTGCCGGTGTCGGTGGCCGCCGCCGGGGTGGTCGCCCTCGTCTTCGCGCCGCTGCGCGAGCGGCTGCAACGCGCCGTCAATCTGGTGATGTACGGCAGACGTGACGATCCGTACGCGGCGCTGGCCCTGCTGGGCAGGCGCCTGGAGGAGGCGGCGGAGCCGGGTGCGGTGCTGGCCGCGGCGGCCCGGTCGGTGGCGGAGGCGCTGCGCCTGCCGCACGTCGCGGTCGAGGTCGCCGGAGGGCCGACCCACGCCTACGGCGCGCCCTCCCCCGGCGCCGTACGGCTGCCGCTCGTGCACCGGGGCGAGCCGGTGGGCGACCTGGTCCTGTCTCCGCGTCCGGGCGAGAGCGGGCTCGGCCCGAGAGACCGCAGGGTTCTCGCCGACCTCGCCCGCCAGACGGGGATCGCCGTGCACGCCGTACGGCTGTCGGCGGACCTGCAGCGCTCCCGTGAACGGCTCGTGGCGGCCCGCGAGGAGGAACGGCGGCGGCTGCGGCGCGACCTGCACGACGGGCTCGGACCGACGCTGGCCGCGTTGACCATGCGCGCGGAGGCGGTGCAGGACATGGTGCGCGACCCGGACGCCCTGGCGATGCTCGAAGAGATCATGACGGACGCCCGCACGGCGATGGGCGACGTACGGACGCTGGTGGAGGGGCTGCGGCCGCCGGCCCTCGACACGCTGGGCCTGGCCGGGGCGATCAGGTCGCACGCGGCCCGGCTGCCCGGCGTCGAGATCGACGTCGAGATCGACGGTTCCCTCCCGGCGCTGCCCGCGGCCGTCGAGGTGGCGGCGTACCGGATCGCGGCCGAGGCGCTGGCGAACGCGCGCCGCCACGCCGGGGCCGGGCGGGTGCGCGTACGGCTCGGCATGACCGGCGGGACTCATGCGGGCGTGCTCGAAGTGGAGGTCGCCGACGAGGGCGGCGAGCCGCACGCGGACGGCGGTGGGAGCGGGGTGGGCACGGCGTCGATGCGCGAGCGGGCGGCCGAGCTCGGCGGCACCTGCGTGATCGGCCCGCGGCCCGGCGGCGGGACGCGCGTACTGGCCCGCCTTCCGGCGCGGAACACGGCCGAGAACACGACCCGGAACACGGCCGGGAACACACGCCTGAACACGGCGCAGGACACGAGACGGGAGGCGGGCGATGGAGCCGATCCGCGTGCTGCTGGTTGACGACCACGCGGCCTTCCGGGCGGGGCTGCGCGCGCTCCTGCGGCCGGTGGAGGAGATGGAGGTCGCCGACGAGGCGGCCAGCGGCGAGCAGGCCCTCGCCCTCCTCCCCCGCGTGCAGCCCGACGTCGTGCTGATGGACCTCGCCATGCCCGGCATGGGCGGGGTGGCCGCGACCGAGCGGATCACGAGGGACAACCCGCACGTGCGGGTCCTGGTGCTCAGCATGGCTGACGACGACGACGCGGTCTTCGCGGCACTGCGCGCGGGGGCCCGCGGGTATGTGCTCAAGGGCGCGCGGCGGGCCGAGCTCGTGCGTGCGATCCGGGCCGTGGCCGAGGGCGAGGCCATCTTCGGCCCCGCCCTCGCCGGGCGGCTGATGGGCTACTTCTCCGATCTCGGCCGCAAGCCGGAGCCGAGCTTTCCCGAACTCACCCCGCGTGAACGGGAGATCCTGGGCCTGGTGGCCGGCCATCTGACGAACGTCCAGATCGCGGCCAGGCTCGGGCTGAGCCAGAAGACCGTGCGCAACCACGTCTCCAGCATCTTCGCGAAGCTGCGCGTGGCCGACCGGGCCGAGGCGATCATGCGGGTCAGGGAATCGGGCCTGTAGCGGACGGGCGGGCGCCGCGGGCGCTCAGGCGGCCCGCCAGTCGTCCACGGGCATGCGCAGGACCTTCAGCGCGACCGCGCCGAACGCGGCGAGGTGGAACAGCGACCCGATGGCCTGGACGGCCGGCGGCTGCCCCATCGTGAGGAACGGCCCGCAGGTCCCCGCGAGCGCCGCCACGGGAACCCACCACGGCGCCCGCCGCACCGCCGCCAGGCCCGTCAGGAGCACCAGCAGGCTCACGTGAAGGAGGAAGCCCGGCAGGAGGATGCCGTACACGAACCCGCCGAGCGCGCCGGCCACCTCGGTCACCCTGGCGGCCGGGGCGTCCGGAAGGGTGAGCGCCAGCGCCAGGTCGTAGAAGTCGGTCATGAACAGGCAGGTGGCGGTGACCGCGCCGGTCAGGCCGACGGCCGCGCCGATGTTGCCGGTGCGCGGCGCCCGCGCGCGGAGGAGGTGGGCTAGCCCGAGGATCACCGGGACCAGACAGACGGTCGCCCACTGGAACAGCAGCGCGCTGGCCTGCACCTGCACCGGGCTGGCGCGGAACACCGCGGGATCGTGCTCGGTGCCCGGCGGCGAGGTCAGGAAGGCCAGGCCGAGCAGGACGGGCCACGCCAGCATGGCCGCTCCCGCCACGGTCTTCCGAAACAGATCCGGATTTTTCAGCATCTGCGCTCCTACACGATGAGAGGTCGGCAGGAGCCAATCGGGACCGCGTCCCGGGCCGCATGGGGCGGGCCGTACGGACAAACCGGGAGTGATGTCCTGAGCAGCCGGGATGTGATCTATTCGGTACCGGCCCGTTAGTGACTCGGCAGCCTTGACCCCCCTACGTTGTTGACCATGACGGAGATCAGTGGTTCCGACCCGCTTGTCAGGCTGGAGGGAGTCAACAAGCATTTCGGTCCCCTGCATGTGCTCAGGGACATCGACCTGAGCGTGGGCCGGGGCGAGGTGGTCGTCGTCATCGGCCCGTCCGGCAGCGGCAAGTCGACGCTGTGCCGGGTGATCAACCGCCTGGAGACGATCGACACCGGGACCATCGTCTTCGACGGGCGGGAGCTGCCCGCCGAGGGCAGGGCGCTGGCGCGCCTGCGGTCCGAGGTCGGGATGGTGTTCCAGTCCTTCAACCTCTTCTCCCACAAGACGATCCTGGAGAACGTCACGCTCGGCCCGACCAGGGTGCGGAAGATCTCCCGGCAGCAGGCCGAGCAGCGGGGCATGGAACTGCTCGAAAGGGTCGGCATCGCCTCTCAGGCGGGCAAGTATCCCGCCCAGTTGTCCGGCGGTCAGCAGCAGCGCGCGGCCATCGCCCGCGCGCTGGCCATGGACCCCAAGATGATCCTTTTCGACGAGCCCACCTCGGCCCTCGACCCCGAGATGGTCCAGGAGGTGCTCGACGTGATGACCGGCCTGGCCAAGGACGGCATGACGATGATGGTCGTCACCCACGAGATGGGCTTCGCCCGCAGGGCGGCCAACCGGATCGTGTTCATGGCCGACGGCCAGATCGTCGAGGAGGGGTCGCCCTCGGAGTTCTTCACCCAGCCGAGCACCGAGCGCGCCCGCGACTTCCTCTCCAAGATCCTCACTCACTGATCCCAGCTCACGACAAGCTCCACAAGAAGCGAAAGGTGACGCGGATGCGATTCGGAGCCGGCCTGCTCGCGCTGGCCGCCCTGGCCACCGGCCTGACGGCCTGCGGCAACTCCGGTGCGGACTCGATAGCCGACAAGGCCAAGAACGACAAGAAGCTCGTGATCGGCATCAAGATCGACCAGCCGGGCTGGGGCCTGAAGAAGCCCGACGGCAGCTACGGCGGGTTCGACGTCGACGTGGCGAGGTACGTCGCCAAGGAACTCGGCGTGCCGGAGAGCGGGATCACGTTCAAGGAGGCCCAGTCGGCCAACCGTGAGCCGTTCATTCAGCAGGGCCAGGTGGACATGGTCGTGGCGACCTACTCCATCACCGACGAGCGCAAGAAGAAGATCTCCTTCGCCGGGCCTTACCTGGTCACCGGCCAGGACATCCTCGTCCGCGCCGACGACACCTCGATCACCGGGGTCGACTCCCTCAAGGACAAGAAGGTCTGCGGTGCGCAGGGCTCGTCGTCGCCGAAGCGTCTCGCCGACAAGTTCGGGGCGGAGTGGGAGTCCAAGAACCTCACCCAGCAGCAGGGGTACGGCGCGTGCCTGCCGCTGCTGGAGAACAAGCAGGTCGACGCCATCTCCACGGACGCGACGATCCTCGCCGGGTTCGCCGCCCAGTTCCCCGGCAAGTTCAAGCTGATCGGCCAGCCGTTCAGCGAGGAGAAGTACGGCATCGGCATCAAGCTGGACGACAAGGCCGGCCGCGACGCGATCAACAACGCGATCGAGAAGTTCTTCAAGGACGGCAGCTGGCGCAAGGCCCTCGACGCCAACCTCGGCGAGTTCAGCAAATACTTCACCTCGCCGCCGTCCGTCGAACGGTACTAGAGCACCGATAGCGGCACTGGAAGGAGGCCGGCGGTGGAGGCCGTCGTCGACGAGCTTCCCGTCATCCTCGGCGCGTTCTGGCTGACGGTGAAGCTCACGGTGGTCAGCGGGGTGATCTCGCTGATCTGGGGAATCGTGCTGGCGGCCATGCGCGTCAGTCCGCTGCCGGTGCTGCGAGGGGCGGGTGCGCTGTACGTCAACGTGCTGCGCAACACGCCCCTCACACTGATCATCGTGTTCTGCGGTCTCGGCCTGGGCACGGTGATGAACGTCCAGTTCTCCCGGGACGACCTGTCGCTCAACAGCTTCTGGCTGTCGATCATCGGGTTGTCCGCCTACACCTCGGCCTTCGTGTGCGAGGTCGTGAGGTCGGGGATCAACACCGTGCCGCTCGGGCAGGCGGAGGCGGCCCGGGCGATCGGGCTGACGTTCCTGCAGACGCTCCGCCTGGTGATCCTCCCCCAGGCGGTGCGCACGGTCATCGCGCCGCTCGGGAGCCTGCTGAACGCGCTGGTCAAGAACACGACGGTCGCGGCCGCGATCGGCGTCATGGAGGCGGCGCTGCGGATGAAGAACCTGTTCGACGCCCACGGAGACGCGATCATTCCCATCTTCCTCGGCTTCGCCGCCGGGTTCGTCGTGCTGACCCTTCCCATGAACCTGCTGTCCGGCCGGCTGGCCCGGCGCCTGGCGGTGGTCCGATGACCGGGCGCGGCGCCAGCGTCCTCTACGACGTGCCGGGCCCCCGCGCCCGCCTGCGCAACAACACGCTGACCCTCGCGTTCGGCGTCGTCCTGCTGCTGGTCGCGTATTTCGTCTGGACGAAGTTCGACGAGAAGGGCCAGTGGGACGGCAAGCTGTGGCAGCCGTTCCTGCGGGCCGACACCTGGACCGAGCTGATCCTGCCCGGGCTGCTCAACACGCTGGCAGCCGCCGCGGTCGCCGCGGTGCTCGCGCTGCTGTTCGGGGCCGTGTTCGGCATCGCCCGCCTGTCGGACCACCGCTGGGTGCGGATCCCCGCCGCGGTGATCGTCGAGGCCTTCCGCGCGGTCCCGGTGCTCATGCTGATCTTCTTCGCCCAGTACGGCGGGAGCCTGGCCGGGCTGGTCGTGACCGAGTTCGCGGCCGTGGTCTTCGGTCTCACGGTCTACAACGGGTCGGTTCTGGCGGAGATCGTGCGCGCGGGCATCCTCGCCGTGCCGCGCGGCCAGGCCGAGGCGGGATCCGCGATCGGCCTGCGCAAGAACCAGGTGATGCGGCTGATCCTGCTGCCGCAGGCGGTGACCGCGATGATGCCCGCGATCGTCAGCCAGCTCGTGGTGCTGCTCAAGGACACCGCGCTCGGGTTCGTCGTGGCGTACGCCGACCTGCTGAACGCGGGCGCCCGCGTGGTGCCGGCCAACTACGCCAACCTGATCCCCTCGGTCATCGTCATCGCGGTGGTCTACATCGCGATCAACCTGGCGCTGGGCTACCTCGCCACCTGGCTGGAACGGCGCAGCAGGCGCAGCCGCAAGATCGCGGCCGACCCGGCCGCCGCCGAGGTGGCCGCGGGCGGCGAGGTCGCGCTGATGAGCTGACCCCCTCCCGCCGGACGCCGCGCGGGTCAAGGGATCTTTGCCGTGTCGCTGCTGGCGGGGGGACGCACGCGACCCCGATATTGAGCGCGTGTGGCGTGGCGTTGCCGTGGTCGGCGTCCTGGTGGCCGCGTTCCTGACCGGTGGATGCGGGAACGACGGCACACTGGTGGTCGCCGTGCGTCCCGGGCAGCCTGGCCTGGTCACCAGACTCCCCGACGGGCGCTACAGCGGCTTCGACATCGAGGTCGCGCAGTACGTCGCCCGGGCGCTCGGCTACCGCGACGACCAGGTCGTCTACACGCTCGACACCGCGCGGGCCGATCTCGTCGTCGGCGCCACCGACCGCTCCCGGTATGTCGCCGGCCCCTACCTCGTCACCAGCACCGACATCCTCGTCCGGGCCCACGACCTGTCCATCCGCCGCCCGCGCGACCTCGCCCGCAAACGCGTCTGCGCCACCCGGGAGTCCGCCGAGCCGCTCGTGCGGAGGTTCGGCACCCGGTGGCGGCAGTTCTTCCTCGCCGAGGCGAACCTGCCCGCGGCCTGTGCGCCGCTGCTGGCCTCCGGCAGGACCGACGCGATCGTGGCCGACGCCCCCGTGCTCGCCGGGCTGTCGGCGCAGTATCCCGGCAGGTTCCGCTTCAGCGGCAGGTCGCTGGCCACCGAGAGGTACGGCATCGCCACCGGGACGGCCGCACTGCGCGATCAGGTCGAGGAGGCGCTGCGCCGGATGTTCGAGGACGGCACCTGGAAGCGGACGGTCATCGACCAGCTCGGCGCGCTCGCCACCCGCTACACCACTCCCCCGTCCCTCGACTGACGCGTTGCCGCATTCGCGCCCCCGGGAGCGGGCTCGTCCGGCAGGATGCGGTCATGCCCCCCACGCCCGGCCCGAGGTCGTTCTCGCCACGGCCGTCGCCCATCTCCACCGCCGACGTGGCACGCGCCGGTCTGCGGCTCGGCTTCCCGACCGTGCTGGGCGGGGAGACGTGGTGGGAGGAGGACCGCCCCGCCGAGGGCGGCCGCCGCACGGTCGTCCACCGGGCCGCCGACGGCACCCTCACCGACCTGCTTCCCGCGCCCTGGGACGCCCGTACGCGCGTCCACGAGTACGGCGGGCGGTCCTACGTCGTGGTCCCCGGCCACGGCCTCGTCTTCGCGCACCACCCCGACCAGCGGCTCTATCTCGCCCGGTCCCACGGCGGCGGCGAGCCGGGCTCGGGCGCGGAGCGGCCTCGCCCGGTCACGCCGGAGCCCGACGAGCCGGGCGTGCTGCGCTACGCCGACCTGCGGGTCCAGGACGCGGGTGGCCCGGGCGGGCCCCGGGTGTGGTGCGTACGGGAACGTCACCACCAGGACGCCAAGGTCACCCGTTCGATCGTGGCCGTGGAGCCGGCCGGGGCCGGCGACGTCGCCGAACTGGTCACCGGCAGCGACTTCTACGCCTCGCCCACGCCGTCTCCCGACGGCCGGCACCTCGCCTACATCTGCTGGAACCACCCGCGCATGCCCTGGACCGGCACCGAGCTGCGGGTCACGCGGCTGTCCGACGGCGCCACGTGGACGGTGATGGGCGGGCCCGCAGAGTCGGTCCTCGCGCCGGTGTGGTGCGACGAGCGGCGCCTGTACGCGATCTCCGACCGGTCCGGCTGGTGGAACCTCTACCGGGCGGACATGTCCGGATCGTCGTGCGAGCCCCTCTACCCGGCGGAGGAGGAGTTCGCCGGGCCGCTGTGGCAACTCGGCGGCCTGCCGTACGCCGTGCTGGGCGACGGGCGGCTCGCCGTGCTGCACGGGCGCGGTGACCTGCGCCTGGGCGTCCTCGACCCGGAGACGGGCACGCTGACCGACCTCGACGTCCCCTTCGAGGGGTGGGCGCCCGTGCTGGACGCGGACGGCGACGTGCTCGCCGGCCTCGGTTACCGGGCGGGCGCGCCGCGTTCGGTCGTCCGGATCGACGCCGCCGGCGCCGCCGGTCACTCCGCCGGCGCCGGTCACGCCGGTCGCACCGGTCGCGCCGTGGAACTGCGCCGGGAGATCGAGGACGTTCCCGCCGGCGTCCTCCCCGCGCCCCTGGCCGTGGAGTTCGAGGCCGTGGAGATCGGCGGCGTGGAGATCGGGGCCGGGCCCGGCATGCGCGTCCACGCGTACCTGTATCCGCCGGATCAGGCGGACGAGGGCGGCGCGCCCTACGTCGTCTTCGTGCACGGTGGGCCGACCGGGCACGCGACGAGCGAGCTCAGCCTGGAGAAGGCGTTCTTCACCAGCCGCGGCATCGGCGTGATCGACGTCAACTACGGCGGATCCAGCGGGTACGGCCGGGCCTACCGGGAACGCCTGCGCGGCCGGTGGGGCGTGACCGACGTGGAGGACGTGATCGCCGCGGCGAAGTGGCTGGTCGCCGAGGGCCTCGCCGACCCCGCCCGGATCGCCGTACGCGGGGCGAGCGCGGGCGGATGGACGGTCATGGCCGCCTGCGGCGCGTCGGACGTCTTCGCGGGCGGCGTCTCGGTGGCGGGCGTCAGCGCGCTCGGGCCGCTCGTCGCGGCCACCCACGACTTCGAGTCGCGGTACGTGGAGTGGCTGGTCGGTCCCGAGGACCGGTATGGCGAGCGTGAGCCGCTGGCCCGGGCCGACCAGGTGAACTGTCCCATGCTGCTCATGCAGGGGCTCGCCGACCCGGTCGTGCCGCCGGCCCAGTCGCGGGCGTTCGCCGAGCGCCTGCTGGCGCGCGGCGTGCCCTGCACCTACCTGACGTTCGAGGGCGAGGCCCACGGGTTCCGGCGGCTGGAGACCAAGGCGGCGGCCCTCGCCGCCGAGCTGTCGTTCTACCTGCAGATCTTCCGGTGAGCGGGGCCGGTCACCCGTCCGTCTGGGCGAGAAGCGTGCGCATCCGGTCGATCTCGATGCGCTGGTCCGCGTCGACATGGGTGGGACAAGCCTGAGGGCTTCTACCAGGCCTCGAGCCCGGGCAACTCGTCGTACGCGAACTCGGACATGGCCTTCAGCGGCAAGTACGCGTTCGTCGGCAACTTCACCGGTTTCAACCGGTTCAACACCCAGCACCAGCCTCGGGTGACGTGGCCGGCGAGCTTCCCGCTGGTGCGCGCCTACTACGCGCAGGCGCTGCGCACCGGCACCATGAAGAAGGCCACGGCCGACAGCGTCCGGAAGTTCGTCGACCGGGCCGAGCGGTTCACCGACGGGCCGCAGAAGAACGCCGCCGTGGCGCAGCTTCGGGCCGTCTCCCACCAGCTCGACACCTCCGTCGGCGCGCAGGCGACGCCGGCGAAGGCGCTCGACGACCTCGCCGACGCGCTCAGCCTCAAGGCCTGATCAGAGCAGGGGGCGTCCCACCGGAGCCTCCCCGCACGACCGGGGCCCCCGCCCAGCGGGCGGGGGCCCTTCGCCTTGACGGGCAGGTGACCCGGTCGGCGGCCGTCGTCGGCTCCGGCGGGGTGGGCGACTCGATCAGCCGCCCTCACGGAAGGGATCAGTCGGGCCCCTTCACGAGGGCAGGCGGTCGGGGCATGAGGCGTGCCTGCCGAGGCCTTTACCGGGCGAACTCCGTGGCGCGGGACTCGCGGACCACGGTGATCCGGATCTGGCCGGGGTAGGTCAGCTCCTCCTCGACCTGCTTGGCGACGTCCCTGGCGATGACCTGGGCCTGGATGTCGTCCACGTTCTCGGGCCGGACCATCACCCGGATCTCCCGGCCCGCCTGCATGGCGAAGACCTTGTCCACGCCGTCGTACGACTGGGCGATCTCCTCCAGGCGCTCCAGCCGCTTGACGTACGCCTCCAGGGACTCGCGCCGGGCGCCGGGGCGGCTGCCGCTGATCGCGTCCGCGGCCTGGGTGAGGACCGCCTCGACGGTCCTGACCTCCACCTCGTTGTGGTGCGCCTCGATGGCGTGGACGACGTCCTCGTGCTCGCCGTACCGCCGGGCGATCTCCGCGCCGATCATCGCGTGGCTGCCCTCGACCTCGTGGGTGAGCGCCTTGCCGATGTCGTGCAAAAGCGCGCAGCGCTTGACGAGGTCACGGTCGAGCCGCAGCTCGGAGGCCATGATCCCGGCGATGTGCGCCGACTCGATCAGGTGCTTGAGCACGTTCTGGCCGTAGGAGGTGCGATAGCGGAGCTGGCCCAGCAGCGTGACCAGCTCGGGGTGCATCTCCGTGATGCCCAGCTCGACCAGCGCGTCCTCTCCCGCCCGCACGCACAGGTCCAGCACCTCGGCCTTGCTGCGCTCGTACGCCTCCTCGATCCGCTGGGGGTGGATCCGGCCGTCGAGCACGAGCTTCTCCAGCGTCAGCCTGGCCGTCTCCCTCCGGACCGGGTCGAAACACGACAGCAGCACCGCCTCCGGCGTGTCGTCGATGATCAGATTGACCCCGGTGGTGGACTCGAAGGCCCTGATGTTGCGGCCCTCGCGGCCGATGATGCGGCCCTTCATCTCGTCGCCCGGCAGGTGGAGGACGCTCACCACCGACTCGGCCGTCTGCTCGGTGGCGACCCGCTGGACGGCCAGCGTCACGATCTTGCAGGCGCGCTTCTCGCCCTCCTTCCTGGCCTCGCCCTCGATCTCCCGGACGATCAGCGCGGCCTCGCGCTTGGCCTGGTTCTCGATCTCCTTGACCAGCTCCGCCTTGGCCTGCTCGGCGGTCAGGCCCGCGACCCGCTCCAGGATCTCCTGCCGCCGCTCGGCCACCCGCTCCAGCTCCTCGCGGCGGTCGGCCAGCTCGGTCTCGGTCTCGGCCAGCTTGCGGGCCCGCTCGGTCTGCCTGCGCGACTCCTCGTCGAGCCGCTGCTCACGCTCGGCCAGCCGGTTCTCGCGGCGTTCGAGGTCGGAGCGCAGCTCCTTGAGCTCCGTCTTGAGGATCCGCGCCTCCTCCTCGACCTCCTTGCGCATCAGCGCGGCGCTCTCGGCGAGAGTCTCCGACTTCTTGAGGATCTCCCCCGCGTCACGCTCCGCCTTCGTGCGGATCTCCTCGGCCTCGCGTCTGGCCCGTTCGAGTTCCTCGTTGACCTCGGCCTTCACCTCGGCGAGCTGCTCGGGCGAAGGGCCGGAAGGTGCGACGGCTCCGGTGCGGCGCATGACTATGACGAGGGCGGCGATCATTACGAGAGCCAGCAGCACTACCGCAACCGCAAGAACGATCACGATCGTGTCCATGCGCGCTCACCCCTCACGACAACTCTTGGCAGGGGTCACACGCGCAGCACGGCAGCGCCCGGTGGCGTCACCAGGACAAATATCGTCGCAATGCCCAGGCGCCCCGAGGGGCGACCCATATGGCCCGAAGGCCGGTCAATGTCTCTCGTCCGTCGTGGTACACCGTTATGGCAATCCGCGCTGCGCGGAGTAACTCCTCACTGCGGTCGAGATTAAGCGTCAGAGAGGTAACGAGCAAGCAAAGATGCCCTGTCAAGTGACTTTTGCGTGGTGCTATGGCTCACTCGAAGGTATCCGGAAGCCCATCTGACGGACTGCCCTCGGCCTCGATCGCCTCTCGGACCACACGGAAGGCCAGTCCCGGCGAGTAGCCCTTGCGGGCCAGCATGCCGACCAATCTTCGCATGCGTGCCTGCGGCTCCACTCCGCGGGTGGCGGCCAGTTTCCGGTCCACCAGCCTGCGTGCGGTCTCGGCCTCCTCGTCCGGATCGAGCCGCCCCACGGCGTCCTTGACCGTCTCCTCGGCCACGCCGCGCTGCCGCAGTTCCTGGGCGAGCGCGCGGCGGGCAAGCCCGCGACCGGTGTGCCGGGAGCTCACCCACGCGGCGGCGAACGCCTCGTCGTCGATCAGCCCGACCTCGGAGAACCGCTCCAGCACGGCGTTCGCCGCCTCCTCGGGCACGTCCCGCTTGCGCAGGGCGTCCGCGAGCTGGGCCCGGGTTTTGGGCGCCATCGTCAGCAGCCGCAGGCAGATGGCTCTGGCCACCGCCTCGGGGTCGGCCGGCGGTCCCTCGTCCGCCGCGGTGCCCTCCTGCGGTCCGTCGGGAAGCCACCCGCCGGACCTGTCACGCCTTCCCCGGCCTCTCGGCGCTCGGCGTCCTCCCAGCCCTGGCCGGTCCCCCGGAGCGCCCTGCTCCCCGAGGCCTGCCCAGTCTCCTAGAGCCCCTTGCTCCCCCAGCGCTGCCCGGTCTCCCGGAACTTGGTGTTCTCCCAGCGCCGCCTGTTGTCTCAGGCCTGCCCGTTCTCCCCGCCGGCCGCCACGTCCCTGACGACGGCCTCCGGCCCGGCCGGCCTCCTGCCCTGCCTCCGCACGCCCGATCTCCGCACGCCCGATCTCCGCACGCCCGATCTCCGCACGCCCGATCTCCGCACGCCCGATCTCCGCACGCCGGATCTCCTCGCGCAGGGCGGCGATCGTCGCGGAGGCGTCCTCAGCCGGCCCGGACAGCTCTTCGGCCGGCCCCCACGGTCCCGAGTTCCAGTCCCCCGGCCCGATCCCGTCGTCCGGGCCGGGGGGCTCGTCGCGCCTCATGCCTGCGCTCAGACGTCACCCGGCTTGGGCGCGCTGGCCGCCTTGCTGCCCCGGCCGGACGTGGGGGCGGGCGGCGCCGCCGGAGCGGCGGGGGGCTCGCTCGGCGTGTCGAGCCGCGGCCCGACACCGAGCTTCTCCTTGATCTTCTTCTCGATCTCGTTGGCGATGTCGGGGTTGTTCTTCAGGAAGTTGCGGGCGTTCTCCTTGCCCTGCCCGAGCTGGTCGCCCTCGTACGTGTACCAGGCGCCGGCCTTGCGCACGAACCCGTGCTCGACGCCCATGTCGATCAGCCCGCCCTCGCGGGAGATGCCGATGCCGTACAGGATGTCGAAGTCGGCCTGGCGGAAGGGCGGGGCCATCTTGTTCTTGACGACCTTCACCCGGGTCCGGTTGCCGACCGGCTCGGTGCCGTCCTTGAGCGTCTCGATCCTGCGCGCGTCCAGCCGCACCGACGCGTAGAACTTCAGCGCCTTGCCGCCCGTGGTGGTCTCGGGGCTTCCGAACATGACGCCGATCTTCTCGCGGAGCTGGTTGATGAAGATGGCGGTGGTCCGGGTCTGGTTCAGCGCGCCGGCGATCTTGCGCAGGGCCTGCGACATGAGGCGGGCCTGGAGGCCGACGTGGCTGTCGCCCATCTCGCCCTCGATCTCGGCCTTCGGCACGAGGGCCGCCACCGAGTCGATCACGATGATGTCGACGGCGCCGGAGCGGATCAGCATGTCCGCGATCTCCAGCGCCTGCTCACCGGTGTCCGGCTGGGAGACGAGCAACGCGTCGACGTCGACGCCCAGCTTCTTGGCGTACTCGGGGTCGAGGGCGTGCTCGGCGTCGATGAACGCGGCGATGCCGCCGCCCTTCTGGGCGTTGGCCACGGCGTGCAGGGCGACCGTCGTCTTACCGGAGGACTCGGGACCGTACACCTCGACGATCCTGCCGCGGGGATAGCCGCCGATGCCGAGGGCGACGTCGAGAGCGATAGAACCGGTGGGGATGACCTCGATCGGGGCACGCGCGTCGTCTCCGAGGCGCATGACGCTGCCCTTGCCGAACTGCCGCTCGATTTGCGCGAGGGCGGTCTCAAGGGCCTTCTCGCGGTCGTTGATTGCCATTGGGTGCCCCCTGAAGGGTGGTCGTCTGCTCGGTCACCGAAAAGCTACGGGGTGCCACCGACATTTTCCGGAGCTTCCCGCAGCCCGCCCCGGAAGGCGGGCCGGGAGTCCGTCGCGCCCCGGCGACCTGACGGCGCGCACCCCGGCGGCGACCAGTCCAATATAGCCGAACGACTGTTCGATCACATGCCGGAACCGCCAGGGAGTCCGGGGAGGAACGGCGTCCCAACCGCGCCGTTACATTCCCGGGCGTTACTCTGCCGTGGTTGCCAGCGCGCTGACCTGGGACGATCCTTGTAGCAAAGCTGGATCTCCCCGCTGGAGGGGCCACGTGACGGGCACCGGCGACTACAGCGGACAGCGCCTGGCCCGCCTTGAGGCGCTCGCGGCGCGGCTCCCCGAGCACGGTCTCTCCGCGCGACTGCTCGGCACGGACGATCCGGTCCTGTCCGTCTGGCACCCGGGCACCGGCAGGCAGACGATCGTCTTCGCGACGCCCGCCAAGGAGGGCTGGATGTTCCTGTGGGCGCCGGGCGGCCAGGAGAGCGCCGCCGACCCCGGCCGCGCGGCCGAACTGATCGGTCAGACGCTCTCCCGGCCCCCCTGATCCTCCGCCGGCGCCCCCGCCGTCAGCGGACGACCTCGCCCAGCTTGACCCGGGCGCCGGTGCGGAGCACCGCCCGCCGGTAGACGCGGGCCGCGCCCAGCAGGACGGCCACCACGGCCACGACCATGAGCGCTCCGGCGATGAGGATCTCCCCCAGCGGCACGTCGACGGCCGCCGTACGCACGGGCATGACCATCGAGGAGAACGGCGGCACGAACGACAGCACGCGCGCGACCGTGCCCGTCGGCTCGACGGCGGCGAAGTAGGCCGTCAGGTAGGTGAACATCATGAGCATGGTCATCGGCGTCAGGACGGTGTTGAGCTCCTCCTGCCGCGACACCAGGGAGCCGAAGGCGGCGGCGAGCGCCGAGAAGAAGGCGTAGCCCAGCACGAACCAGACGACCGCGCTGACCACGATTCCCCCCATTCCGGGCGGCAGGTCGGCCGTGAAGCCGGTCGCGAACGACGCCGCCAGACCGGCGGCGATGACCACGACGAGGTTGACCAGCCCCAGCGAGCCCAGCCCGACGATCTTGCCGCCCAGGAGCTGCCAGGGACGCACCGAGGTGAGCAGGATCTCCACGATGCGGCTGCCCTTCTCCTCCACCACGCCCATGGCGACGAACATCGAAGAGTAGATGAGCAGGAAGAACAGCACCATCACGATCAGCGTGGCGATGCCGGTGCGCACGCCCTGGTAGCGGGCGTCCGCGCCGACCGACTCCACCGTCAGCGGCGTGATGGTGAGGCCGGCCGCGCTTATCTGGGCGTCGCGGTGGGCGCTCTCCAGGACCAGCCCGAGCCGCTGGTCGAGTTCGCCGTTCGCGAGGACCTTGTCCCCGTTGATCAGGGCCGCGTCGAGGTCCCCGTCGACCACGGCCTTCCGGGCGGCCGCCTCGTCCGGCCACCGGGAGTACGCGAGCTGGGCCGCGGGCGGGGGCGCCTGGCCCACGACGCCCACGTTGTAGGTGTCGTCGCCGCCCAGGACCTTGGGCAGGAACGCGAGCGCCGCCACCAGGACCGCGCTGACCGCCAGACTGATCAGGTACGACTTCGTCCTGACGCGCGTGCGGATCTCCCGCTGGGCCACCAGCCACAGGCCGTTCATGCCACCGCCTCCCTGAAGATCTCGGCCAGCGTCGGCTGCCTGCGGCCGAAGTGCTCCACCCTGCCCGCGCCGATCGCCGTACGCAGGATGTCCTGGTCGTCGCCCTCCTCGCACAGCAGGACGTCGCGGTCGCCCTCGCGGGTGAGCTCGCCGGGCAAGCCGTCGGCCCAGCCGGGCGCGGCGTCCCTGACCACGACCTGCAGCACCCCGCGGCCCTCCCGCTCGCGCAGCTCGCCGACCGGTCCGTACGCCACCATGCGGCCCGCCGAGATGATGCCGACCGAGTCGCAGAGCTGTTCGACCAGGTCGAGCTGGTGGCTGGAGAAGATCACCGGCACACCCGCGGCGGCGCGGTCCTTGAGCACCTCCGCGAGCGCGTCGACCGCCAGCGGGTCGAGGCCCGAGAACGGCTCGTCGAGGATCAGGACCGCCGGCTCGTGGACGAGCGCGACGGCGAGCTGCACGCGCTGCTGGTTGCCGAGCGACAGCGCCTCCACGGCGTCGTCGCGCCGCTCGACCAGGCCGAGCCGTTCGATCAGAGTGGCAGTGGCCGAGCGCGCGGCGGCCGGGGCGAGCCCGTGGAGCCTGCCGAAGTATTCGATCTGCTCGGCGACCTTCATCTTCTGGTAGAGGCCCCGCTCCTCCGGCATGTAGCCGAACGTGCGGCGGTCGTCGTACGTCACCGGGCGCCCGTCCAGGCGCACCTCCCCGGAGTCGGCGTCGAGCACGCCCATGACGATCCGCATCGTCGTCGTCTTGCCCGCGCCGTTGGCGCCGACGAACCCGAACATCTCGCCCGGCCTCACGGTGAAGCCCACTCCGTCGAGGGCGGTCTTGTCTCCATAGCGTTTGCGCAGGCCGTCGATCTCAAGCACGGGGGGGTCGCCTCCACAATTCGTCGCAGAACGTCCATGTATGTCTCGAAGGCCCTACGCCCCTGGTCGGTCAGCGAGAGCCAGGTGCGTGCGCGCTTGCCGACGAAGGTCTTCTCCACCCGGACGTATCCGGCCTCTTCGAGCGTGAGGATGTGCTTGCTGAGCAGCGAGTCGCTGACCTCGATGGTGTCGCGGAGGAACCGGAAGTCGGCCCTGTCCGCCGCCGCCAGGGCCGCCACGATCGACAGCCGCACCGGCGCGTGGATGATCTCGTCGAGCTCGTGGCGCGGGTGGGCCGTCACCGGTTCCTCACCACGCGGAGCCCGCCGAACACCAGGGGCAGCCCGGCGAGCACCGACAGCGCGACGAGCGCCGCCGTCCAGCCCGCCGTGGGCCGGTCGGGGCGCAGCCAGACGCCGACGACGAACGTCAGCGTCATCGTCACCACATACGCGGCCGAGACCGGCCCGTTGATCCGCTTCATCAGCCGGTCGTGCACCCGCAGCCGGGCCCAGTACACGCACAGGGCGACCGTCAGGACGATCCACCCGAGCCCGGCGAGCAACGGCAGCGGATGGCCGCCGAGGAATATCACCGGCCAGTAGACCATCGTGGCCAGTCCCACGAACAGGTATGCCCGTCCGGGCCCGCGCGAGGAACTCCGGACCCGCCGCCCCACGCGCCCGATCTCCTGGAGAGCCTCATCGGGAGTGAAGTCGTCTCCGCTCATGCTCTTCCTCCGTGTTCATCCACTCAACACGGTAGCAACCACTTAACCGGCGTTCAAGTGGATGTCGCGGACGACGGAGGATATGGGTCATGCACGGAGCGGCGTGTGACGGGATCACACTGCCGCGGTCACGGGATGAAGCCGGCGGAGAGCGCCGCCGAGCGGTAGCCCAGCCGGTGCGGTCTGCCGGTAGGGCGGGAGAGGGAGTGTCAGCGCAGCTTGGGGTCCACGTCGACCTCCTGGCAGACGGCCTGCCAGACCTGCTTGGCCGCCACACCCTCCGCGAGGGCCTGCTCGACCGTGCGCCCGCCGAGCCCGGAGATCACGTAGTCCTTCGCCCACGACTCCGCGTACGCCTCCCCGAAGTGGCGGCGCATCCTGTTCCAGAAGTCTGTGAGGCGCATGCGTTCAGTATGACGCCGCGGCCCGGATGTCCCGTCCCGGCCGCGGCGTCGCGATCACTGCCCCACGGCAGGAGACGGCGTCACATGACGCGGGTGCCGTACATCTCGCCGAGCGGGTCGGCGAGCAGTTCCAGCCGGGCGCCGTCCGGGTCCTGGAAGTAGATCGAGCTGCCGCTCTCCACCTGGTGGGGCACACCGGCGGCGTCGAGCTTGCCGCGCAGGCGCTCCCACGTCGCCCGCTCCACGGAGATCGCGATGTGGTGGAGCCCGCCGAGGACCTCCTTGTACGGCTCCAGGTCGAGGCCGGGGAGGTCGAAGAACGCCAGCAGGTTGCCGTTGCCGATGTCGAAGAAGAAGTGGTTGGACCCGCGGTAGTCGCGGTTCTCGAATATCTCGGTCAGCGGGAACTCGAGGAGCTCGTGGTAGAAGCGGATCGTCCGCTCGACGTCGGACGAGATCAGCGCGAAGTGGTGCAGGCCCCTCGCGCTGCTTGCGGCACGGCGCTCGCTCAGGTAGCGCGCGCGGATCCGCGCGCGCTCCGCCTCGATGGCCGCGTAGTCGATTTCCATACTGAGGAAGATTGTCCTGATGGCGGCATCTCATGCCACCCGGGGTCAGGGGAGCATCCATTTTCGCCGGCTCACCCATTCCACGCGCTCCGCCCGCAGCGCCTCGTACCGCGACTCGCGCGCCTGGCGGGCCTGATGGGCGAGGTCCTGCCGGTCGGTGCGGCTCGTCCTGCCGAACATCTCGTTTCCCTTCGTCGAAGGATCGTGGTCGTGTCGTACGGGCTCAGCCTGCCCGGGCCGGCTTGCCCAGGACTTGCCTGTCACCTGGTGACGGGATGGCGGCGCGGCGTTTTCTGTCGGTGGCGCGATGCATGATGGGCAGGTGGGTGCGCTCGACGGCTTCAGCCCGGTGACCAGGGAGTGGTTCACCGGCGCCTTCGCGACGCCGACCGCCGCGCAGGAGGGCGCGTGGTCGTCGATCGCGCGGGGTGAGAACACGCTCGTGGTCGCTCCCACCGGATCGGGCAAGACGCTCGCGGCCTTCCTGTGGGCCATCGATCGCCTCGCCGTCGAGCACACGACGGCCCCGCTCTCGCCGGGAGCCGAGGTGGGGCGGCCCGGCGGCCGCCGCGGTGCGCGACGCGGCCGGAAGGACGACGGGAAGCCGCCCCGGCCCTGCCGGGTCGTGTACGTCTCCCCCTTGAAGGCCCTCGCGGTGGACGTCGAGCGGAACCTGCGGGCCCCGCTCACGGGCATCCGGCAGACGGCGCTGCGGATGGGCCTGCCCGCCCCCGACATCTCGGTGGCGATCCGATCCGGAGACACCGCCGCCGAGGAGCGGCGCCGTTTCGCCGCCCGGCCCTCCGACGTCCTGATCACGACGCCCGAGTCCCTGTTCCTGATCCTCACCTCGCAGGCGCGCGAGGCGCTGCGCGGCGTCGAGACCGTGATCGTGGACGAGGTCCACGCCGTCGCGGGGACCAAGCGCGGGGCGCACCTCGCGCTGACCCTGGAGCGGCTCGACGCCCTGCTGCCCGCTCCGGCCCAGCGCATCGGGCTGTCGGCGACAGTACGGCCGGTGGGGGAGGTGGCGACGTTCCTCGGGGGGTCCCGCCCGGCCACGGTCGTGCAGCCGCCCTCCGAGAAGGTCATCGAGGTCGACGTCGTGGTGCCGGTGGAGGACATGACCGAGCTGGCGCCGCCTCCTCCCGGCGCCGACGGCGAGTCGCCGGAGCACCGCAGGAGCATCTGGCCGCATGTCGAGGAGCACCTCCTCGACCTGATCGAGGCCCATCGGTCCACGATCGTCTTCGCCAACTCGCGGCGTCTGTCCGAGCGCCTGTGCACCCGGCTCAACGAGCTCGCCTGGGAACGGCGGACCGCACCCGCGCCGGGCGAGGGGGCGAGCCCGGACCTGGCGGATCCGGTCCACTGGTCGGATGCCTTCGAGGAGTTGCACGCGCAATGGTCGGACCGGCACGAAGGACCTGACGCCCAGCGCGCGGACGGCGCGCCTGGGGACAGCCCGCACGGGGACACCGGGCGGACGGAGTCTCCATGGCCTGATGCCCGGCGGACCGGCCCGGCGGCCATGCCGTCGGAGATGATGGCGCAGGCGGGAGCCTCGGGCGGCGCGATCCCCGAGGTGGTGCGGGCGCATCACGGCTCCGTCTCCAAGGAGGAGCGGTCCCAGATCGAGGAGGCGCTGAAGTCGGGCCGCCTGCCCGCGGTGGTCGCCACCTCCAGCCTGGAGCTGGGCATCGACATGGGGTCGGTCGACCTGGTGGCCTGTGTCGAGGCGCCGCCCAGCGTGGCGAGCGGCCTGCAGCGCATCGGCCGCGCCGGGCACCAGGTCGGGGCGGTGTCCCGCGGCGTGATCTTCCCCAAGTATCGGGGCGACCTCGTTCAGACGGCCGTCGTGGCCGAGCGCATGCGCACGGGGCAGATCGAGGAGATCCGCTATCCGCGCAATCCCCTCGACGTGCTGGCCCAGCAGATCGTCGCGATGACCGCGCTCGACGAGTGGACGGTCGACTCGCTGGAGACGCTGGTGCGCCGGGCCGCGCCGTACGCCACGCTGCCGCGCGGCGCGCTGGAGGCGACGCTCGACATGCTCGCCGGGCGCTACCCGAGCGAGGAGTTCGCCGAACTGCGGCCGCGCATCGTGTGGGACCGGGTGACGGGCACCCTCCAGGGCCGCCCCGGGGCCCAGCGCCTGGCGGTGACCAACGGGGGCACCATCCCCGACCGCGGGCTGTTCGGCGTTTTCCTGGTGGGCGACAAGGCGTCGCGCGTGGGCGAGCTGGACGAGGAGATGGTCTACGAGTCCCGCATCGGCGACGTGTTCGTGCTGGGCGCGACCTCGTGGCGGATCGAGGACATCACCGCCGACCGGGTCCTGGTCTCCCCCGCCCCCGGGCAGCCGGGCAAGCTGCCGTTCTGGCACGGAGACGCGCCGGGCCGGCCCGCCGAGCTCGGCCGGGCCATCGGCGCGTTCCTCCGCGAGCTGTCGGCCGCGGGGGCGGGCGGCCGGGGCGAGGCGGCGTCGGCGCGCGAGCGGATCCGCGCGGCGGGGCTCGACGACTACGCCGTCGGCAACCTGCTCGCCTACCTGACCGAGCAGCGGGAGGCGACGGGCTATGTCCCCGACGACCGCACGCTCGTGGTCGAGCGGTTCCACGACGAGCTGGGCGACTGGCGTGTGGTGATCCACTCCCCCTTCGGCGCGCGGGTCCACGCCCCTTGGGCACTCGCCATCGGACGGCGGCTGCGCGAGCGGTACGGCGTCGACGTCCAGGCCGTCCACTCCGACGACGGCATCGTGCTGCGCGTGCCCGACACCTTCGAGGACGCGCCGACCGACGTCGCGGTGTTCGACGCCGAGGAGATCGAGCAGGTCGTGATCGAGGAGCTGGGAGGCTCCGCCCTGTTCGCCTCGCGGTTCCGGGAGTGCGCGGGACGCGCCCTCCTGCTGCCCCGCCGCTCGCCCGGCAGGCGCAGCCCCCTGTGGCAGCAGCGCCAGCGGGCGGCCCACCTGCTCGGCGTCGCGAGCAAGTACGCCGGGTTCCCGGTGGTGCTGGAGACGATGCGGGAGTGCCTGCAGGACGTCTTCGACGTGCCGGGCCTGGTGGATCTCATGCGGGACGTCGCCGCCCGCCGGGTGCGGGTGGTCGAGGTGGAGACCTCCCAGGCGTCCCCGTTCGCGGCGTCGCTGCTGTTCAACTACATCGGCGCGTTCATGTACGAGGGTGACGCGCCGCTGGCCGAGCGGCGGGCGCAGGCACTCGCCCTCGACACCTCACTCCTCGCCGAGCTCATGGGGCAGGCCGACCTGCGGGAGCTGCTCGACCCGGATGTCGTCGCCGAGACCGAGCGGGAGCTGGCGCGGCTGGACAGGCCGTTGCGCGACGCCGAGGACCTCGCCGACCTGCTGCGCTCGCACGGCCCGCTGCTCGCCCAGGACGTCTCGATCCGCGAAGGAGACCCCGGCTGGCTCGCCGACCTGGAACGGGCGCGCCGGGCCATCCGGGTACGCGTGGCGGGCCACGAGCAATGGGCCGCGGTGGAGGACGCCTGGCGCCTGCGCGACGCGCTCGGGGTGCCGTTGCCGGTGGGCGTCCCGCACGAGTTCCTCGAAGCTCCCCTCTCCGGTGGGTCCGGCGGACCGGGCCGGGCCGCCGCCCCCGATCCGCTCGGCGACCTGGTCGCGCGTCACGCCCGCACCCGTGGGCCTTTCTCCTCCGGCACGGCCGCCGCGCGCTTCGGCGTGGGCGTCGCGGTGGTGGACGAGGCGCTGCGCCGTCTCGCGGCGGCGGGCAGGGTGGTCGCGGGCGAGTTCCGCCCCGGGGGCCGGGGCGAGGAGTGGTGCGACGCCGGGGTGCTGCGGATGCTGCGGCGCCGGTCGCTGGCGCGGCTCCGCAAGGAGGTCGAACCGGTCCCCCCGGAGACGCTGGCGGCGTTCCTGCCCGCCTGGCACGGCATCGTCCCCCAGAGCCTCACGCCGACCGGCGGCGGACCGGGCGGCAACGGCGGCAGGACCGGGCTCGCGGGCCCGGCGCGGCAGGGGAACACAGCGTGGCAGGAGGGCCCGGCGCGGCAGGGGAACACAGCGTGGCGGGAGGGCCCGGCGCGGCAGGGGAACACAGCGCGGCCCGAGGGGTGGCACGCGGGTCCGGTGCGGCAGGAGGGCCCCAGCTCGGCGCGGGCCATGGACGCTCTGATCACGGCGATCGAACGCTTGCAGGGAGCGGCCATCCCTGCTTCCGCGTTGGAGTCGCTGGTGCTCCCCGCGCGAGTGCCCGGGTACTCCCCCGCGCTGCTCGACGAGCTGACCTCGTCCGGGGAGGTCGTCTGGGTGGGCCAGGGGTCCCTGCCCGGAGGCGACGGGTGGGTCGGTCTCTACTTCGCCGACACCGCGCCCCTGCTGCTCCCCACGCCGCCGGAGATCACCATGACTCCGCTGCACGAGCAGATCCTGGAGATCCTGAGCGGGGGCGGCGCGCTGTTCTTCCGCGAGTTGTCCAACCGCATCGCGGCGGCGGCACTGGGCGACGAGGCGCCGTCCCTGTCCGGCCAGGACGCCGCCTCGGCCCGCCGGGCCAGAATCCTCGGCCGGGTCACGGACGAGGCGGCGGGTGCCGCGCGTGCGAGCGCGGTGCCGGACGACACAACGCTCGCGGCGGCCCTGTGGGACCTCGTCTGGGCGGGCCGGGTCACCGGCGACACGCTCGCCCCGCTTCGCTCGACGCTGGGCACCGGGCGGCCCGCCCACCGGCCGTCGGCGACCAGGCGGCGCCGCGCGGTGCTGCCGACGAGAAGCGGCCCGCCGACCGTGAGCGGCCGATGGTGGCTGCTGCCCTCGCCGTCGGCCGACGCCACCCAGCGGGCCCACGCGCAGGCCGAAGTGCTGCTGGAGCGGCACGGCGTGCTGACGCGGGGCGGCATCTCGGCCGAGCGCCTGCCCGGTGGTTTCTCCTCCGTCTACCAGGTGCTGCGCGCGTTCGAGGAGAGCGGCCGGTGCCGCCGGGGCTACTTCGTCGAAGGTCTGGGCGGCGCCCAGTTCGCCCTGCCGGGCGCGGTCGACCGCATGCGCGCCATGTCCTCCACGCGTCCCGCTCCGGCCGAGGACCTGTGGTCGATCCCCGCCCCGCCGCCGCCCCGCCGTGCGGTCGTGCTCGCGGCGACCGACCCGGCCAACCCGTACGGCGCGGCCCTGCCCTGGCCGGACCGCGCGGACGACGTGACCCACAAGCCGGGCCGCAAGGCCGGCGCGCTGGTGGTGCTGGTGGAGGGCGCGCTGATCCTCTACGTGGAGCGCGGCGGGAAGACCCTGCTCTCGTCCGGGCCCGAGGAGGACCTGCGGCCGGCCGTGCAGGCCCTGGCGGTCGCCGTCAAGCGGGGAGCCCTGGGGAAGCTGACGGTCGAGCGGGCCGACGGCACCGCCATCACCGACTCACCCCTGGCGGAAGCCCTGGAAGCCGCCGGGTTCCACCCCACTCCCCGTGGCCTGCGCATCCGCGGTTGACCGAAGGCCGGCCGGCGTGGTCACGTCCGCGGCCCGCTTCCGGGCGCGGTGCCGCGCCACGGCCGGCAGCAGGGTGCCGACGGAGACGACGACGATGCCCGCGCCGAAGATCTGGAATGTCGCCGCCGCTCCCAGCCGGTGCACGACGAACCCCGCGGCGACGGCGGGCAGCGAGATCGCGCCGTAGGCGACGATGTAGAAGGCGGCCATGACCTGTGCCCGGCCGCCCGGCGGCGCCGACGGTGCGCAGTGCGCCGAACATCGCGAAGCCGACGCCGACACCGATCACCACGCTGGCCGCGACGAACAACACGGCGCTGTCGGGCCGGACGTTTCACAGCCGGCCCGGGCGCACCGTGTCCACGGGCGCGCCCGCCTCGCTGCGACGTCCCGAAGCACCGGGTGGGGGGTGAATCCCTACAGCTCGACGGGGCCGTAGATGGCGGCCGGGGCGCGGCGGGTCATGGCCCAGTAGCGGTCGCCGTACGACCAGTGCCACCACTCGGTCGGGTAGTTGACCAGCCCGGCCGCCTCCAGGGCCGCGCGCAGCACGTCGCGGTTGCGCCGGGCCTCGGCTCCCACGGGGGCGGCGGTGTAGCACGCGCCGCCGCTCTGCTCGGGGGTCGCGTTGACGGCCGTCCCCATGTCGAGCTCCGTCCCGTCGTCGTCGCACAGCGTGAGGTCGACGGCCGCGCCCGCCGTGTGCGGGGCCACCTCGATCGGCGAGACGTACCGGCTCGCGGCGACGTGCAGCTCCGCACCCGACATCCGGGGGAACGCCGCCCGCAACTCGTCCTTGTACTCCTCGAAGTACTTCGTCTGCAGCGCCGGCGGGCGGTAGCCCTCGACCACCACCAGGTTGCACCCGGCGGGCAGGCGCTCCTGTGCCTCCTCCAGACGGGTGAGCAGGCCCTCGCGCAGGTGGGCGTAGGCCCCGGCGGGATCGGCCAGCCGCCCGTCCACCCGCAACCGCCCCCGTACGTCGCTCAGCTTCTCCCCGCACTCGCTCACGCCGATCGAGGTCACGCGGGGGTCGGAGATGAGCACGGGACCTTCGGCGAGGCCGGGCACGGCGGAGCGATCACGCGGAGAGTCGGGCACAAGGATCAACCTATCGTCAGACGGTGTCCGAAAAGACCTCTTCACGCGCTCGGTCCAAAGCCGCGACGATCGCACCCATGAGAACTGGATTGCCCTCCACTCCGGTCGCCACCACCGTGGGACGGCTCGGGCACACCCGGGCCACCGCCTCCTCGACGCGCTCCGCGAGGTGAACACCGCCGGCCCTGCCCACACCGCCGCCGAGCACGACGAGTCCCGGGTCGAGGACCACGGAGACCGCCGCGACCCCGACCGCGAGCCGTCCGGCCAGGTCCTCGACGAACTCCTCGTTGCCGGCGTCGATGGCCGTACGGACCAGGTCGGCCACCTCGGCGTCCCGCATGTCCGGGGCGGCGAGGCCGTGCGAGCGGGCCAGGTTCCACAACGCCTCCCCTCCGACGAGGCGCTGGAAGGAGCCGGTCTGCGGCGCGGTGACCGCGCTCGGCAGCGGCTCCCCGGGGACGGGCAGCCAGCCGATCTCGCCCGCGCCGCCGGTGATGCCGCGGTGCAGCCGGCCGCCGAGCATGACGCCGAGGCCCTGGCCGACGCCGGTCCACAGGATCACGAAGTCGTCGGCGCCGCGCGCGGCGCCGTAGGTCTGCTCGGCGAGGGCCGCCAGGTTGACGTCGTTCTCGATGATCACGCACTCGCCGAGCAGGGTGCGCAGCCCGGCCAGGATGCCGACGTGCCAGGTGGGCAGGTCGACCGAGTAGCGCACGTCGCCGGTGAGCGGATCGACCACTCCGCGTGTGCCGATGACGAAGCAGCGCAGCCGGGTGAGCTCTATCCCGGCCGTCCCGCAGGCCCGCTGGACGGCCTCGTGGACGATGCCCACGGGATCGCGGGACTCGCTCGGGTCCACGGTCACCTGGGCGACGACCGTGCCGGTGATGTCGGCGACGGCGGCCGTGACGCTGTCCGGCAGCACCTCCAGCCCGGCGACGTACGCGCTGGAGGGGTTGACCCCGTACAGCGCGGCGTTGGGGCCGCGTCCGCCGGGGCGCTCCCCCGCGGCGGTGACCAGCCCGCGCGTCTCCAGCCGGGCCAGGAGCTGGCCGGATGTGACCTTGGACAGCCCGGTAAGCTCTCCCAACTCGGCCCTGGTCAGCGGGCCTCTGGAGATGAGGAGTTCCAATGCCGCGCGGTCGTTGATCTGCCGAAGCAGCCGAGGCGTACCCGGTCGTTGAGGCACCGGCTGGTTCCCCTCTCGTCACGATCCGCTAACGCGGTCTTTTTTATAAGAAAGTTTCTTGTTAGTTTATCGCCAGCCAGCCCGGAGGCAACCGATCAGCCTCGGGACGCCAGAGCGCCGACCGAAAGGAGAGCGCCTTCCAGCAGGTGAGCGGCCAGCCGACACCCCCCACGAGGCGCACCCCCGACGCGAAGCCGGGAAGGGAGAGACCCATCGTGAAGATCGTGAAGATCGCGGTCGCGACCACTGCGACCGCTGCCCTGGCCCTGGGACTCGCCGCTTGCGGAAGCGACGACTCCGGAAGCACGACCGCCCCGACGGCCTCCGCCGCCGCGAACGGTCCGAAGTTCGCGGGCCAGACTCTTACCGTGTGGCGACTCGGTGCCCCCACCGACGTCTTCACCAAATACATGGACGACCTGAACGCCAAGTTCAAGGAGAAGACGGGCGCCGAGGCGAAGGTCCAGTGGATCCCCTGGCCCGACGCCCAGAAGAAGTGGACCACCGCGCTCGCCGGCGGCGAGGGCCCGGACGTCACCGAGTTCGGCAACGACCAGGTCGCCGCCTGGGTGGCGCAGGACGCGCTCGCCGACATCACCGACGCCGCGAAGAGCGACCCCGAGCTCCAGCAGATCCCGCAGAACCTGTGGAGCTACGAGACCATCGACGGCAAGATCTACGCCGTGCCGTGGGGCGGCGGCACCCGCGCCGTGCTCTACCGCAAGGACTGGTTCGACAAGCTCGGCATCGAGGTCCCGAAGACCTGGGACGACCTGGTCGCCGCGGCCAAGAAGATCGTGGACAAGCAGGGCAAGGACGTCGACGGCTTCGCCTTCAACGGCGGCTCCGACGCGAACATGTCGCTGTCGCCGTTCGTCTGGTCCGCCGGTGGTGACTTCGCCAAGTTCGAGGGCGGCAAGTGGGTGGGCCAGCTCACCCAGCCGGCCTTCAAGGAGGGCTTCCAGTTCTACACGGACCTGGTCGCCAAGGACGGCGTGTCCGGCAAGGGCCGCCTGACGCAGAACTCCGTCGACATCGCCCAGCGCTTTGCCGCCGGCAAGGTCGGCATGTACGTCACCGGCGGCTGGGACATCGCCGCCATCAAGGAGCAGAGCAAGGGCAAGGTCGACGAGTCGAAGATGGGCTTCTTCTCGCTGCCCGCCAAGGACGGCTCCGGCCCGGCCCCGGCCTTCCAGGGCGGCAACGACATCGCCGTCTGGAAGGACGCCAAGAACCCCGAGCTCGCCCTCGAGTACGTCAAGCTCGCCGCGGGCAAGGAGTTCGGCGTCCGGTACGCCAAGGAGGGCGGCCTGCTCCCGCTCTACCCCGACGCGCTCGCGGAGATGGGCAACGACCCCGCCCAGAAGCCGTTCACGGACACCTTCAAGGTCGCCAAGGGCTTCCCGGCCAGCCCCAACTGGGCGGAGGCCAACGACACCAAGGCGGTGCTGCAGAACGCGGCGCGCGAGGTGATCGAGGGCAAGAAGAACGTGGACCAGGCTCTGACGGACGCCAACACCGAGCTTGAGACGATCCTCAACCAGTAGATCATGACTCACTCGTCAACCCTCGCCCGGGGCGGAGCCGACACCTCCGCCCCGTCGCGGCGCAGTCGCAAGCGGACGCGCAGGTCGGGGCTCTCCCCGAAGGCCGTCCCGTACGTTCTGCTCCTGCCCGGCTTCCTGGTCATCGCGGTGCTGCTGCTCTACCCGCTGTACCAGATGGTCGAGATGTCCTTCCACAAGGTCGGGCTCCGGCAGATCAAGGCCGTCAACCCCGCGCCCGCCGAGTTCGTCGGCTGGGACAACTACTCGCAGATCCTCGACTCGGACCTGTTCTGGTCGTCGCTGCGCAACACGGTGCTGTTCGCCATCGTCACCGTCGCGCTGACGCTCGTCCTCGGGACCCTCGTCGGCCTGCTGCTCAACAAGCTCGGCCCGAAGATGTCGACCTTCGTGATCGTCGGCATCATGGCCGCCTGGGCCACCCCGCCCACCGCTCAGGCGATCGTGTGGAAGTGGCTGTTCGACTCGGACTCGGGCATCGTCAACTGGACGCTGAACCTCCTGCCCGACTGGCTGTCGAACCTGGTGTTCGGCCGCGCCGACTGGAGCGGGCACCCGTGGTTCAACGACACGCTCACGCTCTACTTCGTGCTGATCGTGGCCGTGGTGTGGGCGTCGTTCCCGTTCATCGCGGTGTCGGTACTCGCGGGGCTCAAGAGCATCCCCTCCGAGCTGTACGAGGCGGCGAAGATGGACGGCTCGGGCGCGGTCCTCACGTTCAGGAGGATCACACTTCCGCTGCTCAAGCCGGTGTTCTCGGTGCTGGTCGTGCTGTCGATCATCTGGGACTTCAAGGTCTTCACGCAGCTCTACCTGCTGGCCGGCGGCACGGTGAACCGCGACGCGTTCAACCTGTCGCTGTGGAGCTACGCCGAGGCGTTCAGCAGCCCGCCGAAGATGGGCCTGGGCGCCGCCATCGCGGTCGTGCTGACCGTGATCCTGCTGCTGATCACCTTCGTGTACGTGCGTCAGATCGTGAAGACGGAGGACGACATCCGATGAGCCCGCTCGCCCGCAGGAGGCTCGGACGGGCCGCGCTGAACGCGGCCGGGGTCGTGGTGTTCCTCTTCGCGGTCTTCCCCGTCTACTGGATGGTCACCACGGCCTTCAAGCCGAACGACCAGATCTTCACCACGAGCTTCATCCCGTTCCCCAGCCCGCCCTCGATGGACCACATCTCGCGGGTCTTCACCAAGGGCGTCGCCGGGCACTCCATCTGGCAGTACCTGTTCAACAGCACGCTCGTGGCGCTCAGCGCCGTCGTGCTCGGCGCGGTGTTCGCGCTGCTCGCGGCGACCGCGGTGGCCAGGTTCCGCTTCCGGTTCCGCACCTCGTTCCTGATCCTGCTGCTGATCGTGCAGATGGTGCCGGCCGAGGCGCTGCTGATCCCGCTGTTCACCATGGTCAAGCGGCTCGGCCTGTACGACCAGCTGCTCGGCCTGATCATCATCAACGTCGGCCTGACGCTGCCGTTCTCGGTCTGGATGCTGCGCACGTTCGTCGCGGCCGTGCCCAAGGAGCTGGAGGAGGCCTCCTGGATCGACGGCGCGGGCCGGTTCACCACGTTCTGGCGGGTGCTGTTCCCGCTCGTCGCGCCCGGTCTCGTCGCGACCAGCATCTTCGCGTTCATCACCACCTGGAACGAGTTCGTCTACGCCCTGACCCTCATCGGCGACCAGGGCAAGTACACGATGCCGGTCGCGCTGCAGTTCTTCGTCGGCCAGCGCTCGACCGACTGGGGCGGCATCATGGCCGCCTCCACCCTGATGACCATCCCGGTCCTCGTCTTCTTCCTGCTGGTCCAGCGGCGGATGGTCTCCGGCCTCGTCGCGGGCGCGGTCAAGGGATAACCCCGCCGCCACCGGCACCCCGCTCTCCTGAAGGCCGCCTGTACGGCCACCGCATCCGGTGGCCGTACGGGCCCTGCCCGCGCGCCCTCACTCCCACTGTCACCTAAGGAGCCGAGACACCATGTCCGCCACCCGCGACCCCCTGGCGGGGGCCGCCGACCTGTCCACGCGTACCGGCGACCCGGGCCTGCACCGGCTCGCGGCGGGCGCACTGCTGATCTCGTTCCAGGGCACGACCGCGCCGGACTGGGTCCTGCGCGGCCTGGAGGACGGTCTGGGCGGCGTCTGCCTCTTCGGGTTCAACGTCGCGGGCGGCGAGCAGGTCGCCGCGCTCAGCGCCCGCCTGAACGAGGCGGGCCGCCCGGTCGTCTCCCTGGACGAGGAGGGCGGGGACGTCACCCGGCTGGCCTACCACACCGGGAGCGCCTACCCGGGCAACGCGGCGCTCGGGGCGGTGGACGACGTGGCCCTGACCGAGCGGGTCTACCACGCGATGGCCGCGGACCTGGCGCGGTGCGGGGTGAACCTCGACATGGGCCCGGTGGCCGACGTCAACACCGCCGACGACAACCCGATCATCGGCACCCGGTCGTTCGGCTCGTCGCCGGACCTGGTGGCACGGCACACGGTCGCCGCCGTACGCGGCCTTCAGTCGGCCGGGATCGCCGCCTGCGTCAAGCACTTCCCCGGCCACGGGGCCACCCATCAGGACTCCCACCTGGAGATCCCGCTGGTGGACGCCTCGCTCGACCTGCTGAGGGAGCGCGAGCTGGTCCCGTTCCTCGCGGCGATCGAGGCGGGAGCAAAGTCGATCATGACGGCCCACGTGGCGGTCCCCGAGCTGACCGGGAACCTGCCCGCGACGCTCAGCGCGCAGGCGCTCACCGGGCTGCTGCGCCGCGAGCTGGGCTACGACGGCGTCGTGCTCACCGACGCCCTCGACATGCACGCGATCAGCGGGAGCGTCGGGCTCGCCGAAGGGGCGGTGCGGGCCCTGGCCGCGGGCGCCGACCTGCTGTGCCTCGGGCCGCTGCCCACTCCGGACGACGTACGGGGCATGGTGGACCACATCGTCGACGCCGTCGCCGAGGGCAGGCTCGCGGCCGAGCGGCTGGAAGAGGCCGCCGCGCGGGTGGAGCGGCTGCGCGACTGGTTCGAGGCCTCGCGTACGACGGTGGTGGAGGACGACGTCATCGGTCTCGCCGCCGCCCGGCGCGCCGTGTCGCTGACGGGCTCGGCGGGGCCGCTGGTCGACCCGTTCGTCGTCGAGATCGACACACCGCCGACGATCGCGGTGGGCGAGGTGCCCTGGGGGGTCGCGCCGTGGCTGCCGGAGGCCGAGATCGTCCGGGTCACGCCCGCGGAGGCCGACGCCGGGGCGCTGATCGGCCGGGCCGGGCAGCGTTCGCTGATCGTGGTCGTCAAGGACGCCCACCGCCACCAGGACAGCCGCGAGCTGATCTCGGAGCTGCTCGCCGCCCGCCCGGACGCCGTCGTGATGGAGATGGGCCTGCCGATCTGGCGGCCCGGCGCGGGGGCCTACATCGCGACGTACGGCGCGGCCCGCGCCAACGCCCAGGCCGCGGTGGAGCTGCTGAGCGATGGTCCCTCGGTGGCGGGGCTGTAGAGGGCGGGGCTTTAGAGGGCGGGGCTTTAGAGGGCGGGGCCGACCGGCCCATCGGCCGGTCGGCCCCTGTTCACTACGGCGGCGTCCCCGGCACGTACACCGTGATCGCCACGCCGGCCCGGTCAGCCGCAGCTGGTCGCGCTGTAGCCGGTCTCGTAGGACGTGGTGACCTTCTTTCCGTCGATGGACGAGGTGCCCGTGACGGTGACCTTGCCCGCGCCGATCTGCGTGGCCCGCGCGTTGAAGGACTGGTACGCCTGCTTGCCCGAGGCCACGTCGGCCACGGTTCTGGAGCCGTACGAGGTGGTCAGCGTCACGGTCGCCGGCACGTCGCCGTCGTTGACCGCCGTGACCGCGACGTACGCCGACGTGCCCACGCAACGGGACGAGGCGGTAACGGTCAGCGGCGTCTCGGCGGGCGGCGGCGCCACGACGACCGTGAAGTCGGCCGTGGCGACGTCGGAGGTGTTGCCGGCCTTGTCGGTCGCCCGATAGCTCACGGTGTGCGCCCCCGGCTGGTCGATCACAAGCGCCTTCGTGTACGACGCGAACGGCTGACCGTCGACCGAGTACTCCACCGTGTCCACACCGGACTCGGTGTCGGTCGCGGAGATGGTCACCGTGGCGGAATCCACGTAGTCGCCATCGGCGTCCTTCGTGCCGGACACGGCCGCCGACACCGTCGGCGGGGTGGTGTCCTTCGGCTGCGGGGCCACCACCGTGAACGTCACCGACTGCACCTCAGAGGTGTTACCGGCCTTGTCGGCGGCCCGGTACCGCACAGTGTGCTCGCCGACCTGGTTCACCGGCACCGGAGCCGTGTAGGCCTGGAACGCGCCACCGTCCAGGGCGTACTCCACCGTGTCCACACCGGACTCGGTGTCGGTCGCGGAGATGGTCACCGCGGCGGAACCCACGTAGTCGCCATCGGCGTTCTTCTCGCCCGACACCGACGCCGACACCTGCGGCGGCGTCGTGTCGGTGGGACCGGCGCTGGTGACCACGATCTCGCCGACCATTCCCGAGTGACCGGGGATCGCGCAGTAGTAGCGGTACGTCCCAGGGGTGAGGTTCACCTGAACCTCGTGCCTGCCCCCGTTCGTGTCGAAGGGGCTGGAGACGATGTTGACGTTGACGTCGTGGTTGTAGCCGGGGCTGGAGACGTCGAACGTCAGCGTGTGCGTCATCCCGGAGGTGTTGCCGGTCGACGCGTTGGTCTCGAAGATGATCGTCGCAGGGCCGGCCGTCGCCGTGGTCGGCGCGGACTTGTACTCGGTGTAACTGTTGTCGGCGGTCCAGACGAGCGTCTGCTCCGCCACCTGGCCGACCTGCTGACTCTGGTCCTGTGCCGCGGCTCCGACTCCCGACAGCCACACCGTCGGCAGTGCCACTGCCGCAATCACCAGGGCCATGCGTCCGAGCGTGGCAGGGGCTCTGAGCGCCCTCCGCAAATCACTGAGGAAGCCCGAGAAAGATCTGATGCGCATATACCGTGTACCTCTCATGATCTGATGCGTCGGCCGGCGGACATCGCGCTTCGGCCGACGTCACTCGGAGGGCGTGCCGGGCGGGCGAGCTCGCGCACACGGGCGTCGCGGAACTCGGCCGGGCGGGGTCGGCCTCGGAGCGGTGGCAGGTCGGGCGGCCATGACGGGCGGCGTCGCCACGCCCGGAGTCAGGGCGACGTTTCCCTTATGATCACGGCGCGGCGCCGGGCGGGTGGCCGGGGTGTGCGAAGAGGTCTCTTCGGCCCATCGTCCGCTCCTTCGGTTGTGGGGGGCACAGCAACCTTCGGAAGAACTACCTGATCAGCCGCAGTGGTCACCGGGCTCGCCGACGTCGGACGTGGCGCCGACCCTGTCGAGCTCCTCGTCCCTGCGCCGATCGATCATTCCCGGCGACGGCGTCGGTGCCGTGACGTCCTCCATCCCTTCAGAGGCTGGTGGCCGCTCCTCAGGCGCTTCGGCTGGAAACGTAACAGTCTGGCCGCATTTAGTCCACATCCATTACTAAGTTCACTACTTCGTTACCATACTTACCGCAGAAATCAGCTAAAGACTCGTTACGCATCGATGGAAGTGCCCCTACACCTGCGCGAATTCCTCCGGATCGGCATGCCCGGCGCTCCGCGGGCCGGCCTTGGGATCTCGACCCCCACGTCGTATCCGCCGGCTCGCCGCCGGCATCACGGACCACCCCCAGCTCGCCGCGCGGGCGAGCGCCGTCACCGATTGGGAACCATGACCGAGAAAAGCACCGATGTGACGCGACGCCTGCTCTCCCGGCGCGCCTTCACCACCACCGCGGCGACAGCCGCCGCGATCGCGCCTTTCGCCGTGGCGAGTCAGGCCACCGCGCAATCACCCGAGAACACCGCAGGCAAGACCGCCGGCGAGCCGGGCGACGTCCGCCGCATCACCCTTTACGCCGACACCCTGCCGGACGGTCAGATGGGCTACGGCCTGGAGTCCGGCAAGCCCACGATCCCCGGCCCCCTCATCGAGATGATCGAGGGTGAGACCCTAGAAATCGAGCTGGTCAACAACACGGACGTGACCGTCAGCCTGCACGCGCACGGAGTCGACTACGAAACGACCAGCGACGGCACGCGGATGAACAACAGCGTGGTGGAACCGGGAGGCCGGTACCTCTACACCTGGCGCACCCACACCCCGGCCACCCGCCCGGACGGCACCATCGAGCCCGGCAGCGCGGGCTACTGGCACTACCACGACCACGTCGTGGGAACCGACCACGGCACGGGCGGCATCCTGCGCGGACTCTACGGGCCACTGGTGGTACGCCGCACGGGCGACATACTCCCGGACAAGACCTTCACCGTCGTCTTCAACGACATGAAGACCAACAACCTCACCCAGGCACCCGACTTCACCGCCGAACTCGGCGAACGCGTCGAGTTCATCGTCATCGCCCACGGAAACCTCTTCCACACCTTCCACATCCACGGACACCGCTGGGCCGACAACCGCACCGGCATGCTGAAAGACCCACAGGACCAGAGCCGGATCATCGACACCAAGACCACAGGACCCGCCGAGTCGTTCGGCTTCCAGGTCATCGCCGGTGAACGCGTCGGCCCCGGAATGTGGATGTACCACTGCCACGTACAGAGCCACTCCGACATGGGAATGGCCGGGATGTTCACGGTGACCGGCACCGCGAGCGAGAAAGTGCCGCTGACCGTTACCGCCTCGTCCCGTTGCGTGGGCACGTCGGCGTACGTCGCGGTCACGGCCGTCAACGACGGCGACGTGCCGACGACCGTGACGCTGACCACCCCGTACGGCTCCAGAACCGTGGCCGACGTGGCCCCGGGCAAGCAGGCGTACCAGTCCTTCAACGCGCGGGCCACGCAGATCGGCGCGGGCAAGGTCACCGTCACGGGCACCTCGTCCATCAACGGCAAGAAGGTCACCACGTCCTACGAGACCGGCTACAACGCGACCAGCTGCGGCTGACCCGGTTTCGAAATCCCTTCTTTCCTGCGCGAAGGGAACCATAACGACGTGAACGGGAACGTGCCGGGCCACTCCATGGACGGCTCGTAACGGCGACGCCGTCATAGGGCCGAACAGGTAGGGGCTTCGGCTGGACGCACTCCCTACGCCGTGAAGATCTCCTCACGGGCCTGGTCCAGCGCGGCGAGGACGGCGCCGCGCAGCACCGGATTGCCCTCCACCTGGCTCGTGACGACCTGCGGCGGGACCGGGCAGATGCGCGCGACCGCCTCCTCCACGCGGGTGGTCAGCGCCGCCCCGCCGGCCCGGCAGACCTCTCCGGCCAGCACCACGAGGCCGGGGTCGAGCACCACGCACACCGACGCCACGCCGAGGGCGAGCCGCGAGGCGACCTCGTCGAGCAGGGGCTCGCCCGCGGCCCCGGCCGCGACGGCCGCGGTCACGCAGTCGGCGGCGGTGTCCCCAGCGAAGCCGTGCCCGCGGGCCAGTTCGGTGACGGCCTCGGAGCTGACCAGCGACTGCAGGCCGCCCCCGAGCGACGGCAGACGTCCGGGCACCGCCCTCACGTCGTCGGCGAGCGGCACTCCGGGCACCGGGAGGTAGCCGATCTCCCCCGCGCTGCCCGAACGGCCGCGGTGCAGCCGTCCGCCCAGCACGACGGCCAGGCCGATGCCCCGGCCCACCCACACGAGCACGAAGTCGTCCACCTCCTGGGCGGAGCCCTTCGCCCGTTCGGCGATCGCGGCGAGGTTGACGTCGTTCTCGATCGTGACGTCCCGGCGCAGGTCGCGTGCCAGCGCCTCGTGGATGCCCTCGTGCCACTGCGGCAGGTCGAAGGAGAACCGCACATCGCCGGTGCGGGGGTCGACGACGCCGGGCGTGCCGATGACCACGCCGCGCAGCCGCGACAGCGCCACCTTCGCGCTTCTGCATGCCTTCACCACGGCCGCGTGCACCAGCGACACCGGGTCGTCCTGCCCCTCGGGGGAGGCCGTCACCTCGGCCACCACGTCGCCGTTGATGTCGGCGATCGCCGCCGACACCCGGTCGGGCCCCACCTCGAGCCCCGCGACGTACGCGCAGGAGGCGATCACGCCGTACAACGCGGCGTTGGGGCCCCGGTTGCCCGCCTGCTCCCCCACGACCTCCACCAGGCCGCGCTCCTCCAGACGCGCCAGCGTCTGGGACGCGGTGACCTTGGAAAGGCCGGTGAGCTCCCCGATCTGGCCGCGCGTCAGGGGACCCGAGGCGAGCAGCAGTTCCAGGGCGGCCCGGTCGTTGATCTCCCGGAGCAGCCGGGGCACGCCAGGACGTCGCTCCATGCTCCTGCTTCCCATCGTCTGAGTCTCCGGCTCGCCGTCGGTGCGCCCACCCACGCTCCTCCGGTTCGCTCGGCCCCCGGTGGCGCTTCGGTCATGCACGCCCGTGAATGAATAACAAGGTTTAAAGCAAGCTTAGCGAGCGGACAAGCGCGGGGGATCGCCCCAGGTCGACGTTATTGGTAACGCTCCCACGTTTCATGAGGATGGCTCATATGAGCCCGAAGGGAGCGCCATGACCGAGACGGCCGGGCAACCGCACACCACACCGACCCGCGGACGTCCCGCTCCCCCGTGGCCACCGGTCATGCTCGTGACGGGCGTCGTGCTCCTGTTCGACGTGGTGCGGGTGTTCCTGCCGTCCCTCATCACCCTCTACGGCAGAGCGGGCGAGACCGACCCCGCGAGCATGGGGATGTACGCCGCGCTGTGGTTCGTCCTGCCGTTCGCCGCCGTCCCCGTGGCGCGGCTCACCTCGCCCCGGGTTGTCACGATGGCGGGCGCGGTGGCGCTCGTCGCGGCCCGGCTCGGCCTGCAGGCCGCGGACGGCGGCACACCCCAGCTTCTGCTCGCCTCCGCCGGGGTCACGGCGGGCCTGGTCTTCCTGTACGGCTGCGCGCGTACGGTGACGGGCACGTGGGTGCCGGCCGGGCTCATCGGCGGCCTGGCCGGCGCGTCGATCCTCCATCTGGCCCTCGACCGGGTGGACCTCGTCTGGCGAGGCGGGCCGCTCCCCTGGCTCGCCGTCGTGGCCCTCTGCGCCGCCTTCCTGTGGGCCGTACGGCTCTCGCCCGCGTCGCCCGCCCCCGCCCCCGCGGCCGTGTGGTTCGCCCTCGGCCCGATGCTCATGCTCGCCGGCATGTACTGCGGCGGCCCGGCCATACTCGCGCAGGACACCGGCCGGCACAGCGCGCCCTTCACCGCCCTGGCGATCGCGCTCCAGGTCGCGGCGCTGTGCGTGGCCGCCGTCTACGCCTGGACCACGTCGCGGGGCTGGACGGCCGGGCTCTTCCTGGTCGCCGGGGTGGCGGCGGCGGAGGCCGGCGTGCAGGGCCTGCCGGCCCTCGTGACGACGGTCGCCCTCGGGGCCTGCGCGGGCGCCGCCGGGCGGCACACGGCCGCCACCGCGCAGAACCCGGCCGCCACCGCGCAGAGCGCGGGCGGGCGCGGGGGCGTCGCGGTGCTGGGCGGGATGCTCGTGTTCCTGGCCGGGGCGTTCCTCTACTACGCGGCCTTCGACGCCGACCTGGGGTTCCCCAACGCGCTGGTCCCGGTGGCGGTCGCCGTCCTGGTCGCCGCCGTCGCCATACGGAGAGGCCCGCGGCACCGGGCCGCCGGGATCGATGGACAGGCTGTGCGGCGGGGGCCGCACCGATGGGGGTCGATCGCGGTGTCGCTGGCCCTGCTGACCGGCCTCCTCACCTGGCAGTCGCCGTCCGCCAACAAAACGATCACGGGGAACGAGTTCACGCTCGTGGCGTACAACATCCGGATGGGCTTCGGGCTCGGCGGGCGGCTCGACCTCGACCGCGTCGCCGCCTGGGCCGCCACGCGGCGTCCCGACGTGGTGCTGCTCAGCGAGGTGGACCGGGGCTGGCTGCTCAACGGCGGGCACGACGACCTGGCGAGGATCGCCCGCGGCCTGGGCATGCGCTACTACTTCGCCCCCGCCGCGGACCGCCTCTGGGGCGACGCGCTGCTCACGAACCTGCCCGTCACCGAGATCGGTTCGACCCCGCTGGGGCGGCACGGATACCCGACCGGCGCCCAGGCCCAGTCGATCGTGCTGGAAATCGGCGACCACGAGGTGGGGATCGTGAACACGCACCTGCAGGAGCCGCGCGGGCAGGCGCCCGAGGTGGCGGCGATCGCCCGGCGGCTCGCCGCGAACGCCCTCCCACCCGGCACCGGAGTGGCCGGCCCGCGGCCGGTGATCGTGGCGGGAGACCTCAACACGACGCCGTCCGACCCCCAGATGCGCGTGCTGGAGGCCGCGGGCCTGTCCGACCCCCTGCGGGCGCTCGGCGACCCGCCGACCTCGCCCGCCGACGCCCCGGTGCGGCGCATCGACCACGTGCTGATCTCGGATGGACTCACCGCGGTGGCGGCCGACGCGCCCCGGGTTCCGTTCTCCGACCACCTCCCGCTCGTCGTACGGCTCCGCCTGGATTAGGCCCGGAGGGGCCGAGTTGGCAGGCGGGCGTCCTACCGATGCCAACCAGGCGGGATAATCGACTACATGCGACTTTCTGCCCGTGTCGACTACGCCCTCCGTGCCGCCGCCGAACTCGCCGCGGCGGGTGAGGGACCCACCACGGTGGGCGAGCTGGCCAAGGAGCAGGAGATGCCCCCCAAATATCTGGAGAACATCCTGCTGCAGATGCGCCGCGCCGGACTGGTGCGCGGGCAGCGGGGCCCAGAGGGGGGCTATGTCCTGGCACGGCCCGCCAGTCAGATCTCGCTCGCCGACGTGATCCGCGCGGTGGACGGGCCGCTGGCCAACGTGCGGGGCGAGCGGCCCGAGCATGTCGGCTACCAGGGCGCCGCCCAGGCGCTGCAGCAGGTGTGGATCGCGCTGCGGGCGAGTGAGCGGGCCATCCTCGAAGAGGTCACCCTGGAGCAGATCGCCAAGGGCGAGCTGCCGCCCCGGGTGACCGAACTCGCCGCCGACCCGGCGGCGTGGGACTCGCACATGCCGGTGTGAGCCGCCTGAACCCGATCCTCCCGGGAGGAGAGCCGTGCCGGAGGGTGACGCCGTCTACCGGACCGCCAAGCGGCTCAGGCAGGCCCTCGACGGCCGGAGGCTGACGCGCAGCGACTTCCGGGTGCCCCGGTACGCCACCGCCGATCTGCGCGGCCGGACTGTGCTGACGACGGTCTCGCGGGGCAAGCACCTCCTGACCCGGGTGGAGGGCGGGCTCACCGTCCACACCCACCTGCGCATGGAGGGAAGCTGGCGGGTGGACCCGGCGGGCCGCCCGGCGCCGAGGGGCGACGTGGTCCGGCTGATCCTCGCCAACATCCAGTGGCAGGCGGTCGGCACGCGGCTGGGGATGGTCGATCTCGTGCCGACCGACCGCGAGGAGCGGGTCGTGGGGCATCTCGGCCCCGACCTGCTCGGGCCGGACTGGGACGCCGCCCTCGCCGTACGGAACCTGCTGCGCGCTCCGCGGCGGTCGATCGGGGAGGCGCTGCTCGACCAGCGCGATCTGGCGGGCATCGGCACGATCTGGCGAGCCGAGACGCTGTACGCCGCGCGGATGTCCCCGTGGCGTCCGGTGGGGTCGATCCCGCAGGACGAACTGGAGGCGCTGGTCGCGGTCGCCCACCGTCTGATGGACGCGAGCAAGGACGCGCCGCTCCCGGTGACGACGGGCGATCCGCGCCCCGGGCGGTCGCTGCTCGTCTACGGCAGGGCACGCCGCCCGTGCCGCCGCTGCGGCAGCCCGATCAGCGGCGGGGAGATGGGACCGCAGCCGGCCGAGCGGCTGATCTACTGGTGCCCCGCCTGCCAGCGGGACTGAGAACCGACAATAGGGCGGTGCGTAGACACGAAGGGGATCCCGTGCCGCCCACCGCCGCCCGCGTCATGCTGCTCGTCCTGTACACCGACCGGCTGGAGGAGTGCCGCGCCTTCTACGGCGCACTCGGCGTCGAATTCACCCGGGAGCGGCACGGCCGGGGCCCGCGGCACTACGCCGCCGTCCTGGCCGACGGCACCGTGTTCGAGTTGTACCCGGCGACCACCGAGCGCAGGACCGGAGCCGTACGGCTCGGTCTCCATCTGGACGGCGCCGGGGCCGAGCCGCGGTTGGAGCCCGGCAGGCACCTCGTGACCGACCCGGACGGCAGGGTGGTCGAGATCCAGGCATCGTGATCACGGCGGCCGGCGGCGAGGGCGGCCCCGGGACGGAAGCCGGGGATGGGCCGCGAGCGGACAGCCGTATGGAGAGCCCACGCGGCCGAGGGGCGTGAGGACGACCACGGGACCGAGACGAGACCGCGGAGAGTGGACGAGCGCGGCCAAGCGCGAACGCGGCCGAACGGGCACGTCGTAACGGACGCACGAAACGGGAACGGGCCTGCGGGGGCCAGGCGCCCGCCCCTGGGATCGGGACAGGGCACCCGGGTCCGGGTCGATCCGGACTGCGAGCGCGGGCCACGCCTGGCCTTCTGCCGGGCGTGTCCTATCGAGTCGTGTCTTATGGGGCCTGCGGGGCCATGTCTTACGAGGCCTGCGGGGACGGTCAGGCGAAGTCGCGGAGACGCCGGCCGCCGGCACGGCGGGGCGCCGAGACGCCGCCTAGGCGGCGACCATGTCCTTGACCTCGGGGAAGCCCTCGAATTCCGGCCCTGACGGGACGGTCTCGGGGATGGGCAGGCGCTCGTGCTCGGGCACCTCTGCCAGCACGGGGGCGGCCTGCAGTTCGGCCAGCGCGAACTGGTCGGACACCTCGCGCAACACCTGGGACAGCGGGACCCCGAGCGCGCCGCAGATCGAGGCGAGCAGCTCGGAGGAGGCTTCCTTCTGACCGCGCTCGACCTCGGACAGATAGCCGAGTGAGACACGCGCCAGAGTGGAGACCTCGCGAAGGGTGCGATTCTGCCGCACCCTCAGCCGCCGCAGTACGTCACCGAGCAGCTGACGCAGCAGGATCATCTGTCGCTCCCTCCCCAAGGGGGGCGCCTTCACGACGCCTCTCGCGGTGGGCTCATGTCGCCCCTTCTTCATCTGCCCTTCGTACATACGCCTCGCCGTCATCATGGGTTCGCTCGGCCCCTTCGCCGGGCGTGCGCCTGTCTTGCTCCTCGCCGTTGGCTCACGGACCTCACTCACAGCTCCACCGTACCTGTAGAGGGCGACACCGCGGCAGACCGAGGCGAGCATGTTCGCTGGGGACGTAACGCGGTAATCACCCCGAATGTTCCCCCAAATTTGCCTTAAGCACACCTTCCAGCAGGATCAACGCCTCCTGACAGGTGGCAGTTCTGATCCCGTCCCTGTCTCCGGTCAACCGCAGGTCGCGGTGCCAGAGCCGCTCTCCCGGTCCCGCCAGCGCGATGTGGACCGTGCCGACCGGCTTGCCGTCCTGGGGATCGGGGCCGGCGACCCCGGTCACCGCCAGGCCGTAGTCGGAGTCCGTGAGCTTGCGCACCCCCGTGGCCATGGCCGCGGCCACGTCGGGGTGCACCGCTCCCTCCCTGTCGAGGAGGTCGGACGGCACGCCGAGGACGCTCGCCTTGAGATCGGTGGCGTAGGCGATCACCCCGCCCCTGAAGGCGGCCGAGGCCCCCATCGGGCCGGTCATCGACGCCCCGATCAGGCCGCCCGTGAGCGACTCCGCCACGGCGACCGTCGCGCCCTGGCGGACCAGCAGGGACAGCACCTCGCTCGCCACGCCCATCATCGGCTTCGCGCGCTCCTCGCCACCTGCCGCAGCCGCACCGCCCGCACCACGTAGTCGGCGCCGGTCCCCACCGTGACCACCAGGGCGAGGCCCATGGCCACCCACCTGATCGGATCCGGCACCGCCGGCACGATGTAGAGCGCGATGGCCACGATCTGCAACACGGTCTTCACCTTGCCCCCGTAACTGGCCGGGATAACCCCGTGCCGGATCACGAGGAAGCGCAGCAGCGTCACTCCCGCCTCACGGGCGATGATCACCAGGGTGACCCACCACGGGATCTCGCCGAGGTACGACAGGCTGAGCAGCGCGGCGCCGATCAGCGCCTTGTCCGCGATCGGATCGGCGATCTTCCCGAAGTCGGTGATCAGCGCGTACTTCCTGGCGAGCCAGCCGTCGAGCTGGTCGGTGAGGGACGCGAGCAGGAAGACGCCGAGGGCCGCCAGGCGCCAGGCCTCCCCCTCGACGAACAGGAAGACGGTGAAGACGGGGACGATCGCCAGCCGGGCGATGGTCAGGGCGTTCGCGATGTTCCAGGTGCTGACATGGCGCGTCGTGCCGTCTCCGGCGCCCGCTCCGGTCGCGCCGGCGGGCGGCGGCTCCGGCGCCGTGAGGCCGTCGGCCACGGATCCCGAGTCCGGCTCCTGCGAGATGCCCGGCCCCGTCTGCGGGACGGGCGCCGGTATCGCCACCGACGCGGCGGACACGGCGGCGACCGGCGGCGCCGCGGGCTCCGGTGTCACCTCTCCCGGGCCCGCCACGTCCACCGGCGGCTCACCGCGCTCCGTCATGTGCCTGCCTTGATCCGGGCGATGAGGTCGACCCCCTCGGAGTCGACGGCGACCGCTTGGACGATCTGGCCGGGGACCAGGCCGATCCCCTGGACCGTGACCGCACCGTCCACCTCGGGGCCCTGGTGCGCCGCCCGGCCCTCGTACCCGCCGTCCCCGAGGTCCTCCTCGATCAGGACCTCCAGCTCGGTGCCGATGCGCTCCTCGGCCCGCTGGGCGGTCAGCTCCTCGGCGAGCTCGGTCAGCGTCGCGACCCGCTCGTCGATCACGTCCTGGTCGAGCTTGCCCTCGAAGCCGTACGCCTCGGTGCCCTCCTCGTCGGAGTAGCCGAAGACGCCGATGACGTCCAGCCTGGCCTCCTCCAGGAAGGCCACCAGCTCGTCGAACTCCTCCTGGGTCTCCCCGGGGAACCCCACGATGAAGTTGGACCTGACGCCCGCCTCGGGCGCGCGGTCGCGGATCTGCGCGAGCAGGTCGAGGAACCGCTTGGGGTCGCCGAAGCGGCGCATCCGCCGCAGCACGGTCCCGCTGGCGTGCTGGAAGGACAGGTCGAAGTAGGGCGCGACCCCCTCGGTGGAGGCGATCACGTCGAGCAGCCCGGGCCGCAGCTCGGCGGGCTGCAGGTAGCTGACCCGCACCCGCTCGATGCCCTCGGTCGCGGCCAGCGGGGGCAGCAGCTTCTCCAGCGCGCGCAGGTCGCCCAGGTCCTTGCCGTACGACGTGGAGTTCTCGCTGACCAGCACGAGCTCTCTGACGCCCTGCCCGGCCAGCCAGGCGGCCTCGGCGAGCAGGTCCTCCGGGCGGCGCGAGACGTACGAGCCGCGGAAGGCCGGGATCGCGCAGAACGTGCAGCGCCGGTCGCAGCCCGACGCCAGCTTCAGCGAGGCCACCGGCCCCGAGCCGAGCCGCTTGCGCAGCGTGCGCGGGCCGCTGGCGGGGGCGACGCCCTCCGGCAGCGGGTCCTCCTGGGCGTGACCGGGAATGTGGGCCCGGGCGGCCGCGCGCTCCACCGGCGTGATCGGCAGGAGCGTGCGGCGGTCCCGCGGCGAGTGCGGGACCAGCGGCCTGCCCGCGAGGACGTCGTCGAGACGCTCCCCGATCTCGGCGTAGTCGTCGAAGGAGATCACGGTCGCCTCGGGCAGGGCGTCGGCGAGCTGCGCGCCGTACCGTTCGGCCATGCAGCCCGCCGCCACCACCTTCGCGCCCGAGTCGGCGGCGGCGAGCAGGGTGTCGATGGAGTCCTTCTTCGCCGAATCGATGAAGCCGCACGTGTTGACGACGACGATGTCGGGATCGTCGTCATCGGTGTGCCAGCCGGCGGCCTCCAGCCGCGCGGCCAGCTCCTCGGAGTCGACCTCGTTGCGGGCGCAGCCCAGCGTGATCAGCGATACGGTTCGGCGAGAAGACATGATGCGAACTACGGTATCGGCAGTCGGCGATTAACGGGGACTCGGGCCGCCCGCGTCGAAGGTCCGCCGGATCATCTGACCGTCCTTGCCCGGCGTGCCGAGGTCCTTTCCGTTGACCTCCAGCCGCACCGCCCCCGCGTCGCCGATGGTCACCCGCATCCGGTCCTTGGCCGAATAAGTCGTGGTCTTCCCCTCGGGCAGCGTCCCCTGGAAGATCTCCTTGCCCTTGGCGTCCCTCACGTTGATGTAGGACGGCTTGCGCGCGGTGACCTTCACCACCACGACGCCGGGTGCGAGGGCATCCTCGACGGTCTTCTTCTCGTGGCCCTTCTCGTGACGCGCGTGCGCGTGCGGCGCGGTCACCGGGAGCTGCGCGGCCGTCGGGCCCGTCTTCCCGCCGGAGCCCCCGAGCATCCGCGCGACGACGACGATCGCGACGATGGCCAGGGCCACCGCGACGGCCTTCGTCCAGCTGGGGGCCCTGCGGGCCCGCTCCCCCACGTCGCCCCTGAACACCGCCGACGCCTTGACCGGAGACGCGATGTCGGCGTTCTCCTGCTCGTACTGCCGCAGGATCTCGTCCGGGTCCAGGCCGAGGTCGGAGGCGATGGTCCGGATGTGCCCGCGCGCGTAGAAGTCTCCCACCGAGAAGTCGTCGCGCTCGAAGCGTTCGATGACGGTCTCGCGGATCCGCGTGCGCTCGCTGAGCTGACGCACGGTCAGCCCGGCGCGCTCACGGGCTTCGGCCAAAACAGCACCAACGCTCATTGGTCACGCCCCCCTGTCCGAGCTTGCAGCTCGCCCCACAATGCGTAGTTAGTCACATTCAATCAGTAACTGGCTACGATGGGTACCCGGGGGTGTGCCAAATGTTCACGGAGAGTGCACGCGGGGAGCGGCCGGGGCCCGTTCAGCGCCGCAGGGGCTTCAGCGCGAGATAGAGCCCGGCGGAGATGAGGAACCCGGCCTCGAACGCGATGTCCCCCACCTGGGGCACGCTCCGCGGCACCAGGCCGACGTACTGCTCCTGGTTGGAGAACAGCCAGACCGACAGGACGACCCCTGCGACCATCGCGACGGGCCCGGCCCAGTTGGCGTGCCGCCGGTCGAACATGAGCGGTTCGAGCGCGCGGACGTCCTGGCCGCGCCGCAGCAGCATGTCCGTCAGCACCACGCCCAGCCAGGGGCCGATCCAGTACGCGATGACCAGCAGGAACGCCTCGTACTTGTGCCCGGCGTCCTCCAGGCCCGAAAGCGCCACCGCGAAGCCGATCACGCCGCAGGCCAGCGCGACGATGGCCCGGCGCATCGTCAGCGGCAGCCGTACGCCGAGGGCGAGCAGCGACATCGCGCCCGAGTAGACGTTGAGCGCGTTGGCCGACACGGCCCCGAGGGCGATCGCGAGCAGCGTCAGGTTCGCCACGAGCGCGGGCAGGTGGCCGGTGAACGCCGAGGTGGGCTGCCCGAGGGCGTCGCCGCCCCCGATCGTCACGGACGCCGCGCCGACGACCTCCAGCAGCACGCACGACACGAACACGCCGAGGCCCGCCGACAGGCCGGTGGCCCGCCTGCTCGCGTCCTGCGGAAGGTACCGCGTGTAGTCGGCGGCGTACGGGTTCCAGCCGGCCGCGTAGCCGAACGTGGCGCCCACGGTCAGCAGGAAGCCGCCCAGCCCTCCCCCGCTGCCCGCGTAGCCCGGCTGGGCCTTCGACAGGATGATCACGGAGGTGACCGCGAAGATCACCGCGAGGACCGGGAACGCGTACTTCTCGAAGGCCTGCACCAGGTTGTGGCCGAAGAACCCGAGCGCCACCATGACCGCGACGACGATCAGCAGGCAGGCCCAGCCCGGCAGGCCGGTCAGCGTGTTCAGCGCGAGCGCGCCGCTCACGCTGTTGACCGCGAACCAGCCGATTCCGGCGGCGACGGAGTTGAACGCCGAAGGGATGACGTTGCCCCAATAGCCGAACGGCAGCCTGCCGAGCACCATCTGCGGCAGCCCCGCGCTCACGCCCCTGGCCGACAGCACGCCGTGGGTGAGGGCCCCGAGGCCGCTGCCCACGACGACGGCGAGCACGGCCTGCCAGAAGCCGAGCCCGAACGCCGCCACGGCGAGAACCCCGAGGAAGATCGTGGCGAACTCCAGGTTCGGCGAGGTCCACGTCCAGAAGAGCTGCCGGGGCCTGCCGTGGCGCTCGGAGAGAGGGATGAACTCGATGCCGCCGGGCTCGATCGCGGCGACCTTGTCCCCGTACCGGCCCTCGCGTACGGCGACTTCGGGGGGTTCCAGAACTGTCATACGGTGATCGCCCTCAGCTTCTCGAGGAGGTAGTCGGACGCGCGGACGGGCTCGTAGGAGACCCGGCCGATCGGGGGGCCGAGCGACTCCACCTCGGCCAGGGGATTGCACTCGTAGAAGTAGATGAGCGAGATCAGCTCCTCGTCCGGCGCCGACGGGTCGGGCGGGAGCACCCGGTGCCGGGTGGAGCGCCAGCGGTCGCCCGTCCAGCGGGCCAGCAGATCGCCGATGTTGATCGTGAACGAGTCCGGCACGAACGGCGCGTCGATCCACTCGCCGTCGAGCGTGTAGACCTGCAGGCCGCCGACGCCCCGCTGCCGGTCGAGCACGGTCACGGTGCCGAAGTCGGTGTGCGGCCCGATCCGGAACTGCCCCGGCTCCGGCTCGCCCACCTGCGACAGCGGCGGGTAGCGGTTGATGTTCATCGTGTACGACGGGTGGTCGGCCCGGGAGGCGAAGAAGTCCTCCTCGATCCCCAGGGCGGCCGCGCAGACCACCAGGAGTTCGCCGGCCAGCGAGCGCATCTCCGCCAGGTAGCGGGTGAGCAGCACCTGGAGTTCGGGCACCTCGGACGGCCAGACGTTGGCGAGGAACCAGTCGGCGTCGATCTCCGGGACGCCGATCGGCTGGTCGGCGCCCACGGCGAAGGTCTCCTTGAGGTCGGGCGGGGTGGGCGTGCCCTCGGCGTAGCCGTTGGCCTCGACGCCCGGCGGCAGCCAGCCCCGTTCCCCGACCGTGGCGGCGTACCGTTGCTTCACCTCGGCGGGCAGGGCGAAGAACCGCCGGGCCGCGGCGCGCACGTCCTCGCGCAGTGCGGCCGGCACGCCGTGCCCGGTGACCAGCAGGAAGCCGATCTCGCGCAGCGCGGCGTCGACCTGGGCGGCCACCCGTGCCCGGCCGTCCGCCTCACCGGAGAACCAGGGAGTCAGGTCGACGACGGGAACCGAATTCATGCCTCATCTCCGATGTCCTCGTTCCAGACGGCCGGGTTGGCCGCGATGAAGGCCGTCATGAGCCCGGCGCACTCGGGATCGTCGAGCACGACGACCTCCACCCCGGCCTCGGCGAGCCACTCGTGCGCGCCCATGAACGTGCGGCACTCTCCGACCACCAGGCGCGGGATGCGGAACTGCCGGATCAGGCCGCTGCAGTACCAGCACGGCGACAGGGTGGTCACCATGGTGGTCCCGCGGTAGGAGGGCTGGCGGCCCGCGTCGCGGAAGGCGGCGGTCTCCCCGTGCACCGAGGGGTCGCCGTCCTGGACCCGGCGGTTTCGCCCGCGCCCCAGCAGGCGGCCGTCCGGGCCGAACAGGGCCGCGCCGACGGGCACGCCGCCTTCGGCGAACCCCTTCCTGGCCTCTTCCAGGGCCACGCTGAGCATGGCGGCGTCGCTTGTCATGCGCTCACTATCCCTCCACGCCGGGCCTTCGGGAACGGACGAAACGTCCGTACTATGGCGACCCTTAACGGACGATCCGTATAGGGGTGCACCGATGCCTCTGACCCTGCGCGAGCTGCTGTCCTTCGAGGTGCTGCGGGAGGCCCGGCCGGAGGTCCTCGCCGGGGAGGGTGCGCTCGACCGGGTGGTCCGATGGGTGCACTCCAGCGAGATATACGAGATCGGCCCCCTGCTCACCGGCGGCGAGCTGCTGCTGACGACCGGGCTCGGCCTGGCCGGCACCGACGCGGGGGCGCGGCGGCACTACCTGCGGGAGATCGCCGCCAGGGGCGTGGCCGGGGTCGCCCTCGAACTCGGCCGCACGTTCCCCGAGACGCCGCGCGAGCTGGTGGAGGAGGCCCGCAGGCAGGAGCTGCCGTTCATCGCCCTGCACGCGGTCGTCCCGTTCATCCGGATCACGGAGCACGTCAACACGCTGATCGTCGACTACGCGAGCCGGCGGCTGCGGGTGGGCGACTCGGCCACCCGCGCCCTCAACGAGGCGCTCATCGCCGGCGCCGGGGTCGCCGGGGTGCTGGCGACCGGAGCCGAGGTCGTGGGGGCCCCGCTGATGCTTCTGTCCGCCGGCGGCGCGCTGGTCGCCGCCCACGGCGTGGGCAGCGACCGGGACGCCTGGCGCGCGGCTGAGCGTGCGGTCTGCGAGTCACCGGTCACCCTCCACGGCCATCCCTGGGGGCGGCTGGTGGCCGGCCCCGGTTCGGCGCTGCCCGCCGACGACCTGGCGATCGCGCTGGAGCGGACGGCCGTCGCCCTCGCCCTCGCCATGCTCAGGACGGGCAGTCCGCCGAGCGAGCGCGACCGCCAGGCGTCCGCGCTGCTGCGGGACCTCATCGAGGGCACGGCCGAGGCCGACCCCGGCGTACGGGCGGTCATGGCGGGCCTGCCCACCGGGCCCGCCCACCTGCTGGTGGGCGTGGCCGTGGACGCCCTGGAGACGGCGGCCGCGCTCGCCGTGCTCGACCGGGCCGCGCACATCCTGCACACGACCGCCCTGCGCGGGCGGGTGGGCCGGCTGGTGCTCGGCACCCTCGCGGTGCCGGTGGCCGTGGCGGACGCCGCCGGTGCGGCCGCCCAGGCGCTGGAGGAGGCGCTGCGGCGGCTGCACACCCCCCAGCTCAGAGTCGCCGTGGGGCACGCCGCGACCGGCCTGGCCGAGCTGGGCGGTTCGCTGCGGGACGCACGGGCCGCGCTCGGGCTGCGGCGGGACGCCCGGCTCGTCACCACCCGCGCGCTCGCCCTCGAGCTGGAGCTCACCCGCCACGCCGACGCCCGGCACACCGCTGAGCTCGTACGGCGGACCATCGGCCCGCTGGTGGACTGGGACACGGCCCACCGGACCGACCTCGTCGGCACGCTGGAGGTCTTCCTGCTGCACGGGTGCAGCGCGACCCGGGCGGCCGCCGCGCTGCACCTCGGCCGGCAGACGTTCTACCAGCGGCTGCAGCGCATCGAGACGCTGCTGGGCCATCCGGTGACCGACCCCGGCGCGCACGCGGCCCTGCTGCTCGCCACCGCCGCCCACCGGGTCGCAAACCGCTGAGGTCAGGCGATCCAGGCCGTGCAGACGCTCGGCGAGGCCCGGCGGCTACTCGCCGCCGCGGAGGTCGGCGAGCAGGCCGGGCAGGTCGTCGGGCTTGACGAGCACCTCCCGGGCCTTGGACCCCTCGCTCGGGCCGACCACGTTGCGGCTCTCCAGCAGGTCCATCAGCCGCCCGGCCTTGGCGAAGCCCACGCGCAGCTTGCGCTGGAGCATGGACGTGGAGCCGAACTGGGTCGACACGATCAGCTCGGCGGCCTGGATCAGCAGGTCGAGGTCGTCGCCGATCTCCTCGTCGATCTCCCGCTTCGCGGCGGCGGGCGCGGCGACGTCCTCCCGATACTCGGCCTGCATCTGGGCCTTGCAGTGGTCGACGAGCTCCGCGATCTCCTTCTCGGAGATGAACGCGTTCTGCAGCCGCATCGGCTTGCTCGCGCCCATGGGCAGGAACAGCGCGTCGCCCTGCCCGACGAGCTTCTCGGCTCCCGGCTGGTCGAGGATGACCCGCGAGTCGGCGAGCGAGGAGGTGGCGAACGCCAGCCGCGAGGGCACGTTCGCCTTGATCAGGCCGGTGACGACGTCGACGGACGGCCGCTGGGTGGCGATGACCAGGTGGATGCCGGCGGCCCGGGCGAGCTGCGTGATGCGGACGATCGAGTCCTCCACGTCGCGCGGCGCGACCATCATCAGGTCGGCCAGCTCGTCCACGATCACCAGCAGGTACGGGTACGGCTGGTAGACGCGCTCGCTGCCCGGCGGCGGCACCAGCTTGCCCGCGCGCACCGCCTTGTTGAAGTCGTCCACGTGCCGGAAGCCGCTGGCCGCCAGGTCGTCGTACCGCCGGTCCATCTCGCCCACCACCCATTCGAGGGCCTCGGCGGCCTTCTTCGGGTTGGTGATGATGGGCGTGATGAGGTGCGGGATGCCCTCGTACGAGCTGAGCTCGACCCGTTTGGGGTCGACCAGCACCATGCGGACCTCGTCGGGCGTGGCCCGCAGGAGGATCGAGGAGATCAGCCCGTTGATGCAGGTCGACTTGCCCGCGCCGGTGGCGCCCGCGATGAGGATGTGCGGCATCTTGGCCAGGTTGGCCACGATGGTGCGACCCTCGACGTCCTTGCCCAGCCCGACGATCATAGGGTGGTGGTCGGCCTGGGCCACCTGCGAGCGCAGCACGTCGCCCAGCGACACGAGGTCCTTGTCGACGTTGGGGATCTCCACGCCGATCGCCGACTTGCCGGGGATGGGAGACAGGATCCGGACGTCCGCGGACTTGACGGCGTAGGCGATGTTCTTGGTGAGCGCGGTGACCTTCTCGACCTTGACGGCCGGGCCCAGCTCGATCTCGTACCTGGTCACCGTCGGGCCCCGCGTGAAGCCGACGACCTGCGCGTCGATGGAGAACTGCTCCAGCACGCTGGTCAGCGCGTTCACGACCGTCCGGTTGGCCTTGGTCTCCTGCTTGGGCGCGCTGCCCGGCCGCAGCATCGTGAGGTCCGGCAGCGTGTACGGCCCCTCCTGGCTCGACAGGACGAGCTGCTCCACCTTGCGCGGCGCGGGGGTCGGCAGCGGAGGCTGCGGCACCGGCTTGGGTATCTCCGGCTCCGTCGGCTCGGCCGACTCCACGACGTCGTCCACGAGGCCGGGGACGATCTCCGGCGAGTGGTCCTTCTCCGACAGCACGGGCGTGTCGTACGGCTTGACGCCGTCGCCGCCCTCGGTGTCGCCGCGCCCGCCGCCCTGCGGCTTGCGCGTGCGCTTCTTGGCCGGCGCGGGGGCCTTGCGGGGCTCCCCGGTCTCCTCCGGCCGCTGGAAGAGCATGTGCTGGATCTCGGCGAGGCGCTCGGGGATGCGGTGGACCGGGGTCGCGGTGATCACCAGCAGGCCGAAGCCGGACAGCATCACCAGCAGCGGGATCGTGATGAACGCCGGCAGGATGCTCGACGGCGGAGCCGAGACGATGAAGCCGATCATGCCGCCCGCCGCCGACACGTTGTCCATGCCGTCGTTGGGCCCCCCTGAGGGGTACGGCGTGCCGTGGGCGACGTGCACGATCCCGAGGATCCCGGCCAGCAGCGCGGTCCAGCCGATGCCCATCCTGCCGGTCTCGGCGTTCTGGTCGGGGTGGCGCAGCAGCCGCCAGGCGAGCAGCGCGAGCAGCACGGGCACCGCCCAGGCGAGCGATCCCACCGTCCCGCGCACCACGGCGTCGACGAACTCGGCGAATCCCGTCTTGTTGTCCCGCCAGATCAGGGCGGCGAGCACGATGGCGCCCGCGAGCACCGACAGCCCCTGCCCGTCGCGGCGGTGCACGGGGTCGAGGTCGCGGGCTCCCTGCCCGAGTGCCCGCGCCGCCATGCCCACGCCGTTCGCCACCAGCATCCACATGCCGATGACGAGCTTGCCGATCACGAGGAAGAACCAGCTGATCGGGTCCTGTCCGGTGGCGACCGGCCGCTTGGGCGCGGCCTTGGGCGCCGCCCTGCCTCGGGAACCCGCCGGGGATCGCTTCGGGGAAGCCGTACGGGATCCGGAGCGCGACGCGGGGCGCTTGCCGGACCCCTGTCCGGACGTACGGGTGGCCATGATGCCGAAGTTACCCCGGATGCGGGCGATTACCGGGGCGGCGCGCCGGGAGGCCGCCCTATAGGACGCTGCCCTCTGGGGCGCTGCCCTTTGGGGGGAAGCCGGAGTCCCGCCGTCCGTCGAGGAGCGAGGTCACCCGCCTGCGACCGTCTTCGCCCGCCGGCACCTGCAGCACCAGCAGGAGATCGGGGTGCTCCGCCGGACGCAGCTGGAACATCTCCAGGTCCAGCCGCCCGATCTCGGGATGGTCGATCGCGACCGTCGCGGGCCTGAAGCGGCGGACCGGGTAGTCCGCCCACCATTCCCGGAACTCCGGGCTGACCTCGCTCAACTCCGCCACGAGCGCCGTGAAGGCGGGGTCGCCGGGCCGGCGTCCCATCGCGGCGCGGAACTGGCTGATCACGGCGCGGGCGGCGGGTTCCCAATGGACCATCCGGGCGCGGTTGCCGGCGTCGGTGAACATCATCCACAGCAGGTTCCGCCTGCCCGGCGGGAGCGTCAGCGGATCGTGGCGGAGCAGGGCGTAGGGGGTGTTCCAGGCCAGATAGTCGAAGCGCGCGTCGTACACGGAGGCGGCGTTCGGGGCGGCGGCGTCCACCAGGCGCCGCAGCCGGTCCCGTGGCCGCTCCCCCTCGCCGGGCGGCGTGTCCGGCGGGGCCAGGCCGGCCAGGTCGCGCAGGTGGCGGTGTTCGTCGGGATCGAGCAGCAGCGCGCGGGCCAGCGCGTCGATCACCTGCGCCGACGCCGAGATGTCCCGCCCCTGTTCCAGGTAGGTGTACCAGGTGACACCGACGCCCGAGAGCTCGGCGATCTCCTCGCGGCGCAGGCCGGGGGTGCGGCGCAGGGCCGGATCGCCTTCCGGCAGGCCGACGTCGGCCGGACGCAGGCGGGCCCGCCGGGCGCGGAGGAACGCGCCGAGCTCGGACCTGCGGTCCGACGCCCTGGCCCGGCGGCCGGGTGCGTGACTGGCAGCACGAGTGCCAGGACCGCCGGACGCCGTCTCGTTATCGTGGCGTCCATGATCCTTCACACCGCGAGTCTGCCACGGAGGTAGGCGCCATGAGCGATCCCGTACTGGTGGTCGGCGCCACGGGCCGGCAGGGCGGCGCCACCGCGCGGCAACTGCTCGCCCGGGGCCGGAGCGTACGCGCCCTGGTGCGCGACCCGGGCGGCTCCGCCGCGAAGAACCTGGATGAGTCGGGGGCGGAGGTCGTCGTGGGCGACCTGGACGACGAGGCGTCGCTGCGCCGCGCGATGCGGGGCGTGGACGGGGTCTTCCTGGCGCTGAGCATGATGCAGGGCCCGAGGATCACCGTCGAGGGCGCCGCAGCCGAGGAGCGGCGGGGCCTGACGGTGGCCCGGCTGGCCGCGGAGATCGGCACGGGACACCTGGTGTACAGCTCGGTTCCCGGCACCGACACCCCTTCCGGAATCCCCCACTTCGAGAGCAAGGCACGGATCGAGCGCGAGATCCACGCCCTCGGCCTCCCGGCGACGATCCTGCGCCCGGTCTCCTTCATGGAGAACTTCGCCACCTACAACCGGCCGGTCCTGGAGGACGGCACGCTGGTCGTGCGGCTCCCCGCGCAGCCCGGCACGCCGATGCAGCTGATCGCCGTCGAGGACATCGGGGTGTTCGCCGCCCTCGCCTTCGAGCGCCCCGGCCGGTTCCTCGGCCGCACCGTCGACCTGGGCGCCGACGAGCTCACCCCGGCCGAGATCGCCGCGACGTTCGGCCGGGTGTGCGGCCTGCCGGCCCGCTTCGAACGGACGCCGATCGAGCAGGTGCGCGCGTTCGACGAGTGGGTGGCCCGGATGTACGAGTTCTTCGACGAGCAACCGCCCGCACAGGTCGATCTGCGGGCCCTGCGATCCGAGCACCCGGGCCTGATGACCTTGGAGACGTGGCTGCGCGCCACCGGCTGGAAAGCGTGAGGCGCGGCGGCGGAGCCGCGTCCGGTCAGTAGGCGCGGCGCTGCCGCATGGCGGAGCGCTCGATGCGCTCGCGCGCCTCCAGGAGGCAGGAGGCGATCTCCTTCTCCCGCTCGGGCGTGAGGCGCGGGATCGGCACCGAGCAGCTGATGGCGTCGCGCGGCGGGTCGCTGATGTGCAGCGCGACGCCGAAGCAGCGCAGCCCCTCGGTGTTCTCCTCGCGGTCCACCGCGTAGCCCTGCTTGCGCACCCGGCGCAGGTCGACCAGCAGTTCCTCGGCGTCCACGATCGTGTGGGCCGTCAGCGAGGGCAGCTCGGCGGGCAGCATCGCCCGCACCTCGTCGTCGTCCCTGCTCGCCAGGATCGCCTTGCCGAGCGACGTGGTGCTCGCCGGCAGGCGGCGGCCCACCCGTGAGAACGGCCGCAGGTAGTGCCGCGAGGCGCGCGTGGCGAGGTACACGATGTCGAAATGGTCGAGACGGGCGAGGTGCACCGTCTCGCCCGTGACCTCGGCCAGCCAGTCCAGCGCGTCGTGCGCGAGCTGGACCACCGGGTCGCCGTCGATGTACGTCGCCCCGACCAGCAGAGCCCGCATGCCGATCCGGTAGAGCGTGCCGGTGACGTCGGTCTCGATCCAGCCGAGGTCGACCAGCGTCCGCAGCAGGGCGTGCAGGCTGCTCTTGGGGTAGCCCAGCTTGCCCTGTAGGTCGGTGAGGCTGTGCAGTCCGGGATACTGCGCGAAGAAGTCGAGCAGCTCGACCGTCCGGAGTGCCGACTTCACGTGCGGCACGGGTTCCGCCATGTGTAACCTCCCTGACCCGCCTGTCCGCCTCCTATTGTGAGCCGGTTCCCCAGGAGGCGACCGTCCGGGAGGCGATGTAGTCCATATCCAGATCATCCCCCAGTCCGGGAGTGTCCGGCATCCGCACCTTCCCGTCGGCGAGCGGGTCGACGATCGACCGCAGGTGCGGGGCGGGCGTGTCGTAGTCCGAGTGCGGGTGCAGCAGCCCTCGCTCGTACCACTGCCCGCACAGCGTGGCGCCGATCACGGCGAGGGCGCCGGAGCCGTTGCCGTGGATCTCGCAGTCCATGCCGAACGACTCGGCCAGGTGGACCGCCTTGATCGCCGGGATGATCCCGCCGGAGCCGACCACGCCGACCCTGAGGATGTCACAGGCCCCCGCGGCCACCCACTCCGCCCGCGCCATGTGCTTGCCCCATGAGGTCTCCGGCCCGAGGATCGGCGTCCTGAGCTGGTCGGCGAGCCATCGGTACGACTGCACCGAGGCCTCCTCCATGGGCTCCTCGTACCACGCGAAGTTCAGCTCGTCGAGGGCCCTGCCGAGGGCCAGGGCCTCGGAGCGGGAGTACCAGTGGTTGCTGTCGAGCATGAGCGCGACGTCCGGGCCGACCGCGTCCCGGACCGCGGCGCACGCCTCGATGTCGCGGTCCACGCCGTACGGCATGGGCGGCATCCAGGTGTGCAGCTTGATCCCGCGGTAGCCGCGGGAGACGAGTTCCTTGGCGAAGGCGGCGTAGTCCTCGGGGGTGGCCAGGCCGCCGGGGATGTCGTCGCCGCACATCGTGCTCGCGTAGGCGGGCACCTCGGAGCGGGCGCCGCCGAGGAGCTTCCAGACCGGCAGGCCGAGCTTGCGCCCGGCGAGGTCCCACAGGGCCTGGTCGGCCGCGCTGAGCGCCCGGTCGGACAGGTTGCCCTGGGCGCCCCGCTGCCGGCGGGCGACGCGGTGCCACAGCCGCTCCCGGTCGAGGCTGTCCTGGCCGATCAGCGCCGGCCCGATGTGGCCCGTGATCATCGCCTCTCTGACGGTGTCCGGCGCCGCCAGGCAGTATCCGGTCGCGCCGTCGCTGTCGGTGACGGCCAGCAGCGCCTCCCGCACCTCCCGTGGCGGGCCGGGATGCCGGTGGCCGTGCCCGTCCACCACGGACTTGGTGACCGTGGTGAAGACCGTGACGATGACGCGTTCGACGACCGCCATGGACTCTTCCCTTCTCTTTCGGTGCTGGAGGGGGCCCGGAGGGGCCGTGTCAATCGGGCCCGGAGGGGCGGTGTCCATCGGGCCCGGAGGGCCGGTGCGCGGTCAGGGACGCACCGGCCCGGTCCCGGGACGCGGCGGCGGTCGTCAGCCGCCGGTCGCCTTCTTCCATTCGGCCTGGGCGTCGGTCAGCTTCTGCGCCAGGGTGTCGAGGAACTCCTGGGGCTTCATCTGGCCGAGCAGCACCTTCTGGAAGAGGGGCTCGGTGTCGGCCTTGGTGATGGAGGAGAACTGCGGCAGGTAGTAGGGCGGCGACACGACCTGGGTGTTCGGGTCGTTCAGCGTGTCGACGGCCGTCTTCAGGTGCTCCAGGCCCTGCACCCAGGAGTCGCCCTGCGCCTCGGTGTTGGCCGGGATCTGGCCCGTCTGCTGGTTCCAGTAGCTGTTGCTGTCGTGGGAGACCAGGAACTCCACGAACTTCCAGGCGGCGTCCTTGTGCTCGCTGTTCTTGAAGACCGCGAAGCCGTCCACGGGGTTGGCGACGACGGTCCGCTTGCCGCCGGGGCCGGTCGGCAGCGCGAAGGCGCCGATCTTGTCCTTGCCGTGGGCCTTGACGTGGTCGTTGTAGGAGCCCAGGTTGTGGTGCATCATCGCGATCTTCCCGGTGCCGAACGCGGCGACCATCTTCGGGAAGTCGTTGGTGACGTCGGCCTCGGGGGTGTCCTTCTTGTACAGCCCGGCCATCTTGGTGAGGAACTCGACGTTCTTCGGGTCGTTGACCGTGCTCTTGCCGGAGGCGTCGAAGAACGCGTTCACGCCCGAGTAGGAGTACATCTCGGCCAGGATCTGGAAGATCGAGCCGGCGCCGCCGCGGATGGTGTAGCCGTACTCGTCGGGCTTCTTGGTCAGGTCGTCGGCGTCCTTGAAGAACTCGTCCCAGGTGCCCGGCGCCTGCTGGAGCTTGTCCTTCAGGTACCACACCACGTCCATGTTGGAGGTGCCCGGCACCAGGTAGAGCTTGCCGTCGGGCACGGTCTTGCGGACCGAGTCGAGCATCGGCGTGGCCAGCTTGCCGTTCACCGAACTCTTGGCCAGCCACTCGTCCGCCGGCTCCAGCGCCTGCTGGCCGGTCAGGTTGGCCAGGTACGACGTGGTGACGCCGCCGACGTCGGGGGTGTCCCCGCCCGCGACGGCGGTGTCGTACTTCTGCTGGACGGAGGCGATGGGGACGCCGACGTACTCGACGTGGATCGAGGGGTTGGCCGCCTCGAACCGCTTGATCAGCTCCTGGTAGATCGGGGTGCGGGCGCCCCCGTTGTTGTCCCAGAACGTGATGGTCGTCTTGCCGGAGCCCTCGCCGGAACCCGAGTCCGACCCACATCCGGTAGCGGTGACCGCGAGAACGGCGAGCGCCGCCCAGGCCACTTTCATCTTCATGGTTCCTCCTGCTTGAGACAGGCTGGGGGGTTGCTATCCCTTGACCGCGCCGGCGCTGATGCCGTGCACGAGATAGCGCTGGACCACTGCGAACACGCAGACCACCGGCAGGGCGGCGACGACGCCCCCTGCCGCCAGGGCCCCGAAGTCGGCGCTGTACTCCCCGATCGTGTAGCTGAGCCCGACGGGGATCGTGAAGCTGTCCTGCCTGCTGACGAACATCAGCGCGAACAGGAAGTTGTTCCACGTGTGGATGAAGGCGAACGACCCCACGGCGATCAGGCCGGGCCGCAGCTGCGGCAGCACGATCGCGAGGAAGCCGCGGAACCGGGTGCAGCCGTCGACCATCGCGGCCTCCTCGACCGTGAACGGCACGGCCGAGATGAACCCGCTCATCAGGATGATCGACAGGGGCAGGTTGAAGACGGTGTCGGCGACGATGAGGCTGGCCAGGTTGTTGATCAGGCCGAGCGACTTGAAGATCGAAAACAGCGGGATCAGCATCATCGCGCCGGGGATGAACTGGGTGCACAGCAGCACGACCATGAACAGGCCCCGGCCGCGGAACCGGTAGCGCGACAGCGCGTACCCTCCCATGACCGCGATGACCGTGGTGACCAGCAGCGACCAGACCCCGACGATCACGCTGTTCTTGAAGAACACCGCGTAGCCGATGTCGTTCCAGACGGTCTCGAAGTGCTCGAACGTGATCGGCCAGGGCACCGGGTCGGTCGATCCGGCCGGCCGCAGGGCGAACACGAGCATCCAGTAGAACGGCACGAGGGTGAAGACCAGGTACATCCCCAGGGGGACGTAGAGCCGCAGCACGCGGCCGGGATCGCGCCTCTTCCGTCGGCGGGCCCCCGCGGGCACCGCTCGGGTGCGCGGGCGGGTCATCACGTCGGCGCTCATTGCGAAACCCCTCGCCTCTTCATCGTTCCTCGCCGAACCGGCTGATCCGGAGGTAGAGGATGGAGCAGAACAGCAGGATCACGAAGCCCGCCATCGTCAGCGCCGAGCCGTACCCGAAGTCCTTGGAGTCGACGGCCCGCTGCGCGACGTACAGCGGCAGCGTGGTCGTGACCTGGGCCGGGCCGCCGCCGGTGAGCGTGTAGAGCAGGTCGACGTTGTTGAACTCCCAGACCCCGCGCAGCAGCGTGGCCAGCACGATCGCGTCCCGCAGGTGCGGCAGCGTGACGTGGAGGAAGCGCCTGGTCCGCCCGGCGCCGTCCACCGCCGCCGCCTCGTAGAGCTCGCCCGGGATGCCCTGCAGGCCGGCGAGCAGGAGGATCGCGAAGAACGGCACGCCGCGCCACAGCTCGGTCACCACCACGGCAGGGAAGACCGTGTCGGGGTTGCCGAGGACCGCCGCCTCGGGCTGCCCGAGGAAGCGCAGCACCCCGGTGCTCGGCGTGTAGAGCAGGATCCAGATGCCCGTCGTCAGCACCCCGGAGACGGCCCAGGGCGAGAAGACGAGCGACCGGGCGAGCCCCCTGCCGATGAAACTTTCATTGACGATCAGGGCCAGGGCCAGCCCGAGGATCAGCTGGAGGCCGATCTCGACGATCACCCATTTGGCGGTGAAGCCCAGGCTGTGCCAGAAGACCTCGTCCTCGAACAGCATCCGCCGGAAGTTGTCGAGACCGGCGAAGCCGTCCGCCCATGGCCGGGTGAGGTTGCGGTGCTGCAGGCTGTAGTACGCGACGCTGGCGATCGGGTAGACGAGAAACGCGGCGATGAGCGCGACCGTCGGTGAGATCAGCAGGTACGGCACGGCCCTGCGGCGCATCGTCGTCACCGGCGCATCTCCTCTGCGACTTTCCCGAACCATGTTCAAGACATATTCCTGAACGTAGTTCACAAACATGGACGGATCAACGGTGATGTTCACGCCTCGGTCCTGTCAAGAACCCGTGTCGTATTCGAGACATTGCCCTCTCGGCGTGCGCGTCTTGACCACACGCCGCCCCTCGCCGTACGGTCCCGGTGTTCATGAAGTTCATGAATATGAATCAGGTTCAGAAGGATGACGGAGGAAGCCGGTGACATTCGACGGCCTGCTGTTCTTCCCGGTCACGCCCTGCGACGAGGAGGAGCGGCTCGACCTCGAGGTGTTCCGCCGGCACGTGCGGCAGGGCGTCGAGGCGGGGTGCGGCGCGGTGTTCGCCTGCTGCGGCACCGGTGAGTTCCCCTCGCTCAGCCTGCGCGACTACACCGCCTGCGTGGCCGCGGCGGTCGAGGAGGCGGCCGGGCGCGTCCCGGTGGTCGCCGGGACCGGCTACGGCACCGCGATGGCCCTGGAGTTCGCCAGGGCGGCGGCGGACGGCGGGGCCTCGGCCCTGCTGGCGCTGCCGCCCTACCTCGTGCAGGCGGGCCAGGACGGCCTGCGCCGCCACTACGAGGCGATCGCGGACGGCACCCGGCTGCCGATCATCCTCTACCAGCGGGACAACGCCGTCTTCGAGCCGGAGACGGTCGCGGCGCTCGCGGAGCACCCGAACGTCATCGGGCTCAAGGACGGCTACGGCGACCTCGGCCTCATGCGCCGGATCATCGAGGCCGCCCCGCCCGGAATGCTCTACTTCAACGGCATGCCGACGGCGGAGCTGTCCCAGCTCGGTTACCGGGACCTCGGGGTGGTCCGCTACTCCTCCGCCGTCTTCTGTTTCCTCCCCGACCTCGCGCTCGCCTGCTACCGGGCGCTGCGGGACGGCCGCGACGACGTCGCGAACCGTCTGATCGAGGGCTTCTACCGTCCCCTGGTCGACCTCCGCGGCGAGGGCCCGGGGTACGCCGTCTCGCTCATCAAGGCGGGTGTGCGCCTGCGTGGTCTGGACGTGGGACCCGTCCGCCGGCCGCTGTCCGATCCCGGCCCCGAGCACCTCGACAGGCTCGCCGCGCTGATCGACCGCGGTCTCGCCCTTCTCGAAGAACTGGAGCGGTCGCCCAACCCGGCCTGAGCGCCGGCGACGCGTACGGACTCGTCTCGGGGGAGCGACCGCGGAACGGAGACAGTCATGCCCGGAAGATCCTTACTCCCGTCGGCCGCCCTCGCGATCACGGCCGCCGTCCCCGTGCTGGGAGCGGGCCCCGCCGGGGCGGCCACCCCGCCGGCCGGGAAGCCGGCCGATCTCGGGCGGCAGACGCTGCCCGCGGGCGACGGCTGGGCCTCGGCCGGCACCGGCACCACCGGCGGCGCGGCGGCCCCCGCGTCGAACATCCACGTGGTCACCGACCGCGCGGGCCTGGCCGCGGCGCTCGCCTCCCCCGGCCCCCGCATCATCTACGTCAAGGGCGTCATCGACGTCGACAGGACCTGCGCGGACTTCGCCACCGGCGGCTACACGCTGGCCGGCTACCTCGCGGCGTACGACCCGGCGGTGTGGGGGCGCGACACCGAGCCGTCCGGGCCGATGGAGGACGCGCGGGCGGCCTCCGCCGCGGCGCAGACGAAGTACATCAAGCTCAAGGTGCCGTCCGACACCACGATCGTGGGCCTGCCGGGGGCGACCATCCGGCACATCAACCTGCACGTGGACAAGGCGGACAACGTCATCATCCGGAACATCCGGTTCGAGGACGCGGCCGACTGCTTCCCCCAGTGGGACCCCACCGACGGCGCCGAGGGCAACTGGAACTCCCTCTACGACAACATCTCGGTCACCAGCTCGACCCACGTCTGGATCGACCACAACTCGTTCACCGACGGGGACAACCCCGACTCGAACCAGCCGGTCTACTTCGGCCGGCCCTACCAGGTGCACGACGGGCAGGCGGACATCACCAGCGCGTCCGATTTCGTGACCGTGTCGTGGAACAGGTTCTCCGACCACGACAAGACGATGCTGATCGGCTCGACCAACAACCCCGCCAACGACCGGGGCAAGCTCAGCGTCACCGTGCACCACAACGAGTTCTCCGGCAACCTGCAGCGGCTGCCCCGCGTGCGGTTCGGCAAGGTGCACGTCTACAACAACTACTACCAGGTGCCCGACGCCGAGCCCTTCGAGTACGCGCTGGGCGTGGGCGTGGAGTCGCAGATCTACGCCGAGAACAACTACTTCCGGCTGAGCCGGAGCGTGGACCCGGCCGACCTGCTCTACAACTGGGGCGGCACGACGCTCACGGCCAAGGGCAACCTGCTGCGGGTCGGCGGCAAGGAGCAGCCCGTCGACCTGATCGCCGCCTACAACGCGAAGAACGACCCCGACCTCGGCGCCGACGCGGGCTGGACGCCGACCCTGCACACGGGGATCGACCCCGCCGAGACCGTGCGCAGGGAGGTCTCCCGGCACGCCGGGGCCGGCGAGATCCACTGACGGCCGGCGGCGCGCGGCCCCTGTGAGTGCCGGGGGCCGCGCGCGCCCTTACGGCGGCAGGCCGAGGCGGGACAGCGGCAGCCCGAGCTGGAGATACAGCTCCAGCTGGTCGAAGAAGACCTGCTGGTCGACGATCAGGCCGCCCTCCGCGGCGAAGAACCAGCAGCACCGCACGCTGACGTACCGCCCGGTGCCCTGGAGCACCTCGCCCGTGGTGATCGGGAACGGCCCGGTGTGCCTGCCGGTCCCCACCGCGGTGATCGCCGTCGCCTCGCGGTCCACGACCTTCCGCAACACCGTGACGTGCACGTCGGGGAACGCCTGCCAGATCACGGTGTGGTAGGACGCCACCTCGGAACGGCCCTCCACCGGGCCGCCCGGCCCCACCGCGACGGGCTTGGAGCAGTAGCACCCCATGACCGCGTCCAGATCGTGGGCGTTGTACGCACTGAAGTATCGGTCCACCACGTCGGCCACGGCGAGACCCCCGATTCCCGCGTCCGGAAGTCCAGGCTATCGAGACGCGGTTTTCGTCCTTCTCGTCCGGGTCCGGGCACGCGGGCGCCGCTCCCCCGAGGGGAGAGCGGCGCGGGAGAACACGTGGCGGCGTCAGGCGCGCAGGCGGCCGTCCACGCGTTGCGGCACACCGAGGGGGTTGTCGTCGCGCAGCTCCGGCGGCAGCAGATCCGCCGGCCAGTCCTGGTAGGCCACGGGGGTCGTCCAGCGCCTGATCGAGGCCGCGCCGACGGAGGTGTGCGCCGGGGCCGTGGAGGCGGGCCAGGGGCCGCCGTGGTGCATCGCCCAGCAGACGGCGACACCGGTGGGCCAGCCGTTCCAGATGAGCCGCCCGGCCAGCCGGCGCAGGACCGGCACGAGGTCGCGGGCCTCCTCCGGGCCGGCCGCGTGGACGGTCGCGGTCAGCGACCCGGGCAGCCGGCGCAGCACGGCGGGCAGGTCGGCGGGGTCGCGGTAGCGGACGACGATCGCCGACGGGCCGAAGCACTCCTCCCCCAGCTCGGGCAGCCCGTCCGCGAACGCCTCCAGGTCGGCGGCGAAGACCTGCGGGGTGATGCCGTCCACCGCGTCCCCGCTCGCCAGCACGGTGAGCCGCTCGGCCAGCCGGCCGGACGCCCGCAGGTAGCCCTCGCGGATCTTGGCGGTCAGCATGGGCCCGCCGGTGGTGGCGGCGACCGCCTCGGCGACGGCCTGCTCGAACCCTCCCTCCGCCGGGACGAACACCAGGCCGGGGTTGGTGCAGAACTGCCCCACGCCCAGCGTCAGCGAGGCCGCGAACCCGGAGGCCACCTCGGCGGGGCCGGCCGAGGGCAGCACGACGACCGGGTTGACGCTGCCCAGCTCGCCGTAGAACGGGATGGGGTCGGGCCGCTCGTCGATCAGCTTCTGGATGGCCTTCCCGCCCGCGAGCGAGCCGGTGAAGCCGACCGCCGTGACGAGCGGATGCTTCACCAGCGGGGCCCCCGCCTCGAACCCGTGCACGAGCCCGAGCAGGTCGGGGTCGGGCAGGGCCTGCCGTACGACGGAGGCGGTCAGGTCGGAGGTGCGGGGATGCCCCTCGTGGGCCTTGACCACGACCGGGCAGCCGGCCGCGAGCGCCGACACCGTGTCGCCGCCCGCCACCGAGAACGCGAAGGGGAAGTTGCTGGCCGCGAAGACGGCCACGACGCCGAGCGGGTGGTTCATCCGGCGCACGTCGGGACACGGCGGAGTGGCGCCGGGGTCGGGGTGGTCGATCACCGCCTCGATCCAGCCGCCGTCGCGCAGGACGTCGGCGAACAGCCGGAACTGCGCGGCCGTACGGGCGATCTCGCCGCGCAGCCGCGCCTCCGGCAGCCGGGTCTCCTCCGCGGCGGCCGGCCACAGCTCCTCGGCGTGCTTGAGCAGGGCGTCGGAGACGCCTTCGAGCACGGTGGCGCGCTCGGCCGGGGGCGTCGCCCGCCACGCCTCGCCCGCCGCGGCCGCCCGCTCGACCGCCGCCTGGACGTCGTCGTTCACCTGGCCGGTCACCTCATCCCCCCGCCGTAAGGTTCTCGACATCGTAGCGGGGGCCGCAGAACGCCCCGCCGACCAGCGAGTGCGGCAGCTCGCCGAGATCGGGCTCGCCGTGCTCGGCGATCAGCTTCTCGGCGTAGGCCTCCGAGTCGTCCTTGGGCTCGTAGCCGATGGCCCGGCCCTCCTCCAGCGACCACCAGCGGCGCGTGTTGGCCGACACGCCCCACACCACGTGGAAGCCGTCGGCCGCCAGCGACGCCTCGGCCAGCCGGGCGCAGTCGTCGGGGGACAGCCAGGTCGACAGCATGCGCACGTCCCTGGGCTGCTCGAAGCACGAGCCGATGCGCAGGCACGTCACCTGCATGCCGTAACGGTCGTGGTAGAGCGAGCCGAGCGCCTCCTTGGTCACCTTGCTCACGCCGTAGAAGGTGTCGGGGCGCGGGAACAGGTAGTCGGGGGCCTCGCCCGCGCTGCGCGGGAAGAACCCGACCGCGTGGTTGCTGCTGGCCAGCACGACGTGGCGCACTCCGGCCCGCCGCGCGGCCTCCAACACCACATAGGTGCCGTGGATGTTGACCTGCAGGATGTCCGCCCACGGCTGTTCGAGGCTGTGGCCGCCCAGGTGCAGCACCGCGTCCACGCCGTCCATCGCCGCGTCCATCGCCTCGGGGTCGGTGATGTCGGCGGTCACCGCCTCCTCGCCCGGCCCCGCCTCCAGCGGGACGACGTCGAGCAGGCGCAGCACGCGCCCCTCCCTGGCCAGCCGGGGTCGCAGCAGGGTGCCGACGCCGCCCGCCGCGCCGGTCATGAGAATTCGCATGTGCCTCCTGTCGGATCGGCCCGGCAACAGAGCGCGGCGCTCCGTGTCGTCCGCGCGACGTACGGACCGTGTCAATGCCGAACGGCGCCAGTCTCGCAGCAACCTCCAACTGTTCACAAGTACGGGCATAATTCACATATCTGACCAAAGATCTCTTCTTGACGCAACTGTTGTCAATTTCTACGGTCTTGCTAGCAAGTGAACACAATTGCGGAACCGATTCAGAAACGTGAACAGTCCGCGTGAACTGGAGGCGGGCGTATGCCGCGTCATCTACCCGGTCACCGTCATCTACTCGGTCGGTTACGTACGACCGCGGTCGCCCCGGCGCTCGCCATGCCGCCGGCGGCCTGCGGGTCCGGGTCCGCAGAGCGCGCTCGGCCGGACGCTCGACCCGACCGGCTTCACGCTCGCGGCGTCCCTGCCGGCGCTGCCCTCGATCATCGCGTTCCCGGCCTTCCAGCGGCAGTTCATGCGCGGGCTGACCAGCGGCGCGGGCAAAAGGTGACCAGGTTGACTTTCGTCGGATCACCCGGCTAGCTTCGTGGACATATTGAAGAACTTTGTCCATATATGTGGACATCAAGGGAGTGGGCGGATGCAGCTCGACGGCGTTCTCTTCTTTCCGGTCACACCGTTCGGCCCGGACGGTGAGCTGGCCGAGGACGTGCTGGCCAAGCACGTGACCCGAGGGGTGACCGAGGGCGCGGGCGGGGTGTTCGCCGCCTGCGGCACTGGCGAGTTCAACGCGCTGGGCATCGACGAGTACGCGCGGGTGGTGCGGATCGCCGTCGAGTCGGCGGGCGGGCGGGTTCCCGTCCTGTCCGGCGCCGGCGGCTCGCTCCCGTTCGCCCGCGAGTGCGCGCGCAGGGCCGCCGACGCGGGCGCGGACGGTCTGCTGCTGCTGCCGCCCTACCTGGTCAGCGCGCCCGCCGAGGGACTGGTGCGCTACGTCCGCGAGGTCGCGGCGGCCACCGACCTGCCGATCATCGTCTACCAGCGGGCCAACGCCCGCTTCACGGCCGCCGCCGCGGCGACGCTGACCGAGATCCCCAACGTCGTCGGGTTCAAGGACGGCCTCGGCGACATCGACGCGATGCAGCGGATCGTCCTCGCCGTCAGGGAGGCGACCGACCGCGACTTCACCTTCTTCAACGGGCTGCCGACGGCCGAGATGACCGTGCCCGCCTACCGGGGGATCGGCGTGAGCCTGTACTCCTCCGCCGTGTTCTGCTTCGTCCCCGAGGTGGCGCTGGCCTTCCACAAGGCCGTGACCGCCGGGGACGACGACCTCGTCCGGCGCCTGCTCGCCGGTTTCTACCGCCCACTGGTCGAGCTGCGCGACCTCGTGCCCGGCTACGCCGTCTCGCTCGTCAAGGCGGGCGTCGCCCTGCGCGGCCTCGACGTGGGCCGGGTGCGGCCGCCGCTGGTCGACGCGGCCCCCGAGCACGTCGCCCGGCTGGAGAAGCTGATCGCGACCGGACTGGACATCGTCGGATGAGGAGCCGGATGAGGATTCGCGAGATCAACGTCACGCCGGTCGCCTTCCGCGACCCGCCGCTGCTCAACGCCGCAGGTGTGCACGAGCCGTGGGCGCTGCGCACGGTCGTCGAGGTCGTCACCGACGAGGGCCTGACCGGCCTCGGGGAGACCTACGGCGACCTCGACCACCTCGTGCGGGTGCGGGCCGCCGCCGAGGCGCTGATCGGCCACGACGTCTACGGGCACAACGCGATGTACGCCACCGTGGCCGGCCTCGTCGGGGCCGACGTCGTCACCGACCTGCACGGCCTGACCGGCACCTCCTCACGGGCCAAGACCGTCGACCGGATCTTCTCCCCCTTCGAGGTCGCCTGCCTGGACATCCGCGGCAAGGCGGCGGACCGGCCGATCGTGGACTTGCTCGGCGGCAGGGTGCGCGACGCCGTGCCGTACAGCGCCTACCTGTTCTACAAATGGGCGGGGCATCCGGGCGCGCCGGAGGACGGCTTCGGCGCCGCACTCGACCCGGAGGGTGTGGTCGAGCAGGCCCGCCTGCTGATCGGCCGGTACGGCTTCCGCTCGATCAAGCTCAAGGGCGGCGTGTTCCCGCCCGAGCAGGAGGTCGAGGCGATCCGTGCGCTGCGTGAGGCGTTCCCCGAGCATCCGCTGCGCCTCGATCCCAACGCCGTCTGGAGCGTGGAGACCTCGATCCGGGTGGGCCGCGAGCTCGACGGCGTGCTCGAATACCTGGAGGACCCCACCGAGGGCATCGAGGGCATGGCGCGGGTCGCCGCCGAGGTGCCGATGCCGCTCGCCACGAACATGTGCGTCGTCACCCCCGAGCACATCCCGCCTGCCGTACGCCAGGGAGCGATCGGCGTGCTGCTGACCGACCACCACTACTGGGGCGGTCTGGTGCGCTCGGCGCACATCGCCACGCTGTGCGAGACCTTCGGCATCGAGCTGTCCATGCACTCCAACTCCCACCTCGGCATCAGCCTCGCCGCGATGACCCACCTGGCCGCCGCCACCCCGGCGGTCACCCACGCCTGCGACACCCACACCCCCTGGCAGGACGGCCAGGACGTGGTCGCCCCCGGCGCGCTGCGGTTCGTGGACGGCGCGGTCCCGGTGCCGGACGGCCCGGGGCTCGGGGTGGAACTGGACCGCGACGCCCTCGCAATCATGAACGAGCAGTATGAGAAGTGCGGGGTCCGCTCCCGCGACGACACGACGTACATGAGGTCCGTCGACCCGTCCTTCTCGGCACGGAGGCCACGCTGGTGAACGTCATCTACGCCTACCCCTGGGACATCGTCGGCGACCCCGCCGCCGCCGAACGCCTCAAGGCGCTCGGCGTCGACGCGGTGGCGCTCGCCGCCTCCTACCACACCACCCGCGCGGCGACCCCCGCCCATCCGGCCCACCGGCTGGTCGAGGCGCGGCACGCGGCCTGCTACGTCCCCGTACGCGAGGAGGCGTGGAAGGGCAACCGGCTCGTGCCCGGCACGCCGTCGTGGGTCGACTCCCCCGACCCGTTCGGGGAGGCCAGGGACGCCCTGCGCGCCGCCGGCCTGCCGGTCCAGGCGTGGACCGTGCTGACCCACAACACGCTGCTCGGCTCGGCCAACCCCGACCTGGTGGTCACCAACGCCTTCGGCGAGATCTACCCGTACGCGCTGTGCCCGGCGGCGGCCGACGTGCGCGACTACTGCCGCACGCTGGTCCACGAGGTCGTCGAGGCAGGCGACCCCGACGCGCTGATCCTGGAGGCGTGCGGCGCGCTCGGCTTCCGCCACGGCGGCCACCACGAGAAGACCGACGGCGCGGACTGGTCGCCCGCGCAGATCGCGCTGCTGTCGCTGTGCTTCTGCGCGGCCTGCGTACGCCGCTACGAGGCGGCCGGGCTGGACGTCGCCGAGGTCCGCGCGCGGGTGCGGGCGGGCGTGGACGGCGCGCCGGGCTCGGTCGAGGACGCGCTCGGCGACCTGGCCGGCGCGATGCGCGACCTGCGCACCGGGCTCGCCGGCGAACTGCGCGACCTGCTGCTGGCCGAGGCCAGGGCCGTGCGTCCTGATCTGAAGATCGCCCTGCACGCCAGCGCCGATCCGTGGGCGACCGGCCCGTTCACGACCGTGCCCGAGGGGGTGGACGTCGACCTGCTCGTCGGCAACTGCTGGAACGCGCCCGAGGTGGACGAGGCCGGGCTGCGCGCCCTGGGCCGGCTCGGCCCCCGCGTGGGCGCGTACGTGCTGGCCCTGCCCCCGCGCCCGGCGGACGGCGCGGCGCTGTCGTTCCTGGCCGACGCCTACACCGCGGCCGGCGCCGCCGAGATCCACTGGTATCACGGCGGCCTCGCCTCCGCGGCCCGGCTGAAGGCGATCGCGGAGGCCGTCGGCCGCTGAGCCGCGCCGCGCCGCACAGGACCGCACGATGCGGGACAATCATGGGCATGCGGTTCGGCATCCTCGGCCCGACGGAGGCGCGGCCCGACGGCGACCGCCCGGTGCCGGTCGGCGGGCCGGGGCTGCGGGCGCTGCTCGGCCTGCTGCTCCTCAACGCGGGGCGGGTGGTCACCACCGACCGACTGATCGACGGCCTGTACGGCGCCGAGCCTCCGTCCGGAGCGGACAACGCGCTGCAGGCCCAGGTGTCGCGGCTGCGCCGGCACCTCGGCAGCCTGGGCGACCTGGGCGACCTGGTCGTGCGGGAACCCGCGGGCTACCGGCTGGCGGTGGACCCGGACGACGTGGACGCCTCGCGCTTCGAACGGCTGGCGGCCGAGGGGCGGCGGGCGCTCGACGCGGGCGACCCCGCCCGGGCCGCCGGCCTGCTCGGCCAGGCCCTCGCGCTGTGGCGCGGCCCGGCGCTCGCGGACGTGCCCGACGCGCCGTTCGCGCCCGCCCAGGCGGTCCGGCTTGAGGAACTGCGCCTGTCGGCCGCCGAGGACCTCGCCGAGGCGGGCCTCGCCCTCGGAAGACACCGCGACCTGCTCCCCGAACTGCAGGAACGGGTCGCCGCCCACCCGCTGCGGGAGCGCTCGCGCGGGCAGCTCATGCGCGCGCTGTACGCCGCGGGCCGCCCGGCGGAGGCGCTGGCCGCCTACGACGACGCCCGGCGGATCCTCGCCGACGAGCTGGGCGCCGACCCGTCGGCCGAGCTGTCCGCGATCCACCTCGCGGTGCTGCGCTCCGATCCGGCCCTCACCCCCGCCTCCGCCGTGCCCGGCGGGAGGCCGGTGCCGCTCACCTCTCTCGTGGGCCGCGCCGCCGAGCTGGAGCGCATCGAGGCGCTGCTCACCGAGGCGCGGCTGGTGACGCTGACCGGTCCGGGCGGCACCGGGAAGACCCGGCTGGCGCTCGAGGCGGCCACCCGGTGGCCCGGCGAGGTCTGCTTCGTGGAACTGGCCCCGCTCACCGACGGCGCCGACGTGCCGCAGGCCGTACTCGGCGCGCTCGGGCTGCGCGAGACGGCCGTGGTCATCCCCACTCCCGGGACCCGGCAGGGCACCGCCGATCCCGTCGCCCGCCTGGTGGCGGCACTCACTCTGCGGCCGGTGCTGCTCGTGCTCGACAACTGCGAGCACGTCGTGGAGGAGGCGGCCTGGCTCGCCGACCGGCTGCTCGCGGCGTGCCCCACCCTGCGCGTGCTTGCCACCGGCAGGGAGGCGCTCGGCATCACCGGCGAGCGCCTGTGCCCGATTCCCCCGCTGCGGGTTCCGCCACCCTCTGGCGAGCCCACGGCCGAGCTCACCGTCGAGGACGCGCTCGCCTACCCGGCCGTACGGCTGTTCGCCGAGCGGGCGGCCGCCGTGCGGCCCGGCCTCGCCTTCGCGCCCGGCGACGTCGCGCACGTGCTGCGGATCTGCCGGGCGCTGGACGGGCTGCCGCTGGCCGTCGAGCTGGCCGCGGCGCGGCTGCGCTCGCTGCCCCTGGCCCAGATCGCCGCCCGTCTCGGGACCGGCGATTCCGAGTCGGAGGGCGACGCGCCGCGCTTCGCGTTGCTGTCGCGAGGCAGCCGTACGGCGCAGCCGCGCCACCGGACGCTGCGCGCGGTCGTCGAGTGGAGCTGGGACCTGCTCGACGAGCCGGAACGCGCGCTCGCCCGGCGCCTGACGGTGTTCGCGGGCGGCGCGACGCTGGAGGCGGCCGAGCGGGTGTGCGGCGTGCCCGACACCGACGGCGTGCTCGCCTCGCTGGTGGACAAGTCCCTCGTCGAGGTGGTGGACGACCGCTACCGGATGCTGGAGACGATCCGGGCGTTCTGCGCCGAACGGCTGGTCGAGGCGGGCGAGGGCGAGTCCATGCGCAAGGCCCACCTCGCGTACTTCCTGGACCTGGCCGCCGCGGCCGACCCCCACCTGCGCGGCCCCCGCCAGATCGAGTGGCTGCGGCGGCTCGACGGCGAGCACGAGAACCTCACCGCCGCGCTGCGCCGGGCCGCCCGCGCGGGTGACGCGGAGGGCGGGCTGCGGCTGATGTCCGCCACGGCCGGCTACTGGATCCTGCGCGGCCTGCGTGGGGAGGCGGCCCGGCCGGCCGCCGAACTGCTCGGCAGGATCGGCTCCGCGCCGCCCGAGGGGCTGGAAGAGGAGTACATCGTCTGCGCCTGCCTCGTGGGCTGGGGCGGAATGAGCGGCCCCGGCCTGGACACCCGCGTGGCCGAGGCCGTCCGGCGGACCTACACCCTGCCCATGCCGCCCCGGCAGCCGTTCCTCCTCGTCCTGCACGCCTTGATCAACGGCCCGCCCCCGCGGGAGGAGTTCCACGACATGGCGGGCCTGTTCGACGCGCTCAACCACGACCCGTGGACGCGGACGCTCAGCCGCTTCAGCCTCTCGTACCTGAAGATGTTCGACGGCCGGCTCGCGGAGGCGGAACAGGAGCTCGCCGAAGCGCTCCGAGAGGCCCGTTCCATCGGCGACCTGTGGGTCCTGGTGATCATCCTGTCCGCGGTGGCGGACGTCGCCGACCGGCGGGGAGACCACGAACAGGTCGAGGCGCTGGTCAACGAGGCGCTCGAGCTGGCCGAGCGGCTCGGCGCGACGTCGGACGTCGCGGAGACCCTCTGCCGGCGCGCCTGGGCACGGATGCGCTCCGGACGCGTGGACGCCGCGAAGGACGACTACGACCGCGCCGCCGCGCTGTCCCGCCGCACGGGCGCCCCTGAGGTGCTCGCCGCGGCGCTTCTCGGGCTCGGCGAGCTCGCCAGGCTGGACGGCGACATGGCCGGGGCCCGGCGCCGGTACGAGGCGGCCCTGGCGGAGTGCACGACCGCGTGGTTCAACGTCGAGGAGACGCGCTCGCGCGTCTACCTCGCGCTCGGCTGGGCCGCGCAGAACTCCGAGTCGGCCGGCGAGGCGCTGGCGTGGCACCGCCGCGCCCTCACCACCATGCCCGGCACCCGCCGCAGCTTCGGAATGACCGCCGCGGTCGCGGAGGGAGTCGCAGGCGTCGCACTGCTGGAGGGGGAGCCCGGCCGGTCCGCGTGGCTGCTGGGCGTGGGCGCCGCCCTGCGCGGGGCTCCGGCCGCGGGCGACCCGGACGTCGCCCGGGTCGAGGCGCGTTCCCGGGCCGCCCTCGGCGGCGACGCGTTCGACCGGGCGTACGGCCAGGGCAGGGCGTACGCGCGCGAGCGGATGGCGGTCACCGCGGACACGGATGCGGCGGCGCTGACCATCGTCGAAGGGCACCTGTCAGCGCTCGGTGGGTGAGCCGTCAGCGTCCGCGCGCACGCTGACGGCCATGAACGACACCTCCCGCAAGTGGGGCACGCTGGTCATCGCCTGCCTGGCCATGCTCCTGCTGTCCGTCGACCTCACCGTGCTGCACCTCGCCCTGCCGAAGCTCGGCGAGGACCTCGCGCCGTCGGCCACCCAGCTGCTGTGGATCGCCGACATCTACGGCTTCGCCCTGGCCGCGCTGCTCGTCACCATGGGCAACCTCGGTGACCGGATCGGGCGCAGGCGGCTGCTGCTCGTCGGATTGGCCGCCTTCGGCGCGACCTCGGCGCTGACGGCGTACGCGCCGAACGCGCCGCTGCTGATCGCCGCCCGCGCGCTGCTCGGCGTGGCCGGCGCGACGATCATGCCCTCGACGCTGTCGCTGATCCGCAACGTGTTCCCCGACCCGAAGGAGCGGACCACCGCGGTCGGCGTCTGGAGCAGCGTGGGTGCGGTCGGCTTCGCCCTCGGGCCGATCGTCGGCGGCCTGCTGCTCGGCCACTTCTGGTGGGGCTCGGTCTTCCTGATCAACGTGCCCGTCGTCGTGGCCGTCCTGGCCGCCGGGTTCGTCGTGCTGCCCGAGTCGCGCAACCCCCGTCCCGGACGGCTCGACCTCGTCAGCGTCCCGCTGTCCGCCGTGGGCGTGCTGGGCCTGATCTACGCGATGAAGGAGGCCACGACCGGCGGTGTCGCGCAGGTCTCCGTGATCGTCGCGGCGGTGATCGCGGTCGCCGCGCTGGTCGTGTTCGTCCGCAGGCAGACCCGGCTGGCCGAGCCGCTGATCGACATCGCGCTGTTCCGGCGGCGCGCGTTCGCGGCCACGGTCGGCGCCGAACTGGTCGCGGTCTTCGCGATGCTCGCCATGTCGGTGGTCTTCGCGCAGTACTTCCAGCTCGTCATGGGCTGGTCGCCGCTGATCGCCGGGCTCGCCGGCATGCCGGGCGGCCTCGCCGGGGGCCTCGGGGGCGCGTTGTCCGGAGTGCTCGTGCACCGCATGGGCCGTGGACCGGTCGTCAGCCTCGGGCTGGTGCTGACCGCGATCGGGTTCATCCTGTTCAGCCGGATCGATACCGGGACGCCCTACCTCTACATGCTGGTCGCCATGCTCATCCAGGGCGTCGGCATGGGCTTCACGTTCGCGGTGACCGGCGACACGCTGCTCGCCTCGGTGCCCAAGGAGCGGGCCGGCGCGGCGAGCGCGATCTCGGAGACCGCGCACGAGATGGGCGGCGCGCTCGGCATCGCCGTGCTCGGCACCGTGCTGACCAGCGCCTACCGCGACGGCCTGGTGCTTCCGCCCGGCCTGCCCGGCGGCGCGGCGGCCGAGGCCCGCGACACGCTCGCGGGCGCGCTGAAGGCCGCCGCCACGCTCCCGGGTGACGCCGCGGGGGCCGTCACCCGGGCCGCCCGCCAGGCGTTCGTCGAGGGCATCCACGTCACCGTGCTGACCGGCGCGGCCATCCTGCTCGTGCTCGCGGTCGCCGTGCCGTTCGCGCTGCGCGGCGTGCCCAAGGTGATCCCGGAGACCGTGGACGAGCCGGTCCCGGTCAAGTGACTTGGGACAGCCAGCGGTCGTGGGCGCCGCCGAAGGGACCGGTCCGGCCGCCCACGGCCTCCATCAGCCAGGCGGCCGACCGCTCCGCCTGGCGGACGATCTCCTCCGGGTAGGCGTACCGCACCCGGTGCTCGGCGAACTCGTCCTCGTCGTCCAGGATCAGCCGCCCGTCGCGCATCCGGAGCACGTCGAGATCGAGGTCGACCATCGTGATCCGGGCGTCGCCGCGCACGGGGACCGTCGTGATGTCGCAGTAGATCTCCGCCTTGTGCGGCGGCGCGTTGAACGCCGCCGTCCACCACGCGTCACGGGGAAACAGGATGACGGACGCGAACTCGAAGACCGTCGAGGGCTCGTGCCCCCGCTGGGCGATCATCCCGGAGGGACAGCCGACCCAGACGCCGTGCTCGTCCTCGCCCAGCACCCGCGCGTGGTGGTGCCAATGGAGCGATCCGCCGTACTTGCGATAGATGATCCTCACCTCGGACACGGGCGGGACGCTACGCCACGCCCGTCTCCGAGTTCAACGGGATTACCGGCTAGACCTCGACGACCACCGGGATGATCATCGGGCGGCGGCGGTAGGTGTCGCTCACCCAGCGGCCCACCGTACGCCGGATGGTCCGGCGGATCTGCATCTCGTCGGCCACGCCGGACGCGGCGACCTCCTGCAGCGCGGCCTCGATCTGCGGGACGACCGCGTCGAACGCGTCGGGGTCGATGCCCGAGCCGCGCGCGGTGATCTCCGGCCCGCCGGTGAGCTTCCCGGTGGTGGAGTCCACGACGACGACGATGGAGATGAACCCCTCGTCGCCCAGGATGCGCCGGTCCTTGAGCGCCACGTCGGTGATGTCGCCCACCGAGGTGCCGTCCACGAAGACGTACCCGCACGGGACCGCGCCGGTGATCCTCGCCTGGCCGTCGACGAGGTCCACGACCACGCCGTCCTCGGCGATCACGATGTTCTCCGTGGGCACGCCGGTCAGCTCGGCCAGCCGGGCGTGCGCCCGCAGGTGCCGCCACTCCCCGTGCACCGGCATGAAGTTGGACGGCTTGGTGAGGTTGAGCACGTACAGCAGCTCGCCCGCGGCGGCGTGTCCGGAGACGTGCACCCGCGCGTTGCCCTTGTGGACCACCCGCGCGCCCCAGCGGTTGAGGCCGTTGATGACCTTGCTGACCGCCGTCTCGTTGCCCGGCACGAGCGACGAGGCGAGCAGGACGGTGTCGCCCTCGGCGATCCTGATCGGGTGGTCGCGGTTGGCCATGCGCGACAGCGCCGCCATCGGCTCGCCCTGGGAGCCGGTGCAGATCAGCACCACGTCCTCCGGCGGCCACTCCTCGATCTCCCGGGAGTCCACGAGCAGGCCCCCGGGCACCTTCAGGTAGCCGAGTTCGCGCGCCACGCCCATGTTGCGGACCATCGACCTGCCGATGAGCGCGACCTTGCGGCCGTGCTTCTCGGCCGCGTCCATGATCTGCTGGACGCGGTGGATGTGCGAGGCGAAGCTCGCCACGATGATCCGCTTGGACGCGCTGCGGAACACGTCGTCGATGACCGGCGCGATCTCCCGCTCGCTGGTGACGAAGCCCGGCACCTCCGAGTTGGTGGAGTCGGACATCAGCAGGTCGACGCCCTCGCCCCCGAGCCGGGCGAACGCCCCGAGGTCGGTCAGCCGCCCGTCCAGCGGAAGCTGGTCCATCTTGAAGTCGCCGGTGTGCAGGACGAGGCCCGCCGGGGTGCGGATCGCCACGGCCAGCGCGTCGGGGATCGAGTGGTTGACCGAGACGAACTCGCACTCGAACGGCCCGAACGAGCGCCGCTCGCCCTCGATCACCTCGACCTTGACCGGCTGTATCCGGTGCTCGCTCAGCTTGCTCTCGATGAGCCCGAGCGTCAGCCGCGAGCCGACGATCGGGATGTCGCGCCGCTCCCGCAGAAGGTACGGCACCGCGCCGATGTGGTCCTCGTGGGCGTGCGTGAGCACGAGCGCCTCGATGTCGTCGAGCCGCCCCCGTATGTAGTCGAAGTCGGGCAGGATGAGATCCACGCCCGGCTGGTCGGGCTCGGGGAACAGCACGCCGCAGTCCACCACGAGCAGACGGCCGTCGTACTCGAAGACCGCCATGTTGCGGCCGATCTCGCCGAGACCGCCCAGCGCGACGATGCGCAGGCCGTTTTCCGGCAGCGGCGGAGGCGGCCCGAGTTCGGGATGCGGATGACTCATTCCGCGCCCTCCGCCCCGCGCCCCGCGCCGTACGCGCTCACGCGCGGTTCCCCGTTTTCACTTCTTCTGGTCAAGTCGCTCATTCGGCTCCATCTGTTGATCTAATCCACAAGCTTGAGGCCCCCCGTGATGAGGTCCTCCCGAAGCGCTGTGATCTGCTCCTCCGTGGCGTCCACGAGCGGCGGCCGGACGTACCCGGCGTCCTGGCCCACCAGCTTCAGCGCCGCCTTGACCATGATCGCCCCCTGGGTGCGTGTCATGATCGCCGAGACCACCGGAAGGAGCCGACGGTGGACGGCCAGTGCGTTCTCGACGTCACCGGACCGGTAGGAGTCGGCCATCGAGGCCAGCTCGGCGCCCACCACGTGACCCACCACGCTCACGTACCCCGCCGCGCCGACCGAGAGCCACGGGAGGTTCAGCAGGTCGTCGCCGGAGTAGAAGACGAGGTCGGTCGAGGCCATCACCTGCGAGCCCGCGAACAGGTCGCCCTTGGCGTCCTTGACGGCGGCGATGCGCGGGTGCTCGGCCAGCCGGAACAGGGTCTCGATCGTGATGGGCACCCCGGCGCGGCCGGGGATGTCGTACAGCATCACCGGAAGGCCGGTCGCGTCCGCGACGGCCGTGAAGTGCCGGAGCAGGCCCTCCTGCGGCGGCTTGTTGTAGTACGGCGTCACCACCAGGAGACCGTGCGCACCCGCGCGCTCCGCGGCCTCGGCCAGCTCGACGCTGTGCCGCGTGTCGTTCGTCCCGGCGCCGGCCACGACGGTGGCCCGGTCGCCCACGGCCTCGACGACCGCACGGAGGATGCGGTCCTTCTCCTCGTCGGAGGTGGTGGGGGACTCCCCCGTGGTGCCGCCGACCACCAGGCCGTCGTTGCGCTGCTCGTCCACCAGATAGGCCGCGAGCCGCTGGACGCCCTCGTAGTCGACGGCGCCGTCTGAGGTGAACGGTGTGACCATCGCGGTCAGCGTGCGGCCGAAGGGGGCGTCGGAGGTTCCAGTAGGCGATGCCATAGACCGAACGGTACCCGGATCCGCAGGAGTGATGGACCTCGCCACCCCGTTATGTCCAGTAGCGCCCCGCGGGCGCCGCCGACAGCGGAAGAGGCCGCCGATATGTGCTCGGGGGTACACACATCAGCGACCTCTAACCGGGAATCGCCGCTCCTTACGCGGACGTTACACACCGCTGGCGAAATTTTTCCCGAAGGACGCGAACAGTGGCTTCTGCACCCCTGGGGGTGCCTTCGGGGGCCGACGCAGGGCCTCGGCGGGGAACACCCGGCGGATCAGTGGACCTCACCCGAGAGGAGCCTCACCCACAGCTCCTCCATCCGGGTGGCGACGAGCCGCTCGGTCTCACGGATCTCCACCTTCTTGCCCCGTGTCGTCCGCCGGATGAACAACAGTCCGCCCGCCGCGCACAGCTCGTAGATCGTCGCCTTGCACTCACACGTGTGGCGGCGCACCCGTACGCGATCGCTGCGATTGGTGGGCTTCATCCAGTTGATCCGCTTGTGCCCGTCCCTGGGAGGGCTGGCATGGATGCCGTGATAGGGCGGCGGGAGGGGAATATCAGCACCTGGCCGCTTAGCGGCACAATCACCCATTAGCAGCCCTTTCACCAGGCAAAGTTGGAGTCACAGGCCATCTCCGTCACTCTCGGTCGCCCGGCGAATACGCCAAGATTTGGAGGACCCGTCACCCCCTCAGGGATGGATTGATGGCAAACTCTGATCCGGTCTACCTGCGCGTAGTCGAGGACATTCGCCGCCAGATCGTCGACGGCACGCTCCCCCCGGGCGCACCGATCCCCTCGCGGCACCAGATCACCCGGAAGTACAGCGTCGGTGAGACGGCCGCCCGCCACGCGCTGCGCGTGCTCGCCCAGGAGGGTCTCATCATCGGCCGCGTGGGCTCCGGGCACCGGGTGCGGGAGAAACCGGTCCTGCTCCCGCTCCACCGCAGCCGCCTCCCCGAACCGCACGCCGCCTTCGCCAACGACATGCAGGCGGGCGGGCGACAACCCAGCTGGAGCTGGCGCAGCGAGCTCGCCGACGCCCCTCCCGACATCGCCCACCGGTTGCGCGTCGGCGAGTGCAGCCCGGTGATCAGAACCCGCTACGTCTTCCGCGGGGACGGCCGCCCGGTGCAGTTGCTCACCTCGTACGAACCGGTCGAGCCAGGCCAGAGCCAGGCGCCCGAGGAGGGCACGTACGAACGCAGGAGCGCGGCCTTCCGGCTCGCGGCGAGCGGCCTGCCGCTCACCGAGATCAGCGAGACCGTGCTCATCCGTGTCCCTCAGCCGACCGAGAGCGACCTGCTCGAGCTGCCCGCCGGCGTCCAGGTGCTCCAGATCGAGCGCACGTACTGGGCCGGGGAGCGTCCGGTGGAGACCAGCGACGCCGTGGTGCCCGGCGACAGATTCCGCCTGGTCTACGGCATTCCCAGCCCCCTCTGACTGTCGGTGCCCACTGGTACAACCGATCCGGATCCCCCATCCGGAGGTGCCGATGCGCGTCAAGGACATGCCCCTGGCCGACCAGCCGCGTGAGCGGCTGCTGGCGTCGGGAGCCGCCGCGCTCGCCGACAGGGAGTTGCTCGCCCTGCTGCTCGGCTCGGGCAGCAGGGGCGTGAGCGCCGTCGAACTCGCCTCCCAGCTCATCGCCCACTGCGGCGACCTCGGTGAGCTGGCCCGCTCCGAGGCCCATCGACTGCTCGCCGTCCCCGGCGTGGGCCCCGCCAAGGCCGCCCGCGTGGCGGCCGCGTTCCACCTCGTACGGCGGGCCCAGGCGGAGCCGGAGCGAAGCCGGATCACCTGCTCGGCCGACATCGCTTCGGCTGCCGCTCCCCTGCTGCACGGACAGCCGCGCGAGCGGCTGGTCGTGGTCGTCTGCGACGGCCGCGGCGCCGTGCTGCGCCGGACCGTGGTCACCGAGGGCGGCAGCGACCACACCCCCGCGCCCGTCCGCGACATCGTCACGACCGTCCTCCTCTCCGGCGGGGCCGCCTTCGGCCTCGCCCACAACCACCCGAGCGGATCGCTCGACCCCAGCCCCGCCGACGTCGAGGTCACGGCCCGCCTCCACGAGGCCGCCGACACCGTCGGCCTCCGCTTCCTCGACCACGTGATCGTCACCGACACCGCCTGGCGCCGGATCGCGTCCGACGGTCAGCTTGACGACCTGTAGACCATATTAGCTATAGCGGTCTACTGCTCCTATACATTGCGGCAGAGGTTGTCTGCTTTGTAGATAGACGTCCGGTTTCGTCTATCATTCCCTCATGATTGATCGCGAGGGTCCGGTGCCGATCTACAAGCAGATCGCCGAGATCATCCGTGAGCAGATCGATCACGGCGAGTTGGAGCCGGGTGACGCCGTTCCGAGCGAGACGGAACTGGAAGCCGAATACGGCATCGCTCGCCTCACGGCACGACGCGTCACCCGAGAGCTTCGCGAGCAGGGGCTCGTCTACACCGTTCAAGGCGAAGGAACCTTCGTCGGACAGCCGGGCACTCCACGGTCAGCCGAACGGACGCCGGTCTACCAGCGCATAGCGGCCGAGATACTGAAGCAGATCCGCAGCGGCGACCTCGTACCCAATCGGCGCATCCCGCCGGAAAAGGCACCGATGAAGCAGTACGGCGTCGCCAAGGCCACCGCTCGCAACGCCGTGGATTTCCTTCGCAAGCAGGGATGGGTGTTCACCGTCCCGCATCGCGGAACCTATGTGTCCCCGCCAGAGGACTGGCCGGAGAGCTGACTTATCCACAGCACGCTCGCCGAGGCGATCGCGGAACCGCCGAGATGTCTACCGTGAGCTCGTGCTGGACCACGACGGCGACACGCATCTCTACCTTCAGGTCACCGAGATCCTGCGCCGGCGGATTGGAGACCTTTCACCCGGCTCGCCGGTCCCCAGCGAGGCGGCCATTCAGCACGAGTTCGGCGTGGCGCGAACCACCGCGCGCCGAGCCCTGCGGCTACTTCGGGATGAAGGTCTCGTCTACACGGTCCACGGCCAGGGAACGTTCGTCGGCGACTCCGGCACAAAAGCCACAGCAGCTGGCTCGATCCCTTTTTACCGGCAGATCGCCCAGGAAATCGCAGAGCGAATAAGACAAGGGGATTTGGCACCCCGCCGTTCAGTACCGAGCGAGACGAGCCTGGTGCAGCACTATGGCGTGGCCCGCGAAACTGTGCGACGAGCCATGGCTGTACTTCGAGAGGAAGGCTGGGTCTACACCGTCCCCCATCGCGGCACCTATGTGACGGCACCCGACGCCTGGCCGCAGAACTGACGATCTACCAGCACAGTGGCACCGTGAGTGCGGCGGGCACCAGGCGCAGCGGCCGAGTCTCGGGAACGGTCAGCGACCTGCGCGGATGGCGGTGAGGAACCCACCGCTCGACGGCCCGGGGACGGGACGGCCGTACGAGGCGGCGACTTCGGCGCGATCGTGGACCTGCGACTGCCAGCCGTGCCGGCTGAGCCAGCCGGGGGCGTCTTCACCCGGTCCTTCCCTCCACAGGGAGGCGTACTCGTCCATCGCCGGCATGCCGCGAGCCTGGGCGAGGAGCGCGGGATCGGCGATTCCGCCGTGCTCGAAGGCGAGTCGACTGCCCGGCCTGGAGAGTTCGCCGACCTCGGTCAGCAGGCGCGTGGCCTCGTCGGCGGTCAGGTAGAGCAGCAGTCCTTCGGCGAGCCACGCGGTCGGTACGGCATGGTCGAACCCGGCCGCGACCAGCTCACCCGCCCAGCGTGCGCGCAGGTCGGCCGGAACAGCCTTGCGCTCACACGCGGGCAGCGCGTCCGCTCTGTCCAGCACCGCCTCCTTGAACGCGAGCACCTCGGGGAGGTCGAGCTCGAAAACTCTCACTCCGCCCGGCCATGGCAGCCGGAAGGCACGGGTGTCGAGCCCCGCGGCGAGCAGGACCACCTGCGGGCAACCGGCGGCCGTCGCGGCGATCAGGTAGTCATCGAAGAACCGCGTGCGCAGCACGCCGTGGAAGGCGAACACCGCCCCCAGGGAGGCCAGGGGCCCCAGCGCGGCGAGGTCTTCTGCCGAGGCGGGTTGCTCGGGGAACGCCCCCGGGGCGGCGTCCAGGAATCTCTGGGCATACGGGTCGCTGAACAGGCGGTCGTCCCTGAGACTCTCATGGGCCCTCACCATGGCCATTCCCAGAGCCGTCTTCGCCACGCCCTTCAACGCATTTTGTGGCCGCATTCCCGCCTCCTCGTTCCCCATATCTATCGCCAAAGATACATCGTTAGCGATACTTCGGTGACGATGTAACCTGCGGCGTATGGACGGCGGACGACTGCATCGGCTGGGCAAGCGCCTCATCGAACTGTCCTCGGGGGTCACCGGCGAGGTCGGCGACCTGGCACTCACCCCGGGAGAGGCCGCCGTCCTGGAAGATGTGATCAAGCACCCCGCCGGCTCGATCAGCGAGATCCACCAGCGGACAGGGTTCGTACAAAGTCACGTGTCCGCCTCGGTGTCGCGTCTCAAAGCGCGCGGGCTGGTGAGAGTCACGACCGATCCGAACGACGGCCGGCGCACCCGGGTCCTCATCGCCGACGAAGCACTCCAGGCGATCACCCGCCGTGCGGCCCGCGACATCGACCAGGTGATCGGCCACACCATCGCCGACCCCGCTCAGGCCCGGCGGGCGACCGAGTTGCTGGAGGAGTTGGCCGACCTCCTACTGTGACGGCGGCCGGACCACCGCGGCCAGCAGAAGAAGGCCGCGGACGCGGACGCGGTACTGCCCGGGATCGGCGGACTGGTGTTGCGGAGCCGCCGAGCCCCGGCAATTATTTCCCCTCATTCCTGGTTGGCTTTGGGTAAAGAGGAGGAACTACCGTGCCACTGCCCACACAACGACTGCGCAGGTTGGGGTTTCTGACCATCGGGCTGTTCGACGGGGACGACCCGCGCCCGGGACACGAGTCGACGCTGCGGATCATCGAGCTGGGCGAGCGGCTCGGCTTCGACAGCGCATGGGTGCGGCACCGCCATCTGCAGTACGGCATCTCCTCCCCCGTCGCCGTCCTCGCAGCGGCCTCCCAGCGCACCACCCGCATCGAACTGGGGACGGCGGTCATTCCCCTCGGCTGGGAGAACCCGCTGCGGCTCGCCGAGGACCTGGCCACGGTGGACGTCCTGTCCGGGGGCCGGCTCAACCCGGGCGTCAGCGTCGGGCCGCCGCTTCATTACGACCAGATCAAGGACGCGCTCCACCCCGGCACCGCCGACCTGGAGGACTTCGGTTACGAGCGGGTGCGCCGGCTGCTGTCCTTCGTACGCGGCGAGCCGGTCACCGGCTTCAGCGGCGCCGAGGGGTTCGAGGTCTTCTCCGAGCGGATCCAGCCTCACTCCCCCGGCCTGGGCGCCCGCATGTGGTACGGCGGCGGCAGCCTCCGCTCGGCCCGGTGGGCGGGCGAACACGGCATGAACTTCCTGACCAGCAGCGTCGTCAAGGCGGAGGAGTCGGAGAACTTCCCCGAGATCCAGCTCTCCCACGTACGGGAGTTCCGCGCCCACCACCCCGACGGCCAGAGGGCCCGCGTCTCCCAGGGTCTGGTCGTCATCCCCACGGACACGGCCACGCCGGAGCAGCGGGTCAAGTACAAGGAGTACGCCGACAAGCGCGCGCCCCGCACCGCCGCACCGCAGGGACCGGCCCGCATGATGTTCGCGCCCGACCTCGTCGGCAGCTCCGCCGAAATCGCCGAGCAACTATACGCGCACGCAGCTTTCCGGGAGATCGACGAGGTCGCGTTCGCGCTGCCGTTCACCTTCGACCACGAGGACTACGTGCAGATCCTCACCGACATCGCCACGAGGCTGGGGCCCGAACTCGGCTGGCGGCCCGCGACAGGGTCAGGCGGTGACGCTCCCCCGGCAGTCGAGTGAATCGGATCTTCAGAAGAAGATCGCGCGTGCGGGAACAGATCCGGCTTCCAGAGTATTCCTACCAACTAACCGGATAATCGCCGGACGGAAGGGCCGCGGAGGAACACCGCACGGAGAGAAGAGGATGAGCCGACCATGACCGACCGTCGCCTGTTGCTCGCCATCGATCTGGACGGAGACGGCGCCCATCCGGCCGCCTGGCGCCGCAGCGGCCACCCGCCCGCGAACGCGCTGACGGCCGCCGGGCTGCGGCGGGTTGTCACCGAGGCGGAGGCGGCGGGCTTCGCGCTCGCCACCTTCGCCGACTCCCCGCTCCCGGCCGGCCCTGCGCCGGACGACGCCGGGCGGCTGGAGGCGGGCGCCCGGGCCGCTTTCGCCGCCCTCCTGACCAGCGGGATCGGGCTCGCCCCCACGTTGCACACGACCACGACGGAGCCGTTCCACCTGGCCACGCAGCTGGCGAGCCTGGATCACGCCAGCCGGGGCCGGGCGGCCTGGGTGGTCGGCGCGGCCGATGGCGACGACGCTCTCGCCACCATCGGGGCACAGGCGCTCACGGGAGAGGACGCGCGGCGTGAGGCGGCCGACGTCGTCGAGGTGGCGCGCCTGCTGTGGGACTCCTGGGAGGACCACGCGGTGATCAAGGATGTGGCCACCGGCCGCTACCTCGACTCCGACCGCGTCCATCACGTCAACTACGTCGGGACGAACTTCACCATCTCGGGGCCTCTCATCACGCCGCGCCCGCCGCAGGGCCAGGTCGTCGTGCTCGCCCCGGCCGCCCTGGATCTCGACGCCTCGACCGACGTGGTGCTCGTGAGCGAGACCGACGCCGACGCGCTCGCCCGCCGGGCGCAGCAGGCCAGGGACGCGGGCGCGGCGCTCGCGTTCGCCGAGATCGAGGTCGTGCTCGACACCGCCGAGCCGGCGGTGCGGCGGCTCGGCGCCCTGGACGCGGCGACGCCGTGGCCGGACTCGGGACGTCTGCGTTACGCCGGACCGGCCGGCGGGCTCGTGGAGCTGCTGCGTTCGCTCCCCCCGGCCGTCGACGGGGTTCGCCTGCACCCCGCCGTCCTCGCCGCCGACCTGCCGGTGCTCGCCGGGGAAGTGCTGCCCGCGCTCGCCGCGGCGGGCCTGCACACACCACCCGTGCCCGGGGCCACGCTCCGCACGACGCTGGGCCTGCCCCATCCCGCCAACCGCTTCGCCGCCGTCGCGAGCGCGACCGCCTGAAGGGACGACGCCATGACCTCCTCCAGCCCGACCGGCGCCCCCTACGACCCGCACGCCCAGGTGCACCTCGGCGTGTTCTATCCCGGGGTCGGCCCACAGCTCATCTGGACGGACCCGCACGCCGCGTCCCACACCGCGATCGAGACCTTCGTCCACGTCGCGCAGCTCCTGGAGCGCGGGCTCTTCGACGCCTTCTTCCTCGGCGAAGGGCTGCGCGTACGGGAGAACCGCGGACGCGTGCACGATCTGGACGTCGCCGGCCGCCCCGACGCGATCACCCAGCTCTCCGCCCTCGCCGCGGTGACCGAGCGGATCGGCCTGGTCGCCACGCAGAACACCACCTACAACTTCCCCGCGGACCTGGCCCGCCGCCTGGCGAGCCTGGACCTCCTTTCCGGCGGGCGGGCCGGCTGGAACATCGTCACCACCGACAACGCCTGGACCGGCGCGAACTTCCGTCACGGCGGCTGGCTCCCCCATGAGCGGCGCTACGAGCGGGCCACGCAGTTCGTGGAGGCGGCCAAGGAGCTGTGGGCGTCCTGGGCGCCGGACGCGATCGCCGAATCAGGAGAGGAGAGGTCCTGGGCACGGCCCGGAACGATCCGCGAGGTGGAACGCGACACCGACCTGGTACGGCTGCGCGCCCGCGCCACCGTTCCGGCCAGCCCCCAGGGGCGGCCGGTGCTGTTCCAGGCGGGCGACTCCGACGGCGGCCGTGAACTGGCGGCCCGCCACGCCGACGTGGTGTTCTCGGCCAACACCGACTACGACAAGGCCGTCGCCTACGCCGCCGATCTGCGTGTCCGGCTGGCCCGTCACGGCCGCTCGCCGGACTCGCTGCGCATCCTGCCCGGCGCCTCGGTGATCCTCGGCGATACTCCAGAGGAGGCCAGGGAGCGCGCCGAGTGGGTGCACGCGGAGCAGCTCTCGCCACCCCGGGCGATCGCGTTCCTGGAGCAGTACTGGGACACCGACCTGTCGGACTACGACCCGCACGGCCCGCTGCCCGACATCGAGCCGAGCGAGGCCGAGCTGGACCCCTCTCGCGGCACGCTCTCCATCGAGCGGCGCACCGGCAAGCTCGCCACCGTCGCGCGGTGGCGGGAGCAGGCCGCGGCGGAGAACCTGTCGATCCTGCAGCTCGTGCGCCGGGTCACGCCGCGCGATCGTGCCTTCGTCGGCACCGCGTCGCAAGTCGCCGACGAATGGGTGCGGTATGTGCGCACGCGCGCGGTGGACGGGTTCAACATCGGCCCGCACCTGCTCCCCTCCTCCCTGGAGGACATCGTGAACAAGCTGGTTCCGGAGTTGCAGGACAGGGGCGCCTACCGTACCGAGTACACCGGGACGACGTTGCGCGAGCACCTCGACCTGCCCGCGCCGTCCGGAGGGTCAGGCATGGCAGGCCCTTCCGCGTAGTACGGCCGGCTGCCGCCGTCGAAGGCCGGCGGGACGCTCAGGCAAGGGGGTCTGTACGCCGATTTGCGTATGCGCACGGCCATCCGGGGGCGGATGCCGGAGCAGCCTGTGCCTGCGAGGCTCCGGGCTATGCACAGGCGAACGGCATGGGTGGTCTTCATCGTCGCGGTCATCGCGACTTCGGTGCTGGTCTATCCGTACCTGGGTCTCGACGTCGACGACAGCCGCCTCGACGTGCGCGACGGCCTGCACTACTACGTTCTGGTCGGTCACATCGGGACCGCCGCGGTCGCGCTCGTGCTCGGCTCCCTGCAGTTCATGCCCACGGTGCGGGCGCGCAGGTGGATCCACCGGACGCTCGGCCGGGTCTACCTCCTCGCCGGGGTTCTGCCGTCCGCGGTGGCCACGATCCCGGTAGCGCTGTGGTCGGGCCGCCTCATGACGCAGGTCGGTCTCACGACCGCGGCCGTCCTGTGGCTGATCACCGGCGGCCTCGCGTACCGGGCCGCCCGCCGGCGCGACTTCGACAGTCACCGGAACTGGATGATGCGCAACTACGCGTTGACGTTCCTCGCGGTGACCGCGCGCATCCTCGTTCCCCTGCTCCTGCTGCTCCAGCTCCCCTTCCGCGGAGCGGGGTCGATGGGAGAACTCGCGACCTCGATGATCCCGATCGGCCAGACGCTGGGCTGGGTCGTCAACCTCGCCGTGGTCGAGAGCGTCATCAGGCGGCGCCGGCGCCTGCCCGAAGCCCGTCTGCGGGACGCATGACCTCTGGAGGCCGTCCGCGTCGCGCCGGTGGAGCACGACCTCGTACGACTCCCCCTCCGACGCGCCGAGGACCTCGACCGTTCCCGGGATACCGTTCGCCCAGCGCATCGCGAGCACGCCCGTGTCCTCCGATCTCAGCCCCTCGTACGCGCGGATCGACCCGGCGGCGCCCACGAGCCGGACGTCCGGGCCGAGCAGCGCGACGAGCAGTTCCACCCCGTGCAGGCCCATGGTCACCAGCGTCCCGCCGCCCTCACCGGGAGTGTCCTGCCGTTGTAGCCCGTGGCCCACAGGCCCACGTCGTGGCGCCCGAGGCTGCGGGCGTCGGCGTACGGATGGCTGGTGGCCAGACCGGCCAGGGCGACGAGCAGCGGGCTTTCACGGGACGTAACGGCGGAGTGTCTCGCCGATCTTGTAGTAGAGGTTGCCGTCGGCGTCGGCGGCGAGGCCGTCCATGCCCTTCTCGGTGTGGAGGACGGTCAGCGCCTTCGTCGACTTGTCGATCCTGAAGATCTGGTCGCCGATCGAGCCGTAGACGTGGCCGGTGTCCCACGGCACGGTCGTCAGGTTGGCGTCCCGCCACGCGTGCGTGGGGTCCGCTTTGTAGTCGATGCCGGGGAAGAGCTGGGTCGCCGTCGTGTACCTCCCGGTGCCGGGGTCGAACACGAAGAGCCAGCCCTCGGCGAAGCCCCAGATGTCGCCGTCCACGGCGGTGACGTCGGTGATCGCCAGCCGGTTCGTGACGGCCGCCGGGAGCGGATACGTGGTCACGCCGCCGGTCGCGGGGTCGTAGGCGAACAGCGTCGACTGCGCGCCGGGCGGGAACACCGGGTTCACGCCGAGGGCGCCCCGGGCCGACGTGCCGCCGTAGACCTTGCCGCCTTGGTAGGCCAGCGAGACGACGGCCTGGCCGGGTACCACGCAGAGGGTGCGGCCCTGGGTGCCCGCCTTCCAGATGCTCAGCGCGCCGCTGCGCTTGCCGTATTTGGGGACCGATCCCATGTAGACCGTGCCGTCGGGGGCGGCGGCCAGCGCGTACGGCCGGTCCTGCGGCGGCGGGCCCTGACCGGCGCCGCAGTCGTCGGCGATGTCGCCCGCCGCGCCGCCCGTGTAACGCAGCACCGGATTCGTCCCGGGGTTCCAGGCACGGGTGGGGTCGTACTCGTAGAGCTTCGCGGAGGGGTAGACGCCGATGTACAGCTTGCTGCCGGCGGCCAGCAGGCTGTCGGTCTGGTGCAGGCCGGTCAAGGTGGGCGTGTCGGGAGTGTTGTCGTCGGCGTCGCCGTGGAGCGGGTCGTACACGCCGGTGCCGCCGGTCAGGTAGCCGCCGGTGTAGATCTTCCCGTCCGGGCCGGTGCCGAGCGCGTTGATGGCCGCGGGCAGGATCGGGACGGAGCTCACCCCGCGGCTCGTCCACTGCCCTGTCGCCGGGGTGTACTTGAAGACCTTGGTGCCCGTCGGGGCGCCGCCGAGCGCGACCAGGGTGTTCCCCGCCCAGCCGTAGCCGGTGACGTCCATGCCCGGGCGGGCGCTCGTCGCGCTGACGGTTCTGCCGGCGATGTCGTACGACTGCAGGACCTCGTCCTTGACGAACCAGACCTTGCCGTCGCGCGCCGGGGAGACGTGCAGCTCGGCGTCACCGATCACCGCGTCGACGTCGCCCCGGTAGGAGCCGTCGGCGTTGCGCACCACGTGAAGCACGAGCAGCGTGCGGTTCAGCCAGGCGAACAGCCGGTCCCCGGTCCAGGTGAGGTCGCCCACCATGGACTCGTTCGCGTACGCGGCGGGCAGCAGGTCGTCGGTGCGGCCGGTGGCGTTGTCGTACCTGACGAGTCCGGCGTTGGTCCCGAGGCCGAGGTAGGTGGCGTTGGCGACCGGGTCGTGGGCGATGCTGCGGACGTTCTCCTTTCCCGGCCGGATCGGAACGGCGCCCATCGTGGTGAAGGCCCCGTTCTGGTACCTGAAGTACCGGGCGTCGTTGTAGGTGCCGCCGTAGATCTCGCCGCCCGAGCCCGGTTCGATGTCCCAGATGAAGGAGTATCCGCCCTCGGCCCGGCCGAGGTCGCTCACCGTCGTCTGGCCGGGGACGTACCGGTAGAGCTTGGAGTTCGGATAGGTGCCGAGGTAGACCGAGCCGTCCGTGGCGACCGTCGCCGCCCAGCCGCCGACCGTGGGGCTGGCCGCACTGTCCGGAAGCTCGATCTTCCGGGTCACCGTCTCGCCTGCCACGTCGATCACCGCGAGGCGCGGGTTGCGCGCCTCGGTGCCCGTGTAGACGGCGTAGACGGTGCCGCCGGCCGCGTCGAACGCGGTCCCGTTGGGGACGTCGCTCTCCAACTGCACGCCGAGGTTGGTGACCGCCGCGCTGACGCGGATGTCGTCCCAGTACGCCGTGCCGACGTTGGCGACGCCGGAGTAGATGAGCGCGGAGACCCGGGTGGCCCCGGCAGGGGCGGTCGCGGCGGCCCGCACGTCCGTCCACTGTCCCGTGGCGGTGACGTGGGTGTACGCGCTGGACAGCAGGGCTCCCGTGTCGTCCCGGAAGCGCAGGTAGAGGTCGGCGGAGCCGCTCTCCGCCCAGACCTTGGCGAACACCGCGTAACGGGTGCCCGCCGCGGCCGGGAGGGACGGCATGCTCTCCCGCCCGTACGCCTTGGTGGCGTCGGTGTCGGCGATCTGTGCGCTGGTGCGGCCCTGCCAGGTCACCGCGGTCACCCCGCCGGGGCTGTGCGACCCGCTCCAGCCGGTGAGGCCGTCGTCGAAGCCCCCGTTCGCGATGATCAGGTCGGCGGCGCGGGCCGGGGATGCCGGGGATACGGTGAGGAAGGCCAGGATCAGCAGTGCTGTCGTGGCGATCCCGGTCGGACGCGAGCGCGGCACGGCCGCACCTCCATTCGTCGATCTTCCCATTGGGTCGAACCGGTGCCGCTCGGGGCGCGATCGACGCCCGACCGCCCCAGCGAGCCGGCGGGCGTCGATCATCGATTCCGGTGGCGGCCGGAAGCTAGGCGGAGGTGCCACCGACCGTCACGGGCGGGCAGCGCGGGTCGAGCGTCACCTTCGCCACGTTCCGCCCGATGAGCGTCCAGGCGTCCCAGGAGCCGGGGGCGAAGTGGAGCTGCGGGTTGGTGTACCAGTCGTCGCCCAGCCCGGTGGCCAGGAGCGTGGCCGTGCTCCCGAGTTCGTAGGCGTTCCCCCCGCCGAAGAAGGTCTGCGCGAAGACCCGCCCCCGGTGGACGGTCAGCTCCCCGTATCCGGACAGCGTGCCCTGGTGCCTGATCGTGCGGTCGGCGAGGTCGAGCGCGATCCAGGTGCCCGAGTTGCGCTTGTACAGCGCGTACAGCAGCCCGTCGTGGACCTTGATGTCCTGGAGCGTGCGGTTGCCCGCGAGCGGTTCCACCTCCCACAGCACCGTACGGCTGCGCAGGTCGAACGCCGCGATCGCGGCCGACGTCCGGGTCGGGGGCGTGCCTCCGCCGCCGAGCACGTCACCGCCCAGGTACACGATGCCCGCCCGGGAGTCCACGCTGAGGCTCATCAGGCTCTCGTCGTGGATGACGTCCGGGTAGACGTCGATCCGCCCGGTGTCGGGGTCCACCACCGAGAGCGCGCCCTCCAGTGCGGCGCCCAGCGGGGCCGAGGCGACGAGGAGCGTGTCCGTCCCCTCGTCGTATTCGAGGTCCCACGGCCGCTGCTGCCCGTGCCCGAGGAAGCCGAGGCTGTGAATCGAGTCGTCGCGCATGTCGATCGAGATGATCTGGCCGCTGGGGTACATCGCGGCGTAGATCTTGTTGCCGCGCCGGACCAGGTCCTTCGGCTCACCGGGCACCCGGAAGCGCCGCTTCTCGCCGGTGCGCAGGTCGCGGACGTCCATCCAGAAGTGGCCGCCGACGTAGAGCGCCCGGTTCGGCACGAGCAGCATGCTCTGCGGCCGTTCCGCGCCGGCGGGCAGGCCCGCCTCGATCAGGTCGGTGAACTGGGACTTGGCCGTGGACAGGTCCAGCCACCACATGCCGCCGCTGCCGGAGAAGCCGATCAGCGTCTGTCCGTCGAGCACCAGCCGCCGGGTCTCGTCGCCGGGCGACGGCGGCTCGGCGATCTTGGTGACCGCGCCGTTCCGGTACACGTAGACGGCCCCGTCGGGGCGGGAGGTGGCGTAGACGGCGCCGTCCGGCGCGACGGTGAGCGCGTCGAAGCTGCTCACGCCGATGTCGATCATCCGGGTGTCCGTGCCGTCCTTGCGCGCGTCGATCAGGACGCCGCCGCTCGCCGCGTACACGCGGTCGCCGCCGAGGGCGATGGCGCCGATGCCGGTGGGCCCTTGGGCCAGCTCCCTGATCGCACCGGTGGCCCGGTCGATCGTCATGAGCTTGCCCTTGTCGAGCAGCCCGGCGTAGACGGTGGTGTCGTCCGCCGCGACCGCGCGCACGTACCGCTCTCCCGTGGCGAGGACGCCGAAGTTGCGCACGGCGCCCGTCGACGGGACGTACTCCCAGACCCGGCCGTTGGGGTAGGTGCCGAGGTAGAGCGTCCCGTCCGGGGCGGCGGCGAGGCTCCAGACGAAGCCGCCGTTGGCGCCGAACGAGCGCAGGTGCGCCACCTCACCGGTGGCCGGGTCGAAGCTGTACAGGTCCGGGACCGGATAGGTGCCGATGTAGACCTTGCCGCCGGAGACGACGGTCGCCCACGCTCCCTCCGGCTCGCCCGCCGCGGGACCGTCCGGCAGGGTGGCGGTGCGCACCACCTTCCGGGTGGCCAGGTCGATCTCCGCGACCACGGGCGGCTTCAGGCCGCGCGTCACGACGTACGCCTTGCCGTCGTGCACGGCCGCACCGACGATCGCGCCGGTCAGCGAGGCGGGGCCGTAGGTCTCGTACGCGGGGGCGGCGCAGGCGGCCGCGGCGGCGGAGGCGGGCTGGGCCGCCATCGGAAGTAAGGCCGTCAGGAGAGCCAGCAGGACCGCACGGGCGCGCAGCATGGCAACACCTCCAAATGCTCACTCTTGCTCGATAATGGCCCAGACCGTAACCTTTCACGCATGCTCGGTCAATGGACTGATCGGTTTTGCGGTCAGGCCCGTATCCGAAGGGACTCCCCGCGTATGCTCCCCCGCCGCAGGTTCCTCCAGGTCGCCGCCGCCACGTCGGCGGCCGTCGCCGTCTCTCCGCTCGCCTCCGCCACGGCCGCGCGTGCCGCCACGGGGGACATCACCGACCTCGGGCCCGCCAGCGTGGCCAGCCCGCTCGGCAACGGCGTCATCGTGGGCGACGTCCTGTACGTCGGCTCCCGTGGACTGTCGCCGAACGTGGTCGGCGCGTACGACCTGGTCTCCGACGAGATAGTCGCGCACTACGAGATTCCCACGGGGATCGGCATCTGGGCCATGTGCGCCTCCGGCACCGATGTCTACGTCGCCACCCACGTGCGATCGGACCTCTACCGGATCGACACGCTCACCGGCCAGGTGACCAAGGTCGGCGAGTACCCCGACCACTACATCTGGACCATGGCCGCCGCCCCCGACGGCAAGATCTACATGGGCTGCTCGGAGCCGGGCCGGGTCTGGGAGTACGACCCGGCGACCGGGACCAGCCGCGATCTCGGGCAGCCCGTCCCCGGCGAGGCCTACGTGCGCAGCATCGAGGCCGACGACAGGTACGTCTACTGCGGGACCGGCACGCACGCGCACCTCGTCGCGATCGACCGGGCCACCGGCGAGAGCCGCGACCTGCTCCCGGCCGAGGTCGCCTCCCGCGACTGGGTGGCGAGCATGTCGATCTCGGACACGCACGTCGCGGGCGGGCTGAACTCGCTCGCCGAACTGCTCGTGCTCCGCAAGGACGACCCGGCCGACCACCACGTCGTCAAGGCCACCGCCCCCGGCGAGAAGTACACGGTCGCCGTGCTGATCCACGACGGCTCCGTCTACTTCGCGGGCCGGCCCACCGGCACGTTCTACCGCTACCGCCTGGACACCGGCGTCCTCGACGTACTCGGCGTGCCTTACTTCGAGGCCGCCACGTATCGCATCCTCGCGCACAAGGGCAAGATCTACGGGGTCCAGGACAGCGCCGTCTTCGTGTACGACCCGGAGTCCGGGGACATCGAGTACCGCAGCCTGGTCCAGCGCGGCCTGCGCGCCGCACCCGAGCAACCCATGTCGGTGCACAGCGACGGCCGCCGGGTCTACGTCGGCGGCAAGGGCGGCGCCGACATCCACGACCTCGCGACCGGCGCCGTCACCCGGCTCGGCATCCCCGGCGAGCCGAAGACACTGGTCACCGTGCGGGACCTCACTTATCTGGGCGTCTACACGCAGGCCGCGCTCTACGCGCATCGGGCCGGCGATCCGGAGGCGACCCTGCTGCTGCGCGCCGGAAACCAGCAGGACCGGCCGCGCGATCTCGCCTACGACGAGAAGACCAAGCTGATCGTCATGCCGACGCAGCCCGAGCCCGGCCACGAGAACGGCGCGCTGACCCTCTATTCCGTCACGGACGGCACCCACGTCACCTACCGGCCGATCGTCGAACGGCAGACGGTGTACGCGGTGACGACCCGGCGCGGGATCGCGTACCTGGGCACCCAGACGCAGGAGGGCCTCGGGCTTCCTCCGGTCACGACCACGGCCCGGCTGGCCGCCTTCGACCTGACCTCCCGCAGACTGCTCTGGCAGACCGAGCCGGTGCCCGGCGCGTCCGGCGTCACCGGGCTCGACAGCACACCCCAGGCCCTGTACGGCATCACCCGCAGCGGGCTGCTGTTCGAGTACGACCTGGTTCGTAAGGCCGTGACCCGTACTCTCCAGGTGAGCGCCCGGGGCGGCGACCTCGTACTCGTCGGCCGCACGGCGTACACGGCCGATCTGGACACCGTCTACGCGATCGACCTGGTCCGCTGGCGGGCCAGCGCGCTCGCCGAGGGCCTGGCGGGAGACTGGTTCGGCGGCGAACCCAAGCTGGCCCTCGACCCCTCCCACAACGCGCTGTACTCGATCCGGGGCCGTAACCTGATCCGCATCGCCATCAGGCGCGCCTGAACAGGTCGCGTACGGATGTCCGTACCTCTGAAGCCGCGCTGAGCACGTGAGAGTCCCCCTTGGGCGGTTGCGATGGCATCCGGGTCAGAAGCGCCCGTCACGGCGCTCGAACTCGGTGGGTTTGCCGAGCAGCGGCCCGCCGGACGGAGATCGGCGGGCACCACCGTCGCGCCCTCCCCGGCGAGCGCCTCGGCGAGCCCCGGCTCCGGGAAGCGGGAGACAGCGATGATTCGCCGCTCGCCCCCCGCCGCCCTGGTGGCGTTGAGCGCCGGCCGCACCAGGCTCGGCCCCAGCTTGCCCCCGGCGCCGAGGATCAGGATGTCGCCGTCGAGCTTGCTGAGACTGAGTACGAGGGGAACCTCACCCGCTCACGCTGTGAAGGCGGCGGTGATGATCTGGTTGACCAGGGCCATGTCGTTGCCTCCGCCTGTGACGGGGTTGAAGCAGTACGCCAGACGGCGGCGAAGGTCGGAGGTGGTGAACATGCCGTCGGTGTAGCCGTAGGTGCTGCCGGTCTTGCCCCATACGGTCACGCCCGGGCGGCCGTCGCTGCCGGGAATCGTGACGCGCATCAAGCCCGCACTGTAGTAAGCCTTGCCATGACCCGGGTCCTGGTTGGATCCGCCCAGGTACGGTACGCCGGGGACGGCGAGCAGTTCCTTCATCTGGGCCGGCGCCAGGAGCCGCCCCTTGAACAAGGCGGTCAGGAAGCGGTCGAGGTCGGCAGTGGTCGAGATCATGCCGCCCGCGCCGGGGTTCTGCTCGGTCACGTCGACCAGCTTGCTCTTCCCGTCGGGTTGGGGGACGGCGAGGTAGCCATGAGCGTGGGGGCCGGGGATGGTGGTGTCGGTCTCGGGAGCGGTGGTGTGCCGCAGGTGCAGCGGGCGCAGGATGCGCCGGGTGATCTCCTGCTCGTAGCTGTGTCCGGTGAGCTTCTCGACGAGCATTCCTGCGACGTAGTAGCCGGTGGCTCCGTAGACCTGCATGCTGCCCGGCTCAGTGAAGGGCCGCTCATGACGGACGGCCTTGGCGACCAGCTCGGACAGCGGGTGGTCATCGAAACGGTGCTGGACGATGGCGTCGGGCGTGGACGGCATGTCGTCGGCTGTCAGCTCGGGCAGGCTGCTGGTGAAGTTCAGCAAGGTGCGAACGGGGATCGGCGGATAGTTGGCGGGCATTACGCCCGGAAGGTAGTGCTGCACGGGCTTGTCGAGGTCGACGCGGTGTTCGGCGGCCAGTTGCAACATCACGGTGGCGATGAAGGCCTTGGTGACGCTGCCGAGACGGAAGCGGCCGTCGAGCGGAACCGGCTGCTGCGTGGTGATGTCGGCGACTCCGTAGGTCCCCGTCCACTTCCCGGCGGGTCCGCTGACCCGTGCGAGTACGCCCGTCACCCGGTTGGGTGCGCTGGAGATCGCCTGCTGAAGCGCCTGGGGGTTCAGCTTGGGCAATGAGGAGTCGGCACGCGTGATTGTGGCAGCCGGGTGCGCGGCAGGCGTGGCCGACGCGGGCGCGACCCCGCCGATGACCACGGCGGCAGCGGCCGCGAACGACAGCACCGCCCGCGTTCTCCTGCGTCGCCGCGAGCCCGGGGCAATCGGACGATAGGTGGAAGAAGGTTCAAATGTCATGCGGAACAAGATCGCAGCTCTCCGGCATGCCCGCCCTCAGGGATCACCCCGAACTCAGCCCCGAGCTGCCCCTGACCCGGCCTCATGGCTGGTCGCGTCGACGCCGCCCGAAAGATCGTCGCGCATAGGGATCCCCGGGCGCCCGCCACGATCTCCGGGTGCCTCCGGTCTCCGATCAGATAAGGGCCATCGCCTTGCCGCTCAGGCCCGCCGGGGCGGTCTTCGGGCTGCCGGCGTCGAAGGGCGGCCGCGGGTCGTACTCGATCGCGAGCTGCACGGCCTGCGCCGTCTCCTCGTCGCGCATCTCGGCCAGCAGGGTCAGGGCCATGTCGATGCCGGAGGACACGCCCGCCGCCGTCACGACCTTGCCGTCGATCACCACGCGCTCGCTGACCGGCTCGGCGCCGAATCCGGCGAGCTGGTCGAGCCATCCCCAGTGGGTCGTCGCCCTGCGGCCCTTCAGCAGCCCCGCCGCGCCCAGCAGGAACGAGCCGCTGCACACCGAGGTGGTCCACCGGGTGCGCTCGTGGGCCCGCGCGATCCAGCCCAGCAGCTCCGCGTCGGACAGCGCCTCGATCGTCCCGGGTCCTCCCGGCACGACGACGACATCCGGCGCGGGCAGGTCGCCGTACGACGCGGTGGCCGCGAGGCTCAGGCTCCCCCGGTCGTCGACCACCGGACCTGGCTCGGCCGCGACGAACGTGACCGTGCAGCCCGGCGCGAAGGCCAGCACCGTGTACGGCCCGACCGCGTCGAGCGCGGTGAACCGGGGATAGAGGGGGACGGCGATGTTCATGATCTGCTGCCTTCCTTCGATCGGAACCGGCGGCGGTAGTCGCCGGGTGAGACGCGCCAGTGCCGGCGGAAGACCCGGTAGAGGGTCTCGGGGACGCCGAGTCCCGACTCCCTGGCCACCCTGTCCAGGGGGTGGCCGGTGGTCTCCAGCAGCCGCCGGGCGGCGTCGGCCCTGCTGCGTTCGACGTACCTGCCGGGTGAGACTCCGGTCTGCTCGGTGAAGACGCGGGAGAAGTGCCGCTCGCTCATCCCGGCCCGCCGGGCGAGCGCGGGCACGCTCAGGTCCTCGGCCGGGTTGGCGTCGATGAACGCCTGGATCTCGCGCAGCGGCTCGGCGCGTGGGACGGCGGCCCGCATGGGGGCGCTGAACTGGCTCTGCCCGCCCGGACGATGCAGGTACACCACGAGTCCGCGGGCGACGTTCCTGGCGAGCGTGTGGCCGTGGTCGTCGGCCACGAGCGCCAGGGCGAGATCCACTCCCGAGCTGACCCCGGCCGAGGTCCAGACGTTCCCGTCGCGGATGTAGATGGGATCGGCGTCCACCTCGACGTCCGGGTAGCGGTCGGCCATCTCTCCCGCGACCAGCCAGTGGGTGGTCGCGCGCCTGCCGCCCAGCAACCCGGCCTCCGCGAGGAGGAAGCTCCCGTTGCAGACGGAGGCGACGCGCCGGGCCCCGGCCGCCAGCCGGGCGACGCCCGCGATCAGCTCCCGATCGCGCAGGTGTTCCGGCACCGACAGCCCGCCCACGACCAGCAGCGTGTCGATCGGTCCCGCGACCTCGCCCAGCGCCGTCTCCGCGAGGGTCGCGATCCCGTTCTGGGCCGATACGGCCCCGGCGCCCACGGCCGTCACCTCGACGCGGTAGCCGGGCTCAGGCACGAGCAGGTTCGCCGCGGTGAAGACGTCGGCCGGTCCGGCGAGGTCGAACATCTGGAAGCCATCGAAGATCACGATGACCACGCGTCGCTGCATGCCCTCAATGCTTCCGAGCAGGGCTCGATGGCGTCAACGCCACAGATATTGCACATTACGCCATCAGAGCGAGCATCAGCCCGGCCGAACACCCGGCGACGAAGCGCTTGTTAGATTTGAACCAGGTCTCTGCGGCGCCGCCGGCTGCCGGAGCGCCAAGGAGGTGTCCAGGACGATGCCGAGCGCTCGAGAACTCAAAGACAGACTCTTCACCGCGATCAACCGTCACGACCTCTACGACGTGCTGGACTGCTACGCGCCCGACGCCGTGTACGTCAGCCCCACGGGCATCGCGGAGGGCCGCCGGCAGATCGCCTGGACCTACGAGGACCTCTGCAAGGCATTCCCCGACATCTGCTTCACCGCCTGGTACAAGGCCCCCTGCGAGGACCCCGCCTTCACCGAGTACACGATGACCGGCACCCATATGGGCCCGCTCCTGCTGCCGGACGGCCGAGTGGCAGCCCCAACGGGCCGTCGTATAACGGTCCGGGGCAGTTGCGCCTGCGCGGTCGAGAATGGGAAGATCATTACGGATCGGGACTACTACGACCAGCTGGAGCTCTACTCCCAGCTAGGCATCCGCCTCGAACCGCCGCCGGGCTCCTGATGTGGGCCGGCCGTCATACGGCCTCAGGTGCCCAGCAGCTGGGCCACGACGATGACGTTGCCGTACAGGTCGGCGACGTGCAGGGAGCGGCTGCCGGGGTCCTCGCGCTCGTCCCAGACCCGTACGCCGTGCTCGCGTAGCCGCTTGGCGACCACGTCGAGGTCGGCGGTGTAGAGGACGAGCAGCGGCTGCCCTCCGGTCTGCCGGCCGATGAGCTCGCGCTGCTCCTCGGAGGTGATCGGCATCAGCCACAGGCCCACCCCCTCCTGGCCGGGCAGCCCGATGTGCAGGAAGCGATAGCCGCCCGCCACGTAGTCGTGCAGGACGGCGAAGCCGAGGACGTCGCGGTAGAAGGCGAGCGCCTCGTCGGGATCGTCGACGAGCACCACCATGCGGCCGATCGCGGAGAAGGGAGTCTCGTCCGTGGTCATGGCCGAACCCTAGTTCGCGCCACCGACACTTCAGCCGCCCGGTGCTCGTCGGGCCCGTCCGGGAAAAAGGCAATCCGCCTGAGCGAGCGTCACTCCTCGCCGGAGAACCTCTCCCAGGCGGACTGCCGGGTCATGCCGAGCGCGGCGCCGATCCTGGCCCAGGTGGCGCCCCGGTCGCGCGCCCGCTGCACCCAGACCTGCAGGCTGTCCTCGACCTGCGCGCCCACCTTGGCGACGCGCGGAAGGAGCTCCAGGATCTGCTCGACGGTCATGCTCTCGGTGTAGGAGATCTCCGGAGTCCCGACGGACTCCGCCGCCAGGATCTCGGCGCAGAGCCCGACACACTGGTTGCAGATGTAGACGCCGGGGCCGGCGATCACCTTGGCCACCTCGGTCTTGGACTTCGAGCAGAACGAGCAGCGGATGTCCTGTTCCGCCAGTGAAGGAGCCGGCATGTCGCCTCCAAGGGGATGTCCTGTCAGGCCTTTCCTGACGCTCGACGCAAGACTAGTCCCGTCAGGAGCAGCCTGACAATAGATCATCAGGAAAGCGGTCTTTCCCGCGCCTTCGACTTACGGCTCAGCTCTTGGGACCGAAGGCGTGCGGGACCTCTCCCTTGCGGCCGCAGCGCGGGCAGGGCCGGTATCGCCCGGACCACCAGGTGGCCTTGAGCGTGCCGCTCCCTTTGCACTTGGGGCATTTGGACAGGTAGTTGCGTACGTAGTCGGAGACGAGCCAGATGACGAAGAACGCTCCGGCGAGGACGAGAAAGGTCTGGGAATCCACTACGGCTCCGTAGTCGGGGGACGGACCGGCGACGCACGCGCCGCCGTACGGAAGCCGGTCGCGCGGGGGCGCGGTCACCGTCACTCACCGGCCGGGCGAGACAGCGCGGAGGCGTCCCCTCGCGGGTCACCCGCACCAGAGGGGTGCACATGACCTGCGAGGGGACGCGCATCGACTGCCTCCGTGAACACTGGTCGCACGGGAGAGGACGCCGCACGGCCCCCGGCCGGTGACAGCCGGGGGCCGTTTCGTTGGAGTCACAGGGCCCTGGGGCGCGGCGGCTCTCAGACTCGCTCGGGCTGGAGCTCCGCCGCCTGCTCCACGCCCGCCCGGGGCCGTCGCAGGACGACGTACGCGGCCACGAGGGCGCTGACCAGCAGGACGAGGGAGACCGTGAAGGCCAGCCGGTAGCCGCCGGTCAGCGCGACCGCCTCGCTCGCCCCGCCCGCCAGCAGCCCCTCCGTACGGGAGGCGGCCAGCGTGGACAGCAGCGCGACGCCGACGGCCATCCCGACCTGCTGGGTCGTGTTGAAGAACCCCGAGACCAGGCCGGCGTCGTCGGAACGGGCGCCGGACATGCCGAGCGTGGTCAGCGCCGGAAGCACCAGGCCCCCGCCCATGATGAGCACCATCACGGGGAGCAGGTCGGTCACGTAGCGGGCGTCGACAGGGACGCGGGTGAGCCAGGCCATCGCGCCGATCAGGAGCACCAGACCGCCCAGCAGCACGGCACGGGCGCCGAAGCGGGTGCTCAGCCGCGGGGACACGAACAGCGACACCCCCGCGATGGCCAGCGCCGCCGGGAGCATGGCCAGGCCGGTGTCGAGCGCGCCATACCGGAGCACCCGCTGCATGAACAGCGCCACCATGATCTGGAAGGCGAACATCGCGCCCAGCGTCAGGACCTGCACCAGGTTGGCCCCGGCGACGGCGCGCGAGCGGAGGATCCGCAGCGGCATGAGCGGGGTGCGGGCGGTCGCCTGGCGGACGAGGAACGCGGCCAGCAGCACGAGCGACACCGCGCCGAACCACAGGGAGCGCAGGCCGTAGCGCTCGATCTGGACCACGGCGTAGATGCCCAGCATGAGACCGGCCGTGACCAGCAGGGCGCCCAAGCCGTCCGCGCCCGCCGACAACCCGAGCCCCCGGTCGGCGGGCAGCGCCCGGACCGCCAGCGCGATCGTGACCACGCCGATCGGCACGTTGATGAGGAAGATGTAGTTCCAGCCCAGCGCGTCGGTGAGGACTCCGCCCAGCACCGCGCCCAGCGACGCCCCGGCGGCGCCGGTGAAGCTGAAGACGCCGATGGCCTTCGCCCGCTCCCCCGCGTCCGTGAAGGTCGTCACCAGGATGCCGAGCACGACCGCCGAGGCCATGGCGCTACCGACGCCCTGGAGGAACCGGGCGCCGATCAGCATCCCCGGCCCGGTGGCCGCGCCGGCCAGCAGGGACGCGGCGGCGAAGACGACGTTGCCCGCCAGGAACACGGCCCGGCGGCCGATCAGGTCGCCCAGCCGGCCCGCCAGCAGGAGGAGTCCGCCGTACGCGATGAGGTAGGCGTTCACGGTCCAGCTCAGCTCGGCGGGCGCGAAGCCGAGATCCCGCTGGATGGCGGGCATCGCGACGGTCACGATGCTGCCGTCGAGCACCGTCATCAGCATCGTTGCGGACAGCACGCCCAGCACGAGCCAGCGGGATCGGGATATACGCGACATGGGGTCGCCTCCTGTTCATGAGGAACAGGAAAAACCGTAGCAGATAGTTTTGTTGTAGACGATCCCTTACGGACTCATCATCCGCGGTGACGCGCCCGCCGGACCGGCTGCGGCGCCTCCACAGAGGTGGCCAGATGCCCCGTGACCAGCCGGTTGAGCGCGCGCACGAGCACCTCCGCCTCCTCCTCCGGCAGCGACCCGAGGGCGGCCCGGTGGACCCCGTCGACGATCTCCTGGCTGCGCTTCGCCACCTGCGCGCCCTTCTCCGTGACCGCGACGATCCGGGCGCGCCGGTCGATGCTGGACGGGCGGCGCTCGGCGAGGCCGGCCTTCTCCAGAGCGTCGAGAGTGACCACCATCGTGGTCTTGTCCATGTCGCCGAGCTCGGCGAGCTGGATCTGCGTACGCTCCTCCTCCAGGGCGTGGACGAGCACGCAGTGCATGCGCGCCGTCAGGCCGATCTCGGCGAGGGCCGCCGCCATCTGCGTTCGCAGCACGTGACTGGTGTGATCGAGCAGGAAGGACAGGTCGGGCTCGTTACGCGAGGGCGCCATGGCGGTCATACGTCCAGGCTATCAATTCGTCCGTTTGCGGATTATCTCCAAGAGTCCTTGCGAGCCGTCTCCAGAGGTCACAGCGTCCGCAGGGCCGCCTCGATCGACGCCCGGCCCGCCGGGACGAGCGGAAGCCGTACGGCGGCGGTGGGAATCCGGCCCTGCGCGTGCAGGACTCCCTTCAGGACGGTCGGGTTGGGCTCGGCGAACATGGCCGCCGACATGAGCGACAGCCGGTGACCGAGGGCGCGGGCGTGCTCGGCCTCTCCGGCCCGCCACGCCTCGAAGAGCTTCACGAATTCGCCGGTGCGCAGGTGGGCGGAGGCGAGGATGCCGCCGGAGGCGCCCAGGGCGAGCAGCGCGGACAGGAACGGGTCGTCCCCGGCGAGCACCGCGAAACCCTCCGGCGGGTCGGCGAGCAGGGCGACCGTGTCGAGGTCGACGCCGCCGACCGCGTGCTTGACTCCGGCCACCATCGGCAGCTCGCCCAGCCGGCGCAGCGTGGCCGCGCCCACCGACTGCCCGGTTCGATACGGGATGTTGTAGACGACCAGCGGCACAGGGGTCTGCTCGGCCAGCGCGGTGAAGTGGGCGAGCACGCCGGCCTCGGACGGGCGGACGAACGCCGGGACCGTCACCAGCGCCGCGTCCGCCTCCCCCTTGAGTGCGCGCAGCGCCTCGGCCGTGCTCCGCGTGTCGGCCGACCCCGCGCCGACGGTGAGCGTGGCACCGCGTTCGCGGCAGACCCGGCCGCAGATCTCGATCACCGCGCGCCGTTCCTCCTCGGCGAGCGTGGTGACCTCCGCGGTGGTGCCGAGCGCGACGAGCCCGGACGCGCCCTCGTCGAGCACGCCGTACGCCAGCGCTTCGAGCGCTTCGAACGCGATCTCGCCGTCCTCGGCGAACGGGGTGATCAGCGGGACATGGATGCCGGAAAGAGTCATACCGCGATCCTTCCTACGAGCAACCGTGTAGGTCCAGTTCGCCTTTCTGTCGAAACCGTTAAGCTGAACTGATGCTGGATGTCCGCAGACCCTCTTGCGCCGATGCTTGACGTCCGCAGGCTCCGCCTGCTCCGTGAACTCGCCTACCGGGGCACGATCGCGGCGGTGGCCGAGGCGCTGACGTTCACCCCCTCGGCCGTCTCCCAGCAGCTCGCCGCGCTGGAACGCGAAGCGGGGGTCGCCCTGCTCGAGCGCACCGGACGCCGGGTCGTGCTCACCCCCGCCGGAGTGGCGCTGGTGCGGCACGCGGAGGCCGTGCTCGAACGGCTGGAGCAGGCGGCGGCGGAACTCGCCGCGGCCAGGACCGACCTGTCCGGAACCAACCTGGCCGGGACCGTGCGGATCGGCGCCTTTCCCACGGCGACCCGCGCCATCCTCCCCTCGGCCCTGGCGGCGCTCGCCCGCAGCCACCCGGGCCTGGATCCGATGGTGGACGAGGTCGACCCGGCCGAGGTCGCGCCGCGCCTGCGCGCCGGGGAGCTCGACGTGGCCCTGGTCCACGAGTACGACTTCGTCCCGGCCGAGCCCGACCTCGCCCTGGACGGCGTCTCCCTCCTCGACGAACCCATGTACCTGGCCACCATCCGCCCCGCCGGCGGAGAGGGGGACGCGGCCACGCTCCTCACCTGCCGGGACGCGCCGTGGATCGCCTCCACTCCCGGCACGCTCTGCCACGCGATGACCGTGCGCGCCTGCCAGGCGGCCGGTTTCTCCCCTCGCGTACGCCACCACATCGACGACTTCGCCACGGTCCTGGCCATGGTCGCCGTCGGGCAGGGCGTGGCGCTCGTGCCGGAGCTGGGAGCCGCCGACCCGCCCGAAGGCGTCACGCTGACCGCGCTGTCGATGCGCCGCCGCACCCGCGTCGCCTTCCGCCGGGGCGCCGGCGGTCACCCCGCCGTCGTCGCCCTGATCGCGGCCCTGCGCGCCGCGACATCAGGCTTCAGAACACCGGGATGATGTCCTCCGGGTCGATGACGTCGACGTCCACACCGTCGATGTCGAGTTCCGGAATCGCGGGGAACTCGATCCCCCACCGCTCGACGATCGCGCGTACGCGGGCCATCGCCAGCCGCCAGTTGTCGGCCTGCTCCTCGTACGACAGCACGCCGAGGCCGCCCTCCCGCGCGTGGTCCATCAGCACGCGGTGGTTGTGCAGGAAGTACGGCGGGAGCTCCCAGAAGCCCTCGGGCGGCTCCCACAGGATCATCGACAGGAACACGAACCCGGCGCGCAGCTGCCGGGTGATCAGGCCGCGTACGTCGTCGGTGAGCCCGGGCCACTCGTTCTCCAGGATCGTCATGCAGATCTGGAGGTGCCGCGACTCGTCCCGGCCGATCTTGTGGAACATGTCCGAGAACAGGGGGTGCTCGGTGCCGGAGGCCATCCCCCTGAACAGGGTCGAGGCCGCCATCTCCCCCATCATGAAGCTCGTGAACAGCACGGCGAGGGAGTACTTGCCCACGGCCGCGTTGTAGCCGTTCCAGTAGCGCCCGCCGTTGTGGTAGAGCCAGCCGATGTTGTTGTGGGCCGCCCGCTCCAGGTCGGTGGAGGGCTGCCAGTCGAGCGGGCCGCCGGGCCACAGCCGGGCGATCGTGCGCTGGCAGCACTCCTCGTGGTTCATCTCGTCACGGGTGATCGAGAAGAAGCACTTGCGTACGGGATCCTCCTCGTGCTTCTCGAACGCCTGGATGGTGGCGCGGGCGAAGACGGCCGGGCCCGAGGCGTCGAAGTTGGCCAGCACGGAGAACCAGTACATGATCCCCAGCCGCTGCTCGGCCGTGAACTCCCCGGGGTCGAGCAGGTTCCACGGCAGGTCGGCGGGGTTCCAGACCATCCGCTTGGACTTCTCGTAGATCGCCGCGAGCTTCTCGGTCTCCACCCGCCATTCCATCGGGTAGATGTTGGGCTGCGGGATCTCGGGCGCCGGCCAGAAACCACCCTCAGGAACCACGACGTCCGACATCGCCTCACCATCCCGCGTGCGTGTGACCCGCCTCACCTTGTAACACCGTCAGCCTCATCCTGCGCCGTGCCGTCACACCAATCAAGTGCCCACACCGCGCCGCCCGCGGCTGGCTTGTGTGACCGCCACGCACACGAGCACGGCCAGCGCCGCCGCGATCGTCGCGACACTGATCTCCTCGTGCAGCAGCAGCCAGGCCCACACCAGCGTGATAAGTGGCTGGGCGAGCTGGATCTGCCCGGCACGGGCGATCCCGCCCATCGCGAGCCCGGCGTACCACGGGATGAACCCGAGGAACATCGACACCAGCCCGACGTACGCGAACCCGGCCAGCGACTCGGCCGACGGCTCCATGGGCGTGGTGATCGCCAGCACCGCCGTCACGGGCACGGTGAGCGGGGCCGCGAGCACCAGGGCGTACGAGATGACGCGCCAGCCGGGGGTCTCCCGCGCGAGGCGCCCGCCCTCGGTGTAGCCGACGGCGGCCGACAGCAGGGCGAGCACGAGCAGCACGTCGGCCCCGGCGAAGCGGCCGGTCCCCCGGGTCAGCGTGAACACGGTGATCGACAGCGCGCCCGCCGCGCAGGCCGCCCAGAACAGGGGTCTCGGCCGCTCCCCCGCCCGCAGCACGGCGAACGCGGCGGTGGCGGCAGGGAGCAGGCCGATGACGACGGCCGAGTGGGCCGTGCTCGCGCCGCCGTCCAGGGCCAGGCCGCTGAACAGCGGGAAGCCGAGGACCACGCCCAGCGCGATCATCGCGTACGACCGCAGGTGGGCGCGGGGCGGCAGGAGTGGCGCCCCGGCGGCCTTCAGGCAGATCACCGCGGCGAGCGCCGCGAGCGCGGCGCGCCCGATCGCGACGAGGTACGGGTCGAACCCCCGCATCGCGAACACGGTCGCGGGAAACGACCCCGAGAACGACAGGACGCCCGCGCCCGCCAGGAGGCTGCCCCGCCAGGCCAGGCGGCGAGGGGCGTTCGCGGCGGGGGCGTCCGCTATCGGAAGGACGTCAATAGCGCTATCGTCGGCTTTCATGAATGACGATAGCAGTATCGTCCGTCTCGCCGCGATACTCCGGGAGGAGACGGAGCGGTCACGGCCGGGCGAACGGCTGCCGTCCAGCAGGGAGATCATGCGCCGCCACGGCGTGGGCCCGGTGACGGTCTCGCGGGCGATCGCGCAGCTCGCGGCGGAGGGCCGGGTCGTCACCCGTCCCGGCGCGGGCGTGTTCGTGGCCCCGGCCCGGCGGCCGGTCGCGGAGGCGCCCGACCTGTCGTGGCAGACCGTGGCCCTGGGCGACCGGGTGGTGGACGACTCGGCGACGGCGAGCCTGCTGGCCCAGCCCCCCGACGGCGTCGTGCCGCTCACGGGCGGCTATCTCAACCCCGACCTGCGCCCGGTCAAGGCACTGGCCGCGGCGGCCGCGCGAGCCGTACGCCGGCCGGAGGCGTGGAGCATGCCTCCGCTGAACGGCCTGCCGGAGCTGCGCCGGTGGTTCGCCACGGAGGCCGGAGGCGCGGTGACGCAGAACGACGTGCTCGTGGTGAGCGGCGGGCAGTCGGCGCTCACTCTCTCGTTCCGCGCGCTGGCGGCCCCCGGCTCGCCGATCCTCGTCGAGACCCCCACCTACCCGGGCGCGCTCGCGGCGGCCAAGGCGGCCGGGCTGCGCGCGAGCGCGGTGCCGCTCGACAAGGACGGCGTGCGGCCCGACCTCCTGGCGGAGGCGTTCGCGATGACGGGGGCGCGGGTGTTCTACTGCCAGCCGACGCTGCACAACCCCACGGGGGCGACGCTGACCCGCGAGCGCAGGGAGCAGGTGCTCGCCGTGGCCCGGGCGGCGGGGGCGTTCGTGATCGAGGACGACTACGCGCGATATCTGGCCACAGGCCCGGTCCCGCCGCCCATGGTGACCATGGACGCCCACGGCACGGTGGTCCACATCCTGTCGCTGAGCAAGATCACCTCGCCCAGTCTGCGGGTGGCGGGCCTGACGGCGCGGGGCCCGGCCGCGCACCGGCTGCGGGCCTGTCAGGTGGTGGAGTCGTTCTTCGTCGCCCGGCCCCTGCAGGAGACGGCGGTGGAGTTCGTGGGCTCCACCGCCTGGCGGCGTCACCTCGGCGCCGTCCGGCAGGAGATCGGCGTACGGCAGGCCACGCTGCTGGCGGGCCTCGCCCGCCACGCGCCCGCCGCCGAGGTGCACCTGGCGCCTCCCGGTGGCCTGCACGTCTGGGTGCGGCTGCCGCCCGGCACCGACGAGGCGGAGGTGGTCGAGGCGGCGCAGGCACGGGGCGTGCTGGTGAGCCCGGGGCGCATCTACTACCCCGCCGAGCCCCCGGGACCACGGCTGCGGCTGACCCACACGGCCGCGACCGGCCTGCCGGAGCTGGAAGAGGGCATCCGCCGCCTCGCTCCGGCGCTGTCCCTTGGGTCACATCAGTCCCACTGGTGAACCTTCGCCCCGCCTGAGTCGTCTCTTCTCTGTCGCCCTTCAACCCCCTCACAGAGGAGACACCGTGCGCGCCCGCTCTCTGTTGATCGCGTTATGCGCCGTGCTCGCGTCAGCCGGCCTGCTCGTCGTCCCGTTCGCCGCCGAGGCCGCCCCCACCGGGACTTCCTCCGCCTCGGCGGGCTGCTACCGCCAGGTCGGGGACCACTGGGAATGCGTCACGCCCGGCGCCTTCTGCCCGGCGGCGGCGCACGGCAGGAACGGAACCTCGCAGGACGGCGACTCCTACCGATGCGTGCAGGACGGCGCCTACTGGCGTTGGAAGCCGGCCGGCTCCTCCGGCGGCGCGACACCGAAGCCGACCCCGAAGCCGACGGCCAAGCCGACCCCTAAGCCCACGCCGACCGCGAAGCCGGCGGGGGCGAAGTGCTCCCAGAAGTACCTGCCGCTGCCGGACCCGAAGTGCCAGCCGGGGACGCGTAACCCCGCCGTCACCCAGGAGACGATCAAGTCCACGATCTGCACCCCCGGCTACAGCAGGAGGGTCGCGCCTCCGGCGAGCTACGCCAACGCGCTGCGCGTCACGCAGATCGCCCAGTACGGCTACGGGGACAGGAAGCCCTCGCACTACAAGGAGGACCACCTCATCCCGCTGTCCCTCGGCGGGTCGCCCAAGAGCGCGAAGAACCTGTGGCCTCAGCCGGTTCTGGCGGGCAAGGGCAAGACGCCGGCCGACAAGGACGCGGTCGAGCTCACCCTGTGGAGGGCCGTGTGCCACGGCGAGGTGCCGCTCGCCAAGGCACAGCAGGCTATCGCCAAGAACTGGCGGACCGCGGTTCGGCGGCTCGGGCTCTAGATCCCCGGGTCATCGGCGCGTCCTCCCGCCGCCGCTCCTCCGACAGGCGCTCGCGGCGCTCCTTGTTTCGCAATGCCAGATAGGCCAGGTAGCTGACACGCATGACATCCTCCTCGGAATAGCCGACACCAGTGAAACGCTTGCGGTGGTGTTGGTATTTCACGACCTCCGACTGTCGTACAGTGGTCACGAGGGGTGATCGATCATGACGGGCCCGGCGGAGCTGCTCCGCGACTTCGTTAACACCTACGACGTCGAGGGAGACGCCGACGAGCTGGCCTCGCCGGCCGAGCTGTCCGTCTGGCTGCGCGAACGCGAGCTGATCGGCGACGACGACCGCGCCGCCGACGAGGACCTCGCGGTGGCGACCCAGCTGCGCGAAGGACTGCGGGCCGCGTTGCGCGGCAACCACGACGGGGGTCCGTACGAGGTTCCGGAGGGGCTGGACGCGGCGCTGGCGGCACTGCCGGTTCGCGTGACGCTCTCGGCGGGGACGCCGGCGCTCGAGCCCGTGAGGTCCGGAGTGGCGGGCGGGCTCACGCGGCTCGCGGCGCTGATCCCGGCCGCCCACGCCGACGGCACCTGGCCACGGCTGAAGGTCTGCGCCGAGAGCACCTGTCAATGGGCGTTCATCGACTCCTCGAAAAACCGGTCTCGCTCCTGGTGCTCCATGCGCGTCTGCGGAAACCGCACAAAAACCCGGGCATATCGGGCACGACGCCAGGCGGAAGGTACGCCGAGGCCCTCCTGACCAGTACGGTGTTACAGGCTAAGAAAGGAGCCCGCCGAATGGGTGTTAGAGCTGCCCGCCTCGAGGACGTCGACGCGGTGACCAGCACCCAGATCCGGGCGTGGAAGGCGGTTTATCGCGACTTCCTGCCACCGATCCCGTTGGAGCAGATGACGGGGCCGGCGGCGGAGAAGATGTGGCGCCGCCAGTGGGAGGAGGCGATCCTCTCGCCGCCCACGCCCCGTCACCGTCTGCTCGTCGCCGTCGAGCGGGTGGTGCCCGACACCGACGCGTTCACCGCGCTCGGCCCCGGCGGCATCCTGGCGACCGCGGCGCAGCGTGCCTCCGACCGGGTCGTGGGGCTGGCGTCGCACGGACCCGCCGAGGACCCCGACCTCCACCCGGCCACGACGGCCGAGTTGATGACGTTGCTCGTCGATCCCAACCACATCAGGCGCGGACACGGCAGCAGGCTGCTCAACGCCACCGTCGACCACCTGCGCGAGGACGGCTACAACACGGTCGTCACCTGGGTCTTCGCCGACAACCACCCGATGATCGGCTTCCTCGAGTCGGCCGGCTGGGGCGAGGACGAGGCCGAGCGCGTCCTCGACATGGGCCGCCCGATCAGGATGATCCGCCTCACCACCGACATCAGCTGAGTGACCTCCCTTTCCGCCCGTTCGTACGGCTTCCGCCCCCGGCGGCGTCGCCTCCGCCAACCCCGCTGTCACGACATGACGGGGGATTGGCCAAACTAGGTACGCCTTCACCGGCTACGCACAGGTAGGAAAAGGGAGTCACGTGGCCACCCCAGCTCAATGGTTAGCGGGCGCACGCCCCCGTACGCTGCCCGCCGCCGTCGTCCCGGTCGCCGTCGGCACCGGAGCCGCCGTCGCGGAGGACGGCGCCGTATGGTGGCGAGCCCTGCTCGCACTGTTCGTCGCGCTGGCGCTGCAGGTCGGGGTCAACTACGCCAACGACTACAGCGACGGCGTGAAGGGCACCGACAAGGACCGCGTGGGGCCCCTGCGGCTCGTCGGCTCGGGCGTCGCGGCCCCGAAGCAGGTGCTCGCCGCCGCCCTCGGCTGCTTCCTCGCCGCCGCGGTCGCCGGGCTCGTCCTGGTGGTCGCCACCCGCGCGTGGTGGCTGCTGCTCGTCGGCCTCGCCTCCATCCTGGCGGCCTGGTTCTACACCGGAGGCTCCCGCCCGTACGGCTACCGCGCGCTCGGGGAGATCTCGGTCTTCGTGTTCTTCGGCATCGTGGCCGTCGCCGGGACGACGTACGTCCAGGTGGAGCGGCTGACCTGGCTCTCGCTGGCCGCGGCCGTGCCCGTGGGGCTGCTCGCCTGCGCGCTCCTCATGGTCAACAACCTGCGCGACATCGTGACCGACGGCCCCTCCGGCAAGCGCACGCTGGCCGTGGTGCTGGGTGACAGCCGGACACGCCTGGCCTACTCGGCGACCCTGGTGCTGCCCTTCGTGTTCGCGCTCGCCCTGGTGCCGGTGCGGCCCTTCGCCGCGCTGACCGTGCTGGCGATCCCCCTCGTGGTGGCCCCCGTCAGGACGGTCCGCTCGGGGGCCACCGGTCCCGCGCTCATCGCGACGCTCCAGCAGACCGGCCGCCTGCAACTCGTCTTCGGCGCCCTTTTCACCCTCGGCCTGGCCCTGTTCTAACCGGCGCCCGGATCGGGGAATCCGACGTGGAGGTGCTCGGCCACCGTCCCTCTTCCGAGGGGCACGGCCTCGTGGACGTCGAGTTGCGGAGGCGCCTGCGGATCCTGCCGGAGATGCACTGGCCGCCCGCGCGCCCGCCGGGCGCGCAGGGCTTCCTTCTCCACGGCCGGAAAGCCGAACCGCTGGGCATCTGCCGCGGCACGATCGGGGCCTTCCACGACCGCCCATACCCGGTGGAGCAGCCGGTGACCCTCGTCGGCTGCCGCCCTGAACTATCTGCTCGGCATGTTCGCCGAGGCGGACGTCACCGTCGAGCCGCGCTGACTGTGGCGTAGTCGCGGAGGGTGATGTTCTCGGCGGTCTTCCTGGCGATCTTGGTGGCCATGTTCTTTCCCGGCAGGTAGGGCATGACCTTGTAGTAGCGGTTGAGGACCGAGGCCAGGAAACGGCTGCCGGGGACCATGAGCTTGGCCACGCCGTCGCCCATCTTCTGGCAGCCCTCCGCGTACTCGCGCATCTCCCGCTCGTAGGCGGCGAACGCGACGCGGTGGTCGCCGCGCGCCGCGGCCAGTTCGCCCGCCAGGACGTACGCGCCGACCAGGGCGAGGCCGGTGCCCATGCCGGACAGGGAGGACGGGCAGTAGGCGGCGTCGCCGACCAGGGCCACCCGGCCCCGGGTCCAGGAGTCCATGCGGACCTGGCCGACCGAGTCGAAGTAGAAGTCCGGCGCGACGCGCATCTCCCGCAGCAGCCGATCGCTCTGCCAGCCGTTGCCGGCGAAGTGCTCGGCGAGGACGGCCTGCTGCCGGGCCACGTCGCGGCGGTCCAGGTCGAGGATCGGCGAGCCGAAGTAGAAGACCGCCTTGGCCTCGGTGTTGTGACGCGCGCTGTACATCGCCACCAGCCTGTTGGCGGTGCGGTAGGCGTGGCCGGTGTGGTCGAGGCCGAGATGGTTGGCGGTGGTGAAGATCGCACAGTAGAGGCCCAGGTGCCTGACGTAGTCCTCCTCGGGTCCGAAGGCCAGGCGGCGGGTGACGGAATGCAGGCCGTCGGCGCCGACGACCAGGTCGAACCGGCGCGGCGCGCCACGTTCGAAGGTGACGGTCACCCCGTGGACGTCCTCGGTGAGCGAGGTGATCGAGTCGCCGAAGACATACTCGGTGTGCTCCTTGGTGGCGTCGTAGAGGATGCGGGCCAGGTCGCCGCGGAGGATCTCGACGTCTCCGGCGAACAGGTCGGCGGGCATCCTGGCCAGCGGCTTGCCGGCGCTGTTGACGTACGACATGGAGCCCATGCCGGTGCGGGCGCGTTCGATATCGCCCAGGATGCCCATCCGGCGCAGGATCGACAGGTGCGCCTCACCCCGGAAGTCGACGGCGTAGCCGCCGTCGCGCAGCGCGGGGGCGCGCTCCACGATGGTGGGGGTGAAGCCGTGGCGGTGCAGCCAGTAGGCGAGGACGGGGCCGGCGACGGAGGCACCGGAGATCAGCACGGTCCGGTTGCGCGTGCCGTTGTCCATGGCGTTGTTCGTGGCGTTGCTCGTTGCGTTGTCCATGACGGAGAGCCTGCCGATGAGGGCTCACCGGAGGCTCACCACCGGCTCACCGCCTCCACGAGTGCCTCGGGAAGCCCCAGCAGGCGCAGCGCGTCGGGGGTCGAGCCGCCTGCCGCCGCGGCCTCGGCCGCCTCCCGGTAGCGCGCCCGGGCCGTGGCGTTGTCGCCGCGCGCTTCGGCGACGCGGCCCAGCCCGGCGAGCGTGCGCACCCGGTTGCCGAGGCTTCTGATCCAGTGTGGGTCGAGCCGTTCCGCCGCCTCGGCGTACAGCCGTTCCGCCTCGTCCAGGTCGCCCTTCCGCAGGGCGATGTCACCGAGCCCGCGCAGGGCCGCTCCCAGGCAGGTGGTGCTGCCGGCGCGGCGGGCCAGATCGGCGGCTTTCGCATAGTCGGCGCGGGCCGCCTCCGCGTCGTCGCCGGCGAGGTAGTCGGCCCGGTTGACCAGCAGGTCGGCGGCGTCCTCCTGGGCGCCGAGCCGGCCGGTCAGGGTGAGGGCCTCGTCGGTCAGCGCGATCGCCCGCGCGTGGTCGCCGCGCCCGCCCGCCAGCCCGGCCAGCATGTCCAGAGCCAGTGCCGTGCCCCATCGGTCGCCGAGGACGCGGAACTCCTCGGCGGCCGTGCCGAAGTCCCGCACCGCCGCCGCGACGTCCCTCTCCCCCAGGGCGCCGAAGCCCGACACGTATCGGGCGACCGCTCGCGCCCACGGCTCGGGGCTGTCGTGCTGGGCCGTCAGGAGCGTGAACGCGCCCTGCGCGTCGCTTTCGCCGGCGTTCCGGAGCATCCACAGCAGCAGGGCCGCCGGGTAGCGGCCCGCCCGGCCGCCTGGCCAGGCGGCGGCCAGTGCCTTCTCCGCCGTCACGCGGTGGCGTCGCCAGGTCTCGCGGTCGGACGCGGCCAGCAGCACGCACGTCGCGTACTCCTCGCCGAGGCCGTCCGGGGGCGTGTCACCGAGCGTGCCGAGCAGCCCGATCGCGTACGGCGCGACCGCGGCGGACACGCCACGGATCCACAGGTAGGTCGAGGCCGAGGCGAGCAGTTCCAGGGCCGTCGCGACGTCCGGAGCCTCGACCGCCCAGCGCACCGCCGCCAGCAGGTTCTCGTGCTCCGCGACGAGGATCGGCAGCCATTCCAGTTGCCCGGCTCGCCGCAGATGGGGATCGGCGGCCCGCATCAGCTCCAGGACGTGCCGGGCGTGGGCGCGCAGCGCGAGTTCGCGGTCGCCCGCTTCGCCGAGCCGTTCGGCGCCGTAGGCGCGGATCGTCTCCAGCATCCGGTAACGGCCGCGGGAGACCTCCAGGAGCGACTTGTCGACCAGCGATTCCAGCGTCTCGGCGTCCGTGCCGCACACCTGCCGCGCCGACTCCGCCGTCGCGCCCGCGGCGAAGACGGTGAACCGCCGTGCGGCTCGTTGCTCGGGCTCTGTGAGCATGTCCCAGCTCCACGCCACCACCGAACGCAGCGTCCGGTGCCGGCCGTCGGCCGGACGGCTGCCCCGGGCCGTGATCGTGAGCCGGTCGTTCAGCCGTCCCTCGAGTTCGTCGAGGTCCAGCGCGCGCAGCCGGGCCGCGGCGAGTTCGACGGCCAGCGGCAGGTCGTCCAGGGCCGCGCAGATCCGCCGTACGCGCTGAGGGTCGGCGGCGAAACCGCGCCGCACGGCGCGGGCCCGATCGGTGAACAGCCGCACCGCGGCGTCGCCGTCGAGCGGACGCACCTGGTGGAGGTGTTCGCCGATGACACCCAGCGGTTCGCGGCTGGTGGCCAGGACCCGCAGCCGCGGACAGGCCGCCAGCAGCCGTGCCGCCAGCGCGGCCGCTTCCTCGACCACGTGCTCGCAGTTGTCCAGCACGAGCAGGAGCACCCGGTGGGACAGCGCCGCGATCAGGCGGTCGAGCGGCGTCTGCGGGCCGTCCCCCACCTGCAGCCCGCGCTCGCGCAGGCCGAGTGCGCCGAGCACCGCCCGCGCCGGCCCCGCTCCGCCGCCCAGCGCGGCCAGCTCCACGAAGCACACCTCGTCGGCCTCCGCCCCGGCCACCTCGACCGACAGCCGGGTCTTGCCGACGCCGCCGGGGCCGAGCAACGTGACCAGCCGGGCCACCCGAAGCAGGCCGGCGACCTCGGCCACCTCCTCGTCGCGGCCGACGAAGGAGGTCAGCTGGGCGGGCGGCGCGGCCGGCGACGGCGAAGGATCGACGCTCAGCAGCTCCCGGTGCAGCGCGACCAGCTCGGCCGAAGGGTCGGCGCCCAGCTCCTCCGCCAGGTGGCGCCTGGTCTCCTCGAACACGACCAGCGCCTCGGCCTGCCGGCCCTCGGCGGCCAGCGCGCGCATCAGCAACCCGGCCAGCCGTTCCCTGAGCGGGTGGCGGCCGACCAGCTCGCGCAGCTCCGCGACGGCGGCACGATGCTCGCCGAGCCGCAGCTCGCCCTCGATCCGGTCTTCCAGGGCCGCCAGCCGCAGCTCCTCCAGCCGCGTCGCGGCGGCCTGTGCCGTCTCGCTCTCGGTGAGCTCGGCCAGCGCGGGTCCGCGCCACAGGTCCAGCGCCTCGCGCAGCAGCGTCACCGCTCGTTCCGCCTCGCCGTCGCGCAACGCCGTCCGGCCCTCCCCGGCCAGCCGCTCGAACCGGCAGGCGTCCACGTCGTCGTCCGTGACCACGATGCGGTATCCCGCGCCGCTCCGCTCGATCGCGGCCGCCGGCCCCAGCGCGGTGCGCAGCCGGGACACCTGCGACTGCAGCGCGTGCGCCGACAGCAGGCCGCCGGGATCGATCTCCTCGATCAGCCGGTCGGACGGCACGACCCGACCGGGGCGGATCAGCAGCAGCGCCAGCAGCGCGCGCCGCGCCGGTCCGCCCAGGGGGACCTCGGTTCCGTCGTCGCGCCACACCCGGGTATCGCCGAGGATTCCGAACCGCATGCCCGCGATTATCCCCCCGGCGGTCCAACGGGGATCGCAGAAACGATCACAGCAGAGCTCACGCGGGCACGATGGGTCCCAGGTAGGTCCCGCCCGACACGTCGACGGTCTGCCCGGTCACCCACCGGCCGCGTGGACCCGCCAGGAACCCGACCACGTCCGCGACGTCCTCCGGCTCGCCGAGCCGCCCCAGCGCGACCATCGCCTCCAGCCCCGCCACCACCTCGGGAATCGAGGTGTAGCCGGCGGTCATGTCGGTCCGGACCGCGCCGGGCGCGACCGTGTTCACGGTGATGCCGCGCCTGCCGAGCTCGTTGGCCAGCGAGGGGGCCATCGACTCCAGCGCCGCCTTGCTGATGGTGTAACCGATCTGTGTGGTGACCGCGAACCTGCTGGCCGTCGAGCCCATGTTGATGATCCGGCCGCCGTCGTTCAGCAGCGGCAGCGCCCGCTGAACCACAAAGAACGGCGTGCTCACATTGATCGCCAGGAGCCTGCCGAGCTCTTCCTCGGTGACCTGCGCGATAGGGCTGGTGGAAGCGATGCCCGCGTTGTTGACCAGGATGTCCAGGCCGTGCGCGCCGTGGTCCGTCAGCCCGGCGGTCAGCCCCTCGAACAGCCTGTCCACCGCGCCGTCCTCGCCGAACCGGGCCCGCACGGCGAACGCCCGGCCGCCCGCGTCCCGGATCCGCGCCACGGTCTCCTTGGCCGCGTCCTCGTCACCGCCGTAGTGGATGCAGACCAGAGCCCCCTCATCGGCCAGCCGCGACGCGACCGCACGCCCGATCCCCCGCGATCCGCCCGTCACCAGCGCCGTCTTGCCGCTCAGCTCGCCCATCGTCGTGTTCCCTCTCTGCGGCCGGTCCCCGGTGGATCCGGCGTCGAGTAAACACTGGCGACGACCGCTCACCGCTCCCTCACCGCCGGCTCACCGGTGGCGAGCTCCCCGCGCGGTCCGATACGGAGATCACATCACCGCCGGCCCCGCGGTGCGAAAATCGTTTGCCGCACGACGCCGGTACCGTTTGCATGTCTCCCATGCCACGCCTGCGGATCGCACCGGTGACCGACGCCACCATCGAGGACTGGCGGCGCGCCCACAATGTGATCATCCCCGATGACCCGCTGGCCCTGGACGAGGTACGTGAGCGCGCCGGGCGCAACCATCTGGAGGTGGCCTACGCCGACGGTGAGCTGATCGGCTGCTCGACTGTGCGTCCGCCCAGGGACGGCTCGCCCGTCGCGACCGTGATCGTGCGCGTGCTTCCCGCTCACCGCCGGCGGGGGTACGGCGAGGAGATGTACGCGCGGTCTCTGGCTCACGCGCGCGCACTGGGCGCGAGCGTGTTCGAGACCGTGGTGCTGGCGTCCAACACCGACGGCCTGCGCTTCGCCGAGTCCCACGGCTTCACAGAGGTGGACCGCTACTACCCACCCGAGGGCGGCGGCCCGTTCATCACCCTGAGCAGGTCCTGAGCCGGCCGCCCGGGGGGCAAGGGGCCGCCCGCGCCTGTCCGGCACCGCGTGTTCCGCCTGACACGGCAGTCACACCGGCGCGACGACAGGCCGGGCGGCGGGGCGCGACTACTGCAGGTCGAGAAGGCGCTCCAGGCCCACGGTGAGGCCGTCGAGCCCCTGCACGCGGCGTACGCCCAGCAGGACGCCCGGCGTGAACGACGCCCGGTTCATCGTGTCGTGCCGGATCGTGAGGGTCTCCCCCTCACCGCCCAGGATGACCTCCTGGTGGGCGATCAGCCCGGCGAGCCGTACGGCGTGCACGTGGACGCCGTCCACGTCCGCGCCCCTGGCGCCGTCGAGCGCGGTGGTGGTCGCGTCGGGAGAGGGGCCGAGACCCGCCTCGCGCCGCGCCCGCGCCACCAGTTCCGCCGTACGGCGGGCGGTGCCTGAGGGGGCGTCGGCCTTGTGCGGGTGGTGGAGTTCGACGATCTCGACCGACTCGAAGTGCTTGGCCGCCTGCGCGGCGAAGTGCATCATCAGCACGGCCGCGATGCCGAAGTTGGGGGCGATGAGCGAGTTCGTGCCGGGGTTGGCGGCCAGCCAGCCCCGCACGGTCTCCAGCCGTCCGGCGTCGAAACCGGTCGTGCCCACGACCGTGTGGATGCCGTGGGAGACACACCACTCGAGGTTGCCCATGACGACGTCGGGGTGGGTGAAGTCCACCACCACCTCGGCGCCGGTCAGCGCGTCGAGCGGGTCGCCCTGGTCGACCTCCGCCACGAGCTCCAGGTCATCGGCCGCTGTGACGGCCTTGCACACTTCCACACCCACGCGCCCGCGGGCGCCCAGAACACCGACCTTAATCACGCGCCCAAGGCTATACGTGACGGTGGGAGGCGGGACGGCGAGGAGCGGGCCGACGCGCCCGAGTCCCGGGCGGCGGGAGGCGCCGCCTCGGGCGAGAGCCGTAGGGGATGAACGACGAGGCCGCGCCGGCGCGGAAGAGCACCGGCGCGGCCTCCAACGGCACGGTCAGACGATGGCGGAGCCGAAGTCCTTGTCGGTGTAGGGACCGATCACCGCGAGCGTCAGCGGCCGGTTGAGGATGTCCTCGGCCACCGCGGCGATCTCCTCGGGGGTGACCGCCTCGATCCGCCCGAGCACCTCGTCGACCGTCATGAGCCGCTCGTACACGAGCTCGCTCTTGCCGATCCTGGACATGCGCGAGCCGGTGTCCTCCAGGCCGAGCACCAGCCCGCCGCGCATCTGGCCCTTGCCGCGGGCGATCTCCTCGGCGGTGATCCCCTCGGCCACGACCCTGGCCACCTCGTCACGGCAGATCTTCAGCACGTCGTCCACCTTCGAGGGCAGGCAGCCCACGTAGATGCCGAACTGGCCGGTGTCGGCATACTGCGAGGTGTAGCTGTAGGCGCTGTAGGCCAGGCCGCGCTTCTCCCGGATCTCCTGGAACAGGCGCGACGACATGCCGCCGCCGAGCGCGGCGTTCAGGACGCCGAGGGCGAAGCGCCGGTCGTCGTTGCGGTCGAACGCGGTCATGCCGAGGACCAGGTTGGCCTGCTCGGTGGGCCGGTCGAGCACCCGGACGCCGGTCCTGACGTCCACGCCGGGGCCGCCGATGCGCGGGGGCGCGGGCGCGGCGGAGCCGCCCAGCGCGCCCGCCCGCTCGTACGCCGCCGCGACCAGCGCGACCACCCGCTCGTGGTCGATGTTGCCCGCCACCGACACGACCGTGCGGGGCGGGACGTAGAACCGCTGGTAGTACTCGCGGATGCGGTCACGAGTGAGCGCGTTGATCGACTCCTCGTTGCCGAGGATCGGGCGGCCGATCGGCGTGTCGCCGTACAGCTCGGCGGAGAACTGCTCGTGTACCACGTCGGAGGGGTCGTCGTCGTGCATGGCGATCTCCTCCAGGATCACGCCGCGCTCCGACTCCACGTCCTCCTCGGTGATCAGCGAGGAGGTCACCACGTCGGCGAGCACGTCGATCGCCAGCGGCAGGTCCTCGTCGAGCACCCGGGCGTAGTAGCAGGTGTACTCCTTGGCGGTGAACGCGTTGATCTCACCGCCGATGCCCTCGATGGACGCCGAGATCTCCATCGCGTCGCGCGTGGGCGTGCCCTTGAAGAGCAGGTGCTCCAGGAAGTGGGTGGCCCCCATGTGCTCGGGGGCCTCGTCGCGCGACCCGATGCCCACCCACAGGCCGACCGCCACGCTGCGCACGGTCGGCATCGTCTCGGTCACGACCCGAAGGCCGCCGGGGAGGACGGTGCGGCGGATGACCCCCGCGCCGTCCTTGCCCGGGAACAGTGTCTCGGTCGTCACGAGTTGCGCTCGTCCCGTCCGCCACGGGTGCGGCTGCGGCTGCGACGCGGCGTTCGCGGCGCCTCCTCCTCAGCCGGCGCGGCGGCGGCCTCCGCCGGAGCGGGCGCGGCCTCGCCGTTCTCGCCCTCGGCGGCCTTCTCGGCGGCCTCCTTCTCGACCACCTCGACCGGGACCAGCGAGAGCTTGCCACGCGAGTCGATCTCGGCGATCTCCACCTGGATCTTCTCGCCGACGTTCATGACGTCCTCGACGTTCTCGATCCGGCGGCCGCCGTGCAGCTTGCGGATCTGCGAGACGTGCAGCAGGCCGTCCTTGCCCGGCAGCAGCGAGACGAACGCGCCGAAGGCGGCGATCTTGACGACCGTGCCCAGGTAGCGCTCGCCGACCTCCGGCATGTGCGGGTTCGCGATGCCGTTGATCAGCGTACGGGCGGCCTCGGCGGACGGGCCGTCGGTGGCGCCGATGTAGATCGTGCCGTCGTCCTCGATGGTGATCTCGGCGCCCGTGTCGTCCTGGATCTGGTTGATCATCTTGCCCTTGGGGCCGATGACCTCGCCGATCTTGTCGACCGGGACCTTGATCGTGATGATGCGCGGCGCGGTCGGGTTCATCTCCGCCGGGGCGTCGATGGCCTCCTGCATCACGTCGAGGATCGCCAGCCGGGCGCCCCTCGCCTGCTTCAGCGCCGCGGCCAGCACGTGGGCCGGGATGCCGTCCAGCTTGGTGTCGAGCTGGAGCGCGGTGATCAGGTCCTTGGTACCGGCGACCTTGAAGTCCATGTCGCCCATGGCGTCCTCGGCGCCGAGGATGTCGGTCAGCGTGACGTAGGTGTCACCCTCGCCGATGAGGCCCATCGCGATGCCGGCGACCATCTCCTTGAGAGGGACGCCCGCGTCGAGCAGGGCCATCGTGGAGGCGCAGACCGACCCCATGGAGGTCGAGCCGTTCGACCCGAGCGCCTCCGACACCTGGCGGATGGCGTACGGGAACTCCTCGCGCGTCGGCAGCACGGGGATCAGCGCCCGCTCGGCCAGCGCGCCGTGGCCGATCTCGCGGCGCTTCGGCGAGCCGACGCGGCCCGTCTCGCCCGTGGAGTACGGCGGGAAGTTGTAGTTGTGCATGTAGCGCTTGGTCCGCTCGGGATTGAGCGTGTCGATCATCTGCTCCATGCGCAGCATGTTCAGCGTCGTGATGCCGAGGATCTGCGTCTCACCCCGCTCGAACAGGGCCGACCCGTGCACCCGCGGCACCACGTGGACCTCGGCGTTGAGCTGCCGGATGTCCTTCGGGCCACGGCCGTCGATGCGGACGCCCTCGCCGATGACGCGCTCGCGCATCAGCTTCTTGGTGAGCGCCCGGAACGCGGCGCCGATCTCCTTCTCGCGGCCCTCGAAGTCGGGCAGCAACTTCTCCGCCGCCAGCATCTTGACGCGCTCGATCTCCAGCTCGCGCTCCTGCTTGCCCGCGATCGTCAGCGCCGAGGCGAGCTCGCTCTTGACGGCGGCGGTCACGGCCTCCAGGGCGTCGTCCTGGTAGTCGAGGAAGATCGGATACTCGGCGGTCGGCTTCGCGGCGACCTCGGCCAGCTTCGACTGGGCCTCGCAGAGCACCTTGATGAACGGCTTGGCGGCCTCCAGGCCCTGGGCCACGGCCTCCTCGGTCGGGGCGACCGCGCCCTCGGCGACCAGCTTGAGCGTGTCGCGGGTCGACTCGGCCTCGACCATCATGATCGCCACGTCGCCGTCGGCCAGGACGCGCCCGGCGACGACCATGTCGAACGTGGCGCGCTCCAGCTCGGTGTGGGTCGGGAACGCCACCCACTGGCCGTCGATCAGCGCGACGCGCACGCCGCCGATCGGGCCGGAGAACGGCAGCCCGGCGAGCTGCGTGGACATGCTCGCGGCGTTGATCGCGATCACGTCGTACAGGTGCTCGGGGTGCAGGGCCATGACCGTCGCGACGATCTGGATCTCGTTGCGCAGGCCCTTCACGAACGACGGGCGCAGCGGCCGGTCGATGAGACGGCAGGTGAGGATCGCGTCCTCGGACGGCCTGCCCTCCCGGCGGAAGAACGAGCCGGGGATGCGGCCGGCCGCGTACATCCGCTCCTCGACGTCGACCGTGAGCGGAAAGAAGTCCAGGTTCTCCTTGGGATGCTTGGACGCGGTGGTCGCGGACAGGATCATCGTCTCGTCGTCCAGGTACGCGACGGCGCTTCCCGCCGCCTGCCGGGCCAGCCGCCCGGTCTCGAACCTGATCGTGCGCGTGCCGAAGGGACCGTTGTCGATAACGGCCTCTGTGCTGTGGACACCCTCCACGGGGGACCTCCTCTTCGGGTCGGTCTCCCGCGTCCTCTGTCGCCGGGCTCCCCGTTCAGGTGCAGTGCCGGTCTTCGATCGAAGCGCCCGGTCCGTCCGCACGGCTGTCGCCGTGCCGACCGGGGGCCACTACCGAGGACCGGCCCTCTCACGCCGCGGGATCGCGCTGCGGCTTGCTTGCGGACGCGGGGCACTGTGTCTCGGCTATTCAGTTGTCTCGGCTATTCAGTTGTTTCGCTCCGACCATTGTGGCCGGTTATGGAAAAGGAGCGGCGAAGAATCGCCGCTCCTTCCTCACCTTATCGGCGAAGGCCCAGCCGCTCAATGAGGGAGCGGTAGCGGGTGATGTCCTTGGCCTGCAGGTACTTCAGCAGCCGGCGCCGGCGACCCACCAGCAGGAGCAGACCACGACGGCTGTGGTGGTCGTGCTTGTGGGTCTTCAGGTGCTCGGTGAGGTCGCTGATCCGCTTGCTCAGAAGCGCGATCTGGACCTCCGGCGACCCGGTGTCACCCTCGCTGGTGCCGTACTCGCCGATGATGGACTTGGTGGTAGCGGCGTCAAGCGACACTGCTTCTCCGTTCTGGTGAAATGGCACGCGCAACGGTTCCCATCCCGCGAACGACCGTGCGTGCCTACAGTCGCCGTGACAGGACAGCCGGGTGGCTCACACCACCTGAACATGGCTGACATACAACCCTACCAGCTTGTCGGACACACCCTGTCACGGCGCGCCACGCAGAAGGTTCGGGAGCGGCAGGTTCAGGAGGTGAACTCGCGGGCCCGGGCCACGTCGTCGTGCATCTGCTCGATCAGCGCCTCGATCGAGTCGAACCTGAGCGTGTCGCGCAGCCGCTCGCCGAAGTCCACGGCCACGTGCGCGCCGTACAGGTCCAGGTCGTCGCGGTCCAGCGCGTACGCCTCGACCGTGCGCTCCACCCCGTCGAAGGTGGGGTTGGTCCCGATCGAGATCGCGGCCGGCCAGCGCTCCCCCTCGTACGGCGACGGGCTCTGGGTGCACTGCAGCCATCCCGCGTAGACGCCCTCGGCGGGGATGGCGGTGTGCTGCGGCGACTCGACGTTGGCGGTGGGAAAGCCGAGCGCCCGGCCGCGCTGGTGGCCGCGGACCACCACGCCCTCCACCCGGTGGGGACGGCCGAGCAGGACGGCCGCGCCCGTGACGTCACCCACGGCCAGCCGCTCCCGGATCACCGTGGAGGAGATGGCGTCGCCGTCGCTGACCAGGGGCACACCCTCGGCCTGGAAGTCGTACTTCTCCCCCAGCGTCCGCAGGGTCTCCAGGTCGCCCGACGCCTTGTGGCCGAAGCGGAAGTTCTCCCCCACCACGACCCCCGCCGCGTGCAGCCGGTCGACTAGAGCCGTCTGGACGAACTCGTCCGGCGACATCCGGGAGAACTCCAGCGTGAACGGCAGCACGCACACCGCGTCCACGCCCAGCGCGAAGAGCAACTCGGCCCGCCGGTCGGTCGTGGTGAGCCGCGGCGGGTGACTACCGGGCCGTACCACCTCGTCGGGGTGCGGGTCGAAGGTGACCGCCACGGCGGGCAGCTCCAGATCGCGGGCCATGTCCACCGCGCGGGCCACCATCCGCTGGTGACCGAGATGCACACCGTCGAACACGCCGATCGTGACGACGGACCTGCCCCAGTCCTGCGGGACCTCGTCCAGCCCGTGCCAGCTCTGCACCTCGACCTCGCTTCTGTGTCCAATTGCCTTGCCTTCGGCAAGGCGGCTGAGCTGCCTCGCCCGGGAAGCGCGCAGTAGACAAGACTGCCATGCCCCACGGGGTGCCGGGGAACCAGCCCCCGGCGTCAGGAGGCGAAGACCACCAGAGGCCTGGCCGTCCCGCCGCGCTCCTCGGCGAGCGCGAGCAGCGCGCCGTCGGGCCCGAAGACGCCGATCGGGCCCGGCCCGAGGCCCGCCGCGCGCAGCCTCCCGCCGTGCGCGACCAGCCGCGCCTCGTCCTCGCCCACGTCCCTGCGGGGGAAGGCCGCCGCCACCGCGTCGGCCATGGGCATGATCACGCACTCCCGGGCGAGGTCCTCGATCGTGCGCGCCGCCTCGATGCCGTACGGCCCGACCCGGGTGCGGCGCAGCCGGGTGAGATGGCCGCCGACGCCGAGCGACGCGCCGAGGTCGCGGGCCAGCGCCCGTATGTAGGTGCCGCTGGAACAGGTGATCACGGCGTCCAGGTCCACCGTCTCGGGGGTCCGCCGGATCTCCCCGACCTCGAACGCGTGGATCGTGACCGGCCGGGCGGCCAGCGCCACCTCCTCGCCGGCGCGGGCCCGTTTGTAGGCCCGCTGCCCGTCGACCTTGATGGCGCTCACCTGCGGCGGCACCTGCATGATCTCGCCGGTGAGCGCGGCGACGCCCTTGCGCACCTGCTCGTCTGTGATGTGCCCGGCGAGGGCGGTGGCGACCACCTCTCCCTCGGCGTCGTCGGTGTTCGTCGTCACGCCGAGGCGGATAGTCGCCTCGTAGACCTTCTCGGTCAGCGCGAGGTGCCCGAGGAGGCGGGTCGCCTTCTCCACTCCGATCACCAGCACTCCGGTGGCCATCGGGTCGAGCGTGCCCGCGTGGCCGACCTTGCGGGTCCCCGCGACGCCGCGCATCTTGCCGACGACGTCGTGCGACGTCCAGTCCGCGGGCTTGTCCACGATGATCAGACCGCTCGGCGGCGGGGTCCTTCTGGCTTTGGCCGTGCTCACGACCGGCTCCCTTCCGGAGCGAGGAGGGGACGCAGGGCGGCCATCGTGTCCGCCGCGGACAGCACCGAGGAGAACCCGGCGGCACGCGGGTGACCGCCGCCGCCGAGCGCGGCGCAGGCCCGGGCCACGTCCACCGCGCCCTTCGACCGGGTCGAGACGTTCCAGCCGCCCTCGTCGTCCTCCTTGAGCACGACCGCGACCTCCGCCTCGTCGACCCGGCGCACGACGTCGATCATGCCCTCCACCTCGTCGTACGGCAGGCCCTCCGCGGCGCGGTCGGCGCGGCTCACGTAGGTCCACACCAGCCCCAGGCCGCCTGCGGCGTCCGGCTCCAGGGTGGCCCGCCCGAGCGCCGTGCCGAGCACCCGCAGGTACGCGAACGGCGAGCGGTCCCACAGGTCCCTGGCGATCTCCTCGGGGCGCAGCCCCGTGGCCAGCAACCGGCCGGCCATGGCGTGCGCGGCCGGGGTGGTGATGGAGTGCCGGAAGGAGCCGGTGTCGGTCACCAGCCCCGTGTAGAGGCAGGTGGCGACCTCCCGGTCGATCGGGAGGCCGAGCCGGTTGATGAGCTCCTCGACGACCATCGTGGTCGAGGCCGCCCCGGGATCCACGAGGTGGACCGTCCCGAAGCGGGTGTTCGACACGTGATGGTCGATCACCAGAAGTTCGCCGGCCTTGCCCGCGTGGGGCGCGAGCAGGCCCAGCCGCTCCATCGTGGAGGCGTCGAAGGTGATCATCAGGTCGGGCTCGGCGGGGTAGGCCGAGGGTTCCACCAGCAGGTGCTGCCCGGGCAGGAACCGCAGCAGCCGGGGCACGGCGAACACGCGGTCGCCGAAGGACGCGACGACCTTCTTGCCCGTCTGCGCCCCCGCGGACGCGAGCGCCAGCCCGAGACCCAGCATCGAGCCGAGGGCGTCCCCGTCCGGGGACACGTGGCAGGCGAGCGCCAGCGTGTCGGCCCCGCGGATCAGTTCGGTCGCGCGCCGCCAGTCCGCCTCGCCGGCGGCGCTTTCGTTCGTTGTCACCGGGCGGGGCGCCCCGCCCGGCCGGTGGGCTCGTCCTCGCCCTCCTCCTCGGCCGCCTCGGCGTCGAGGTCCTCCTCGAAGCGGTAGGGGTCGGCGTCCCCGGCGAACTCCGCGCCCTCCGCCTGACGGGCGATCTCCGCGTCCTTCGCCTTGGCCAGCGCGAACAGGTCGTTCATGTGGCGGGCGCTGTCGGGGAGCGGGTCGTGCACGAACGTGAGGCCGGGGGTGTGCCGCAGGCCGGTCTGCCGCCCGACCTCCGACCGGATGATGCCCTTCGCGCTCTCCAGGGCGGCGGCCGTGTCGGCCCGCTCCGCCTCCGAGCCGAAAACCGTGTAGTAGACGGTCGCGTCGCTCAGGTCGGCGGTGACCCTCGCGTCTGTCACCGTCACGAAGCCCAGCCGCGGATCCTTGATCCGCCGCTCCAGCATCTCCGCGACCACCTGCTGGATGCGATCGGCCAGCTTCCTGGCACGCGCTGCGTCCATGCTCACGCTCCCTCGTATCTGTACGGCTGACGCGCGGGCCCCGGCGTCTATTCCTCGTGGTCGTTGAAGAGCCGCCGCCGCGCGGACAGCAACTCGATCTCGGGGTGGTAGGCGACCAGGCGTTCGCAGGCGTCCAGCACCTCGTCGCAGTTGGCCGCGGACGCCGATATCACGGCGACGCCGATCTCGGCACGCCGGTGCAGGTCGAGGTGGCCCGCCTCGGCGACGGCGACGGCGGGGTACTTCCGCTGGATCTCGGCGACGATCGGCCGGACCACCGAGCGCTTCTGCTTCAGCGAACGGACGTCGCCGAGCAGGATGTCAAGAGTAAGAGCACCGATGAACATGGGTTGTCACCACGTCAGGGACGCCCGGCCGCCGCCCCCGCGCGTGGCGGGGGCGGCGGGACGGAGCGTCAGACGCGCGGCTTCTCCTGCATCTCGAACGTCTCGATGACGTCCTCGATCTTGATGTCGCTGTAGCCGATACCGATACCGCACTCGAAGCCCTCGCGGACCTCGGTCGCGTCGTCCTTGAAGCGGCGAAGCGACGAGACGGTGAGGTTGTCGGCCACCACGACACCGTCGCGGATGAGCCGGGCCTTGCTGTTGCGGGTGATCACGCCCGAGCGGACGATCGAACCGGCGACGTTGCCGATCCGCGGGACCTTGAAGACCTCGCGGATCTCGGCGGTGCCGGTCCTGACCTCCTCGAACTCCGGCTTGAGCATGCCCTTGAGGGCCGCCTCGATCTCCTCGATCGCCTGGTAGATGACCGAGTAGTACCGGATGTCCACGCCCTCGCGCTCGGCCAGGTCGCGCGCCCGCACCTCGGGACGCACGTTGAAGCCGATGATGACGGCGTTGTCGTCGCCCATCGCCAGGTTGACGTCGTGCTCGGTGATGGCGCCGACCGCGCGGTGGAGCACCCGCAGGCGCACCTCCTCGCCGACGTCGATCTTGAGCAGCGCGTCTTCCAGGGCCTCGACGGAACCGGAGACGTCACCCTTGATGATGAGCTTGAGCTCGTCGACCTGGCCCTTCTCGAGGTCCTTGAACAGCTCCTCGAGAGTGCGCCGGCGGCCGGACTTGGCCATGTCGGCGATCCGCTGCCTGGCCGCCCGCTGCTGGGCGATCTGGCGGGCCATGCGGTCGTCGGTGACGACGATGAAGTTGTCACCGGCGCGCGGGACGGCCGTCAGACCGAGGACCAGGACCGGACGCGACGGGTCGGCCTCGTCGACCGTCTCGCCGTTGTCGTCCAGCATGGCGCGGACGCGGCCGAACGCCTCACCACAGACGATCGAGTCGCCCACCCGCAGCGTGCCGCGCTGCACGAGCACGGTCGCGACCGGGCCGCGGCCCTTGTCGAGGTGCGCCTCGATCGCGAGGCCCTGAGCGTCCATCTCCGGGTTGGCCCGCAGGTCGAGCTCGGCGTCCGCGGTCAGCAGGATGGCCTCGAGCAGGTTGTCGATGCCGACGCCCTGCTTGGCGGAGATGTCCACGAACAGGGTGGAGCCACCGAACTCCTCGGCCACCAGGCCGTACTCGGTGAGCTGGGCCCGCACCTTGGTCGGGTCCGCGCCCTCCTTGTCGATCTTGTTGACCGCCACCACGACCGGGACGTTCGCCGCCTGGGCGTGGTTCAGCGCCTCGATGGTCTGCGGCTTCACACCGTCGTCGGCCGCGACCACCAGCACCGCGATGTCGGTGGCCTGCGCACCACGGGCACGCATGGCGGTGAACGCCTCGTGACCCGGGGTGTCGATGAAGGTGATCTTCCGGTGCTCGCCCTCGTGCGTCGTCGCCACCTGGTAGGCGCCGATGTGCTGGGTGATGCCGCCGGCCTCGCGGGCCACCACGTTGGTGTGGCGGATCGCGTCGAGCAGCTTCGTCTTACCGTGGTCGACGTGACCCATGACGGTCACGACCGGCGGACGCGGCGCGAGGTCGCCCTCGTCACCCTCGTCCTCACCGAACTCGATCTTGAAGGACTCGAGGAGCTCGCGGTCCTCCTCCTCCGGGCTGACGACCTGGACGTCGTAGTCCAGCTCGGCGCCGAGAAGCTGCAGCGTCTCCTCGTTGACCGACTGGGTCGCCGTCACCATCTCGCCGAGGTGCAGCATGATCTGCACGAGCGAGGCGGGGTTGGCGCCGATCCGGTCGGCGAAGTCCGACAGGGACGCGCCGCGCGGGAGGCGGATGGTCTGGCCGCCGCCACGCGGAGCCTGCACGCCGCCGATCGACGGGGCCTGCATGTTGTCGAACTCCTGGCGCCTCTGGCGCTTGGACTTGCGGCCACGGGTCGGACGGCCACCCGGACGCCCGAACGCGCCCGCCGTGCCGCCACCGCGGCCACGGCCGCCGCCGCCACCCGGACGGCCGGCGAAACCGCCGCCGCCACCGCCCGGACCGCCGCCGGGACCACCGGGACGACCGGCACCCGTGGCGCCGGGACGCGGACCGCCGAAGCCCCCACCGGGACGACCGCCGCCGCCACCCGGACGGCCACCGCCGCCGGGACCACCGGGACGACCGCCGCCGCCGGGACGCGGGCCACCGCCGCCCGGCGCGGCCGGACGACCCTGCGGCATCATCATCGGGTTCGGCCGCGGACCACCGGGACGCGGACCACCCGCGCCGGGGCCGGGACGCGGACCGCCCATGCCCGGCCCGGGACGCGGACCCGCGGGTCCGGGACGCGGGCCGCCCGCGCCCGGAGCGCCGGAACGCGCGCCAGGCGGACGCGGCATGGCGCCGTCGCGCGCGCCGTCACGACGCGGCTCGCGGGGGGCGCCGTCGCCACGCTCGGGACGGTCCCCGCGGTCGGGACGACCACCGTCACGGCCGCCGGGCCGCGCGGGGCGCTGGCCCATGCCGCTCGCGGTCGAGGAGAACGGGTTGTTGCCCGGACGCGGGCCACGCGGGCCCGGCTTGGGCGCGCCGGGACGCGGAGCGCCACCGGTGGGCGCGCCGGGACCGGCGGGTGCGCCACCCGGGCGCGGAGCCGGAGCCGGCCTGGGGCCCGGCTTGGGCGCACCGGCGCCGGGGCCACCCGGCCTCGAGCCGGCGGCCGCGGGACGCGGGCCCTCCGGGCGAGGCGCCTGCGGACGGGCGGCCTCGGGGCGCGCCGCGTCCGGCTGTGACACCGGCGGGTGAGGCATCGGAACCGGACGCGGAGCGGGCCGCGGACCGGGCTTCGGGCCCGGCTTGGCCACCGCGCCGGTGGACTGGGAAACGGGCGCCTGTGGGGCGCCCCCGTTGGCCTGGCTCTCTGCCGGCCTCGGCGCAGGCTTCGGCTGCGCCGGACGGGCGGGCCTACCCCCGCCCTTGGAGGCGTCACCCTTGAACGCCTCGGTCAGTTTGCGGACGACCGGCGCCTCGATTGTCGAGGACGCCGACCTTACGAACTCGCCCATTTCGGTGAGCTTGGCCATGACGACCTTGCTCTCGACCCCGAACTCCTTGGCGAGCTCGTATACCCGGACCTTCGCCACTGCACTCCCTAACTCGGCCCGGGAGGCTCGCAGTGCCGCCGGACCGTCGCTACCTGAACGTACTCATCGCCGCGTGCTCATCAGGCGCTCATAGCAATCTGACTCCGCCCATCAACTCGGCGTCCTACATGACAATTTCGTCGTGCCCTGGCTCCCGGAGCCGATACCGAGGGCCAGCGGTAACCATTCACCCGGACCGCCCCGGCGTCAACCCCTCCAAGTGAGCTTGCAAGAGCGACGTGTCAAGCGATCCCTCCGCGCGGAACGCGCGTGGGAACGCCCGGCGGCGCTCTGCGAGCTCCAGACAGCGCGGGGACGGGTGCAACGAGGCACCACGTCCCGGGAGCCGTCCTCGCGTGTCGGGGACGATCACGCCCTCGACCACGACCAGGCGGAGCAACTCGGACTTTACCGTGCGAACCCGGCAGCCCACACACGTTCTCAGCGGGGCTGCCTGGCAACCATATTCCAGCTTACCTTGCCGACGCATCAGCGGGATCAGCAGGTGCCTGCTCGGTGTCCGGCCGGATGTCGATCCGCCAGCCCGTGAGGCGGTTGGCGAGGCGGGCGTTCTGGCCCTCCTTGCCGATCGCCAGGGACAACTGGTAGTCGGGCACGATCACACGCGCGGTGCGGTTGTCGGCGTCGACCACCTCGACACGGGAAACACGCGCGGGCGACAGGGCATTCCCGACGAACTCGGCCGGATCCTCCGACCAGTCGATGATGTCGATCTTCTCGCCGTGCAGTTCCGTCATGACGTTGCGCACGCGCGAGCCCATCGGGCCGATGCAGGCGCCCTTGGCGTTCACGCCGGGCTTGCGCGACCTCACCGCGATCTTCGTGCGGTGGCCGGCCTCGCGGGCGATGGCCGCGATCTCCACCGTGCCGTCGGCGATCTCCGGCACCTCCAGCGCGAAGAGCTTCTTCACGAGGTTGGGGTGCGTGCGCGAGAGGGTGACGGAGGGACCCTTGGGGCCCTTCTTCACCTGCACCACGTAGCAGCGGATGCGCTCGCCGTGCGCGTACTCCTCGCCCGGGACCTGCTCGTTGTGCGGCAGGACCGCCTCGATCTTGCCGAGGTCGACCAGCACCACCCGCGGGTCCTTGCCCTGCTGGATGACGCCCGCGACCAGCTCGCCCTCGCGGCTGGCGAACTCGCCGAAGTTGACCTCGTCCTCGGCGTCGCGCAACTGCTGGAGGATCACCTGCTTGGCCGTGGTGGCGGCGATCCGGCTGAAGTTGGACGGGGTGTCGTCGTACTCCCGCACGACCTCGCCGCTCTCGTCCAGCTCCGCGGCCCAGATGATCACATGGCCCGTGTCGCGGTCCAGCTCGGCCCGCGCCTTCTGCGCCGCGCCCTCCGTGCGGAAGTACGCGATGAGCAATGCGTCCTCGATCGCCTTGACGACCAGGTCGAAGGAGATGTCCTTCTCCCGCTCCAGGCTGCGCAGGACGCTCATGTCAATGTCCACAAGGCTCCCCCCTAGCCCTCGTCGTCGGCGTCGTCGATGTCTTCGTCGACATCGAGGTCCTCATCAAGTTCGTCGTCGAGCCCGGCGTCGCGCCGGTTGAACTCGACCTGCACCCGGCCGCGCACCAGATCGCCGTACGCGATGCGGCGCGCGCCGTCCAACTCCACACCGGTCTCGTCGGCCTCGGTCACGCGGCCCTCCGCGGAGGTGCCGTCACGCAGCTCCGCCTTCACCAGCCGCCCGCGCGCCCGGCGCCAGTGGCGCGGCTCGGTGAGCGGCCTGTCGACTCCGGGAGAGGTGACCTCCAGGACGTACGGGCTGCCGCCGAGGACGTCCACCTCGTCCAGCCGCTTGGAGACGGACTGGCTCACGTCGGCCACGTCGTCCAGGCTCACGCCGCCGTCCCGGTCCACCACGACGCGCACCAGCCGCCGGCGACCCGCCGGTGTGACCGTGACGTCCTCCAGGTCGAATCCCTCGGCGGCGACCACCGGGCCGAGCAGCTCAACCAGGCGGTCGCGTCGAGCGTCGCTGCCCATGCCGACCTCCCAATGACCGTGTGGCTGTGACCGTGTGCCTAGCCCGATGTGCCAACAGCCTATCGACACCGGGAGGTGGAAACAGCGCCACACCCGAGCGGCGGTCCGACACGTGCACGATCATCACGCTCCACGGGCGATGACCAGTGGGCGGCGCGCCGTACGATGCTGTGTCGTGAGACACAGCGGCGGGGCACAGGTGACGAGACGCGCGTTGCTGGGCTCCGCCGCCGTGGCCGGTCTGGCCGCGGCCGGCTGCTCCTCGGCCCCGCGGAAACCCGCCGCGCCGGCCCCTCCGGATCCGCAGACCATGCTGCTCACCTCGCTGATCGCGGGCAAGGAGCAACTGGTGTCGCTCTACGGGCGCGCGGCCGCCGCCCTGCCGGGCCGGGCCGCCGTGCTGGAGCCGTTCCGCCAGCGTCACGCGGCCCATCTGCAGGCCCTGCGCGCGCTCCTGCCCGCCGGGGGCGGCACGGGAACGTTCCCCGCGAGCCCCGCGCCGCCGCCCGCCTCGCCCACCGTGTCCCCGTCGGAGAGCCCGTCCGCAATCTCCGTCGGGGCGCTCAGGGACGCCGAGCGGCGCGCGGCGTCGGCGCGACCGGCGCAGATGGCCACGGCCTCCCCCGCGCTCTCCCAGCTCCTGGCGAGCATCGGCGCGTGCGAGGCCGTCCACGTCGTCGCCCTGGGGAGGGTGCGTGACTGAGAGCGCGACCGAGCCCACCCGGACGCCGGCCGGGGCACCGGCCGGCGACGCGCTCGGCCGGGCCCTGTCCGCCGAGCACGCCGCCGTGTACGCGTACGGGGTGATCGGCGGGAAGACGAGCGGCGCGCTGCTCAGGCGCGCCACCGCGGGGTTCGACGCCCACCGGGCGCGGCGCGACCAGCTCCGCACGCTCATCACGCAGCGGGGCGGCACGCCCGCCGAGCCCGGCCCCACCTACCGCCTGCCCTTCGAGGTGCGCAGACCGGCCGACGCGGTGCGCCTGGCCGTGCTGGTGGAGCAGCGGGTGACCACCGCCTACCTGGAGCTCGCCGCCGACCGCGACCCGGCGCTGCGCCGGATCGCCGCGCTGGCCGCGCAGGAGTGCGCGACCCGGGCGTACGGCTGGCAGCCGAAGATCGGCGACCCGTTCCCGGGCATGGGCCGAGGCGGCGCCGACTTCGACGTCGCCGTCCCCGCCCAGGGGGCCGAGACCCCCGCGCCGGACGTATCCGGATCGGAGGGGCCCGCGGGGACGTCCGGTTCCGAGGAGGCCCAGCCGGAGCCGTCCGCGGCGGACGGCCAGTAGGCGGCGACGGGCCACGGCGCACGGCCACGAGCGGCTCCCGCACAAGGAGCGGCTCCCGGGCTCCCGCCAAAGGCGGCGCCGCCGCCCCCGGGAGGGGACGGCGGCGCCGTGTGTCCGGTGATCAGGCCCGGCAGGCGGCCAGCACCCGCTCGACGGCCTCGTCCAGCGGGATCTCCTCCTTGGTCCCCGTGACCCGGTCGCGCAGCTCGACCACGCCGTTGGCCAGGCCCCGGCCGACGATCAGCACGGTGGGCAGGCCGAGCAGCTCTGAGTCCTTGAACTTGACGCCGGGCGACACACCGGGACGGTCGTCCACGAGCACCCGCAGCCCCCGCGCCTCGAGGGTCTCGGCGAGCGTGCTCGCGACCTCGATCTGGTTCTCCTTGCCGGTGCCGACGATGTGCACGTCGGCGGGCGCCACCTCCCTGGGCCACACCAGGCCCAGCTCGTCGTGGCGCTGCTCGGCGAGCACGGCCACCGCCCGGGACACGCCGACGCCGTACGAGCCCATGGTGATGCGGATGGGCTTGCCGTCGGGCCCGAGCGCGTCGAGCTGGGCGGCGTCGGCGTACTTGCGGCCGAGCTGGAAGATGTGACCGATCTCGATGCCCCGGTCGATCGACAGCGGGTGCGCGCAGCGGGGGCAGGAGTCGCCCGCCCGCACCTCGGCGGCCTCGATCGTGCCGTCGGGCTGGAAGTCGCGGCCCGCGACCACGTGCGCGGCGTGCTTGCCCGGCTCGTTGGCGCCCGTGACCCAGGCCGAGCCGTCCACCACGCGCGGGTCGACCAGGTAGGTGATCCCCAGGTCCCTGAGCACCTGCGGGCCGATGTAGCCGCGCACCAGGCCCGGGTGGCGGGCGAAGTCCTCGGCCTCGAAGATCTCGGGCACGCCGGGCGAGAGCGCCGCCTCCAGGCGCTTGAAGTCGACCTCGCGGTCGCCGGGCACGCCGACGATCACCGTCTTGATCTCGTCGGAGCCCGGCGTGCGGACCTTGACGACGAGGTTCTTCAGCGTGTCGGCGGCGGTGATGCCGAGGCCGTGGTGCTCGTTGACGTACGAGACGAGCGACTCGATCGTCGGGGTGTCGGGCGTGTCGAGCACCTTCATGGGCGGCTGCGCGGCGGTGACGGCGGGCGGCGCGGGCGTGACGACGGCCTCGGCGTTGGCCGCGTAGCCGCAGTTGTGGCAGGCCACGAAGGTGTCCTCACCGGTCGGGCAGGGGGCGAGGAACTCCTCGGAGGCCGACCCGCCCATCGCTCCCGACATCGCGAAGCAGATCCGGTAGTCGATGCCGAGACGCTCGAAGATGCGGATGTACGCCTCGCGGTGCATCTCGTAGGACCGCTTCAGGCCGTCGTCGTCGAGGTCGAAGGAGTAGGAGTCCTTCATGACGAACTCGCGGCCCCGCAGGATGCCCGCCCGGGGCCGGGCCTCGTCGCGGTATTTGGTCTGGATCTGGTACAGGGTGACGGGATAGTCCTTGTAAGAGGAGTACTCCCCCTTCACCATGTCGGTGAACATCTCCTCGTGGGTCGGCCCGAGGAGGTAGTCGGCGCCCTTGCGGTCCTTCAGCCGGAACAGCGTGTCGCCGTACTCGGTCCAGCGGCCCGTGGGCTCGTAGAAGTCCCGGGGCAGCAGCGCGGGGAACAGCACCTCCTGCGCGCCCATCCGGTCCATCTCCTCGCGCACGACCCGCGCGACGTTCTCCAGCACGATCTTGCCGAGCGGCAGCCAGGAGTAGATGCCCGGCGCGACGCGGCGGATGTACCCGGCGCGGACGAGCAGCTTGTGGCTCGGCACTTCCGCGTCCGCCGGATCCTCACGCAGGGTGCGCAGGAACAGGGTCGACATACGCAGCAGCACGGCTACTCCTTGCTCGTGAGAGGTCTCGTCCGCGGTGCCTCCTCGGAAGCGCGATGCGGATCTCCTCGCGGACCCTCGGAGACGACCGGAGAGACGAGACGAAGACGATGTGCTCCCAAGGCTATCGACTCCGGGGGCCCCACCGCCTCACGTAAACGACGGGCGAGCCGATATCGGCCCGCCGATGTCAGCCGCCGAGCAGTTCCTCCCAGTGCTGACGGGACCGCCCGCCCGTGCCGACGGGGCCCGCCGGGCCGTCCAGCGCCGCCGACAGCCGCCACAGGCCGGGCCTGGTACGCAGCCGCTCCATGCCGAACGGGTCGATGGCCCGCAGCACGAAGGTGACGCCCATCACGTTCAGCATCGCCGTCGACGTGGTCGCCGGGCCCGAGGGCGCCGCCCGCACGGCGTCCGGACCCGGCTCGCCGATCCGTTCCAGGAGCAGCGCCGCCACCTCGGCGGCGTACGGGCCGTCGCGCCACTCGATGTGCCAGGAGCGGTCGGTGCCCCGCCACCACGTGAGGTCGCGGCAGGCCTCCAGCGTCTCCGCCTCACCCGATAAGGCGGCCATGACCCGCCCCAGCGCCTCGTACCTGAGCCCGTCCTGCCCCGAGCCGTGCGGCGACGGCGCGTCGCCGTCGTCCTGACCGTTCTGCGGGCCGTACGCCGTGGCCGGTGAGGCCCCGGACTCGTCCCGCCCCCCGCGGAGTCCCCTCATGTCAGGGAGGGTGCCACCGCCCGGCCTTCTCGTCCGCGGGTTTCCCCGTCTTTTAGCCCCACTGCCCACGGCCATCACTTTGATCGTGGCCGCATGGTCGCCGCAACCCCGCGAACCATCACAACACGGATGACAATCCGGTGCACGGCACGGCGTTCCACTGGCAGCGGGACCGGCGGTGATAAAGAATCACTGATAGGAGCGTCCGCCGCTGCTGGAGGCCATGGTGACACTGCGCGTCGCGATCGTCGGGTCGGGCCCGGCCGGCATCTACACGGCCGAGGCACTGGTCAAACAGTCGCACGACCCCGTCGAGGTGGACGTCCTCGAACGCCTGCCGACGCCGTACGGGCTCGTCCGGTACGGCGTGGCCCCCGACCACACGTCGATCAAGTCGATCGCCGGCTACCTGCGAAGGGTGCTGGAGACTCCGGGGGTGCGTTTCCTGGGCGGCGTCGAGCTGGGCGCGGACCTCTCGGTGGACGACCTGCTGTCCTGCTACGACGCCGTCGTCTACTGCACGGGGGCGATGGTCGACAGGCACCTCGGCGTCCCGGGCGAGGACCTGCCGGGCAGCGTCGCGGCGACCGACTTCGTCAACTGGTACTGCGGCCATCCCGACGTCCCGCCGGACGCCTTCTCCCTCGACGCGGAGGAGGTCGTCGTCATCGGCGTCGGCAACGTCGCCGTGGACGTGGTGCGGATCATGGCCAAGACGGCCGACGAGCTGCGCGGCACCGACGTGCCCGAGGAGGTGCTCGACCGGCTGGCCGCCTCCAAGGTGAAGCGGATCCACATGGTCGGCAGGCGCGGCCCGGAGCACGCGAAGTTCACCCTGAAGGAGCTGCGCGAGCTCGGCGAGCTGCTGAACGCCGACGTCCTCACCTTCCCCGACGAGATCGCGGTCGCCGACCTGACCACGCTGTCGCGCCAGGTCAAAGGCAACGTGGACGTCCTGCGGTCGTGGTCGGAGCGCAAGCCGGCCGACCGGCCCCGCCGCCTGGAGGTGCGCTTCTGGCTGCGCCCCGTGGAGATCCTCGGCGTGTCCCGGGTCGAGGGCGTACGGCTGGAGCGGACCCGGCTGGAGAACGGGCGGGTGGTCGGGACCGGCGACTTCGAGACGATCCCGGCGGACATGGTGATGCGCTCGGTGGGCTACCAGAGCGTGGCGCTGCCCGGGGTGCCGTTCGACCCGGGGTCGATGACGGTGCCGAACGTCGCCGGCAAGGCGGCGGACCGGCAGTACGTCGCGGGCTGGCTCAAGCGGGGGCCGACGGGCGTGATCGGGACCAACAAGTCCGACGCCGCCGAGACCGTGCGCACGCTGCTCGCCGAGGCGGTGCCGGGAATCGCGACCGCCCGGCTGGACGACCTGCTCGCCGCGCGCGGGCTGAGCCCGGTGACGTACGAGGACTGGCTCGCGATCGAGGCCGCGGAGGCCTCGCTGGCCGGCAGTCTGAGGAGGGGCGAGCGGGTGAAGCTGGTGGGCAGGGACGCGATGCTGGGCGCGTGCGGCCGGCTCGCCCGGCCGGGGGGCGCGTCCTGACGGATCGCGTCCTCAGGGGTGTCGTGGTCAGGACCAGTGGGCCGGCCGGTGGTAGCGCGCGCCGTCGCGCCCCGGCACGTGGTCGGGCAGCTGCGACTGCCTGATGAGCGCCTCGCCGAGGGGAAACCAGGCGTCGCTCGTGAGGCGCAGGCCGTCCGAGCGCCTGCCGGGCGGGAAGACGGTGACGACCCGGGTCTTGCCGCCGCGCCGGGCGTCCACCTCGCGCACCGCCTCGATGGCCGCGCACAGGTCGGAGTCCGCCGACAGCAGCAGCACCGTGTCGACCAGGTCGAGCGCGACGTCGCCGACCATGGCGGCGGCCAGGGCGACGTCGGACTGCTTCTCCTCGTAGGTTCGCCAGGAGACGCCACAGGCCCGGCAGGAGGGCCGCTGCTCCTGGAAACGCCCGAGCACCACCTCGACCCCCAGGCTCTCCAAGACCGCGAGGTAGGTCTTCTGGCGCAGCAGCGCGGCCGGTTCGCCGCGCACGTGCGCGCTGAAGTAGCGGACGGCCGTCAGTGTCTGCCCGGGCCGCAGCAGCCGGCGCGCCAGTGCGTGGAGATCGAGCCAGAGATAGCGGCGTCCCCGCAGGGAGCGCAGTCCGTAGTAGAGGTTGAACCCGTCGACGTAGACCCCGACACGCACGACGTGAGGAACGGGGTTGTCGCGCACCGCCATCATCTCCTAACATGGAGTCACCGCGCCCGAGGTTACGTCCCCGGGCTCTACGGCCCCCGACAGGGGGCCGTTTCTTTTTCGCTCACCTGTTCGATCGGCTGTTCGAGGAAAAGGATAGCCAACGCTGCGTCGTCATGCAGCGACGTTGCGTGATTGCCCTCACCGTGGCGGGACTCTGCGAGGATCGTCCCCATGGAGACGACGCTGACCGGCGTGGACGGGCTGCTCGACGGCTTCGCCGGCGCCCATCGCGAGCAGCTCGCCAGGTTTCCCGTACGGGAACCCGCGTGGCAGCCGGTGCACACGGTGTACGTGCCCGCGGACCGGATGACGGCGGAGATCGTCCAGCAGTGGCGGCACGCCGCGACCGACCTCCTCCACCGGCTCCTGTTCACCCCCGCCGAGCTGGCCGCGCTGTTCGAGCTCGACCCCGAGCTGGCCCAGCCCGTGCACGACCGCGTACGCAGGAAGCTGCACGCCGAGCCGATCGAGGACCTGCGGATCGACTTCGAGGACGGATACGGCGGGCGCTCCCCGGAGGAGGAGGACCGGCACGCCGAGTCGGCGGCGGCGGCCGTGGCCGCGATGCACGAGGCGGGCACGCTGCCCCGCAGGTGGGGGCTGCGGGTGAAGTCGTTCGCCGACGGCGACCCCCTGCGCTCGGTGCGCACGCTGGACGGGTTCCTGACCGGGGTCGTACGGCGGGCCGGCAGGCTCCCTGACGGGTTCACGGTGACCTTCCCCAAGGTCCTGATGGAGGACTACCTGCGCCAGTTCGCCGGCTGCCTGGAGGCGCTGGAGCGCGCGTTGCGCCTGCCCGCGGGCACGCTGCGCTTCGAGATGCAGGTGGAGGCCCCGCAGACCGTGCTCATGCTCCAGCGGTCGGCCGACCTGGTGCCCTCGCTGGGCGGCCGGCTGGCGGCCGCCCACTTCGGGGTGTTCGACTACACGGCCGCGCTCGGGCTGCCGCCGGACGAGCAGCGGCTCGACCACCCCGCCTGCGACCACGCGCGGCACGTCATGCAGACGGCGCTGTCGGGGACGGGAGTGGAGCTGTCGGACGGCTCGCTGGCCGCGGCCCCGGCCTCGGACGCGGCGGCCGACGTGCACGCCCTGCTGCGCAGGCACTCGGCGCTGGTGTCGCACTCGCTGGCGCACGGCTTCTACCAGGGCTGGGACATGCACCCCTCGCACCTCGTCAGCCGCTTCACGACCGTGTACGCCTTCCACCTCGCCTGCTACGAGAAGTACGCCGACCGGGTGCGCGCCTGGCAGGAACGCCGCGAGGCCGCGGGAGGCGTGCTGGACGAGCCCGCGACGATCAAGACGTTGGTCGCCGCCCTGGCCCGGGCCGACCGCGCCCTCTGCTGAGGTTTGCCGTATCGGCAAGATTGCTTGCCGCTCCCGCCGCCTGTGCCGCACTGTTCGACGGCAGACATCTGAAGCGGACGTCGACGCAGGAGACACGGGTGGACGAGAAGAAGAAGTACGACGTGGTCGTGGTGGGCGGCGGCGCCGCGGGGCTCAGCGGCGCCCTGGCGCTGGCGCGGGCACGGCGGTCGGTGCTGGTGGTGGACGCCGGAGAGCCGCGCAACGCACCGGCCGCGCACATGCACAACTACCTCGGCCGGGACGGCACGCCGCCCGCCGAGTTGCGGGCGGCCGGGCGCGAGGAAGTGATCGGCTACGGCGGCGAGGTCGTCGCCGGGCGGGCCGAGACCGCGACGCGGGAGGGCGACGACTTCCTCGTGACGCTGGACGACGGCCGGGCCGTCCTGGCCCGCCGCCTGCTGGTGGCGACCGGGGCCGTGGACGAGTTGCCCGACGTGCCGGGCCTGGCCGAGCGCTGGGGCCGCGACGTGCTGCACTGCCCGTACTGCCACGGGTGGGAGGTCCGCGACCGGCGCATCGGCGTGCTGGCCACCGGGCCGCTCGCCGTCGAGCAGGCCCTTCTGTGGCGGCAGTGGAGCGAGGACGTGGTGGTCCTGGCCCACCACTACCCCGCGCCGTCCGAGGAGGACGCCGAGCGGCTCGCCGCGCGCAGGATCCCCGTCGCCGACGGCCCGGTCACGGAGATCGAGGTGAGCGGCGACGCGCTCACCGGGGTGCGGCTTGCCTCCGGCGAGGTCGTCGCGCTCGACGCGCTCGTCGTCGGCGCGCCGCTCACCGCCCGGTCCGGGGTGCTGGAATCGCTCGGGCTCAAGCCGGTCGAGGTGGAGCTCGGCGGTCACGTGGCAGGCACCCGGATCCCCGCGGATCCGACCGGGGCGACCGCCGTGCCCGGTGTCTGGGTGGCGGGGAACGTGACGGACGTGCGCGCCGTGGTGATCGCGTCCGCCGCGGCGGGCCTGGCCGCCGGCGCGGCGATCAACATGGATCTCATCGCCGAGGAGACCCGGGAGGCCGTCGGCGCCTACCGGCACGAGGTGCGCACGCTGTTCGAGGAGGCGGCCTGGGAGGAGCGCTACCGCTCCCGCCCGGCGATCTGGAGCGGCCGCCCGAACCCGCAGCTCGTCGCCGAGGCCGAACAGCTGCCCCCGGGCCGGGCCCTCGACGTCGGCAGCGGCGAGGGCGCCGACGCCGTCTGGCTCGCCACAAGGGGCTGGCGGGTGACGGGAGCCGACATCTCCGCCACGGCGCTGGAGCGGGCCGCCGCCCACGCCGCCGACGCGGGCGTCGCGGACCGCACCGAGTGGGTGCGCGCGGACCTGCGCGACCACGCCCTTCCCGAGGGCGCGTACGACCTGGTGTCGGCGCAGTACATGCACCTGCCGGGCGAGGCCAGGCGGACGCTGTTCGCCCGGCTGGCCGCCTCGGTGGCTCCTGGCGGCACCCTGCTGATCGTCGGGCACCACCCGTCGGACCTGCTGACCAAGGCCCGGCGGATGCACTTCCCGCAGATGATGTTCACGGCCGAGGAGGTCGCGGCGTCGCTCGATCCGGCCGAGTGGGAGGTCACTGCGGCCGAGGCCCGGCCGCGCACGGCGGTGGACCCGGACGGCGTCGAGGTCACCATCCGCGACGCCGTCCTGGTCGCCCGCCGCCGCGCCTGAGCCGTGCTGTCACAACCGCGCGGTCACAGCCGGTCGACGACGCGGCGCCAGCGCCGGACGCGATCCGGGTCGACCGGCTCGCGCCACGAACCCCGCACGGCGCTGCCCACGTGGAAGGCGCGGACGCCGTAATCGAGCAGCACCGGCACGTGCTCCTCGCGCAGGCCGCCGCCGGCGAGCACGAGCGAGGCGTCCCCGGCCTCGGCCCGCGCGCGTAACACGCCGAGGCCGCTGCCGACGCCCTCGGGCGAACCGGACGTGAGTACGGTCGCCAGGTTCGGCAGCAGCCGTACGGCACGCCAGGCGGCCCGCACGTCGGCGGCGTGGTCCACGGCGCGGTGGAAGGTCCAGGGCAGCGGCGAGACCGCGTGGATCAGCGCGTCCGTCGCCTCCCTGTCGACCGACCCGTCCTCGGACAGGAAGCCGAAGACGAAGCCCGCCGCGCCGGCCTCGGCGAGTTCCTTGACATGGCCGCGCAGCCGGTCGAGCTCCTCCGGGGTCACGGTGAACCCGGCGTTGCAGCGGAGCATGACCATCTGCGGCAGCCCGCACTCGCGCGCGATCGCCGCGACGAGGTCCGCCGAGGGGGTGAGCCCGTCCGAGTCCATGTCGGACACGATCTCCAGGCGATCCGCTCCGCCCTCCTCGGCGGCCACGGCGTCACGCAGGTCGAGCGCGATCACTTCAAGGAGGGATCCCGTCATGAAGTGAACAGTATCCGGTCCCTTTGCGGCGCCTCACGGCATCCGCCCTGTTCAGCACTCGATCAACTCGTTGTGGGCGGTGATGTCAAGAACCCTCCAGGCTTGCGCCGCATGTCCCGAGCGCTGGGCCGGCACCGCCGGCGTGCGGTGATAGGACAACGCGGCCGGGATCGCGGCGCTGGCGTCCCGCTCGAACAACGCGCCGGAGGCGCGGTGCGGCAGGTCGACGGTGCGGACGTGCCGGAAGCCCGCCTTCCGGTAGTACGACTGCAGGCGGGCGTTGTCCTTGGCGCAGTCCAGCCGCAGGTACGGCCGGTCGTGAGCGGCGGCCCGCAGGGCGGCCCAGTCGAGGAGTGCCTCCCCCAGCCCCCGGCCCGAGTAGGTCCTGCCCACGGCGAGCTTGTGGACGTAGAGCGCGTCCCCGGGGCGGTCGGCGGGGGTCCAGAACTCCGGGTCGGCATGGCCGTCCACGGCGATCGTGGCGGCCGGCATCCGTCCGGCCTCTTCGCCGGCGTCCAGGAGGTACATGACGCCCTCGCCGATCAGCGGTTCGATGCGCTCGGCGGGAAAGCCCCCGGCGGGCCACTGCCGTACGCCGAGACCGTTCAGCCACCCGGCGGTGCGCGCCAGCAGGGCGAGGACCCCCTGCAGATCGGCCGGGGTGGCGCGACGCAGCGTGAGTTCCGTAACAAGATCCAGGGTGTTCGCGGGCATGCCTGATTCCTTTCGTGCCGACGGCGGCGGTTTGATCACTGAGAGTGACGGCTGAATGCCGTACAGCGTCCGTCCGGAGACGGCGGACCCCGCTAGGGCGCGCGGGTGCGGCGCGGTCCCCTGCCGGGGTCAGGACGGGAATCGCGGAAGCGGCCCTCCGGAGGAGGGCCCGGCGGCCGGGGACGCCCGCTCAGGCCAGGGGGCGTCCGGGCCTCGTCAATGACGTTCCAGCTCGTATCGGATCAGATGCTTGTCGGCGGGCAGCACGGACACGGCGACGCGGACGGGCGTGTCGTCGGCGTCGTAGCCGACCCGGGTGTGGACGACGACCGGAGTGCCGGGCTCCAGCTGGAGCCGCGACGACTCGTCGGAGGTCGGCATGCGAGCCGACAGGTCGTCGATCACGCGAACCTGGAGATGGCCCAGCTCCTCCAGCACCCTGTTGGCCCCGCGCGTGATGTCGCCGGGCCGGGCGATCTCGGAGCCCCCCACGATCTCCAGGGGGAAGTACGAGTCCAGCGTGTTGTACGGCTGGCCGTCCACGAAGCGCAGCCGGCGGCGCACGACGGCCAGTGCGCCGTCGGCGAGGGCGAGGCGGGTGGCCACGTCCTCGGGCGGCTCGACGATCGAGACCTCGATCCTCTGGTCCGCCGTACGGCCCTCGGAGCGGACCGCGTGGACGAACGTGTCGAACCGCCGCCCCTCGTGGTCGTACGGGAGGAACTCGTCCTGGGGGCGCATGAGGAGGGGACGGCGCTCGCGTACGAACGTTCCACGCCGGCGCATCCGCAGGATGAGACCCTCGTTCTCCAGCTCGCCCAGGGCCAGCCGTACGGTGTTGCGGCTGACGCCGTGCGCCTCCATGAGGTCGGCCTCGGTCGGGATCTGGTCGCCCGGCGCGAGTTCGCCCGCGTAGATGGCCCTGCGTACCTCGGCGGCCACCTGCTGGTAGAGCGACGATCGTGCCATCTTTCCTCAATCCACCCTTTTGTTCCAACAAATCTAGAGGATCTCGGTCTACCGGGAAACAACCCCTTGACCAGAGCCCACCCAGCCGCGCATTATCCAAACGTTGGTACAAATCCATCCAATGGAGGTGGGCCCGTGAGGGCGGTCGGTGCGAGAACGCCGAAGTCGCCCTGGCGCGAGCCCCGACCCAGGCCTGCAGAGCCCAGGCCCACCAGAGCCCAGACCTATCAGAGTGACGGGAACGACATGTCAGAGCTGTCGGTATCCACCGACATGACCGCCTTGTGCGGGAACGGCGTGACATGCCCGAGCACGCGGTACCACCGCACACAGGAGCGGCCGGTCGAGGACGGCCGCTCCCCCTGGACTCCGTGCGATTGAACGAGATCTCGACCCCAACCCTCGCCGGGGTCGAGGTCTCGCGCCGGGGCGGAGCGCGTCCTGGCGGGTCCCCCACGCCCGCCAGGACGCGCCACCGTTAACCACCCACAGGGAATGCATCGACTCCGGCCCTCCTTGACTCATGGGGAGGCGACTGAGGAGGCACGTGCGCGATGAGCACCCCTGTGGTCCGGAGGGTCGGCCATGACGGCGCCAGGAGGATTCCGGCCGTCAATCCCCAGCACTTCAGGAACGTCCTCGGCAGGTACGCCACCGGCGTCGTGGCCGTCACCGCGACCGACCCGGAGACCGGGGAGCCGTGCGGACTGGCCGTCAACTCCTTCACGTCCGTGAGCCTCGATCCGCCGCTGGTGTCGTTCTGCGTCTCGCGGACCAGCACGAGCTGGCCGCGCCTCAGGGCCGCGACGGCCCTCTGCGTCAACGTCCTCGCCGACCACCAGCAGCAGGTGTGCGATCGGCTCGCCGCGAAGGGCGGGGACAAGTTCGGCGGCCTGTCGTGGGCCCTGTCCCCCGGCGGCGCGCCCGTGCTGGACGGCGCGCTCGCCTGGATCGACTGCACGGTGGACAAGGAGCACCCGGCCGGCGACCACGTGATCGTCGTCGCCCGGGTCACCGGGCTCGACCGGCACGACGACGGCGGCCCGCTGGTGTTCTTCCGCGGAGCGTACGGGGGCTTCCGGTCCTGAAGACGTGCCTGACGCGGAACCGACCGGTCGGTATGCTGCCCGCATGACTCTGTTCTCGGTGGAAGGCAAGACGGTCGTCGTCACGGGCGGGTCCCGGGGCATCGGGAAGATGATCGCGCGGGGGTTCCTCGACGGGGGCGCCACCGTCTACATCTCCTCACGGAAGAAGGACGAGCTGGAGGCCACGGCCGCCGAGCTGGGCTGCCACGCCGTACAGGCGGACCTGTCCACCCCCGACGGCGTCGAGGCGCTGGCGCAGGCGGTGTCGGAGCGGGAGAGCCGGCTCGACGTGCTCGTCAACAACGCGGGGGCGAGCTGGGGCGCGCCGCTGGAGGAGTATCCGGAGCACGCCTTCGACAAGCTCTGGAACATCAACGTCAAGGGCGTCTTCTTCCTCACCCGCCGCTTCCTGCCGCTGCTGCGCGCCGCCGCGTCGCCCGACGACCCGGCACGCGTGATCAACATCGGGTCGATCGACGGGCTCCGGGTGCCGTTCATGGAGAACTACGCGTACTCGGCGGCCAAGGCGGGCGTCCACATGCTGACCCGGCACCTCGCCCACCAGCTCGCCCGGGAGTCGATCACGGTCAACGCGATCGCGCCCGGGCCGTTCGAGTCGAAGATGATGGCCTTCGCGCTCGACGACCCCCAGATGCGCGGCGCGATCGAGAGCAACGTCCCGCTCGGCCGCATCGGCAGGCCCGACGACATGGCGGGCGCGGCCGTCTTCCTGGCCTCACGCGCCGGGTCCTACCTGACCGGCGCCGTGATCCCGGTGGACGGCGGCATCTCCGCCTAGCCTTGTGCGCATGCGGCAGGTGGCGGTGTGCGGGCCGGGCGAGTGCACCCCGCAGGAGGCCGAGGCGGCCCGCGACGTGGGCCGCCTGCTGGCCGAGCGCGGCGCGGTCGTGCTGTGCGGCGGGTACGGCGGGGTGATGGCCGCCGCGGCGGCGGGCGCGCGGGAGGCCGGAGGCGTCGTGGTCGGCGTCCTGTCCGGCCGGGACCGCGCCGGGGCGAGCCCGGACCTCACCGTGGCCCTTCCCACCGGCCTGGGCGAGGCCCGCAACGCGCTGATCGTGCGCGCCGCCGACGCGGTCGTCGTCGTGGGCGGCTCCTGGGGCACGCTCTCGGAGCTGGCGCTCGCCCAACGGGGCGGCACGCCGGTGATCACCCTCGGGGGCTGGCGGATCCTCGACGCCGAGGGCCGTCCCCTGACCGGTCCGGTGGCCGCCGCCGGCCCTGCCGAGGCCGTATGGCTGGCGCTCGCCGCAGCCGGACGGGCCCGCCCGCTCAGCCCCTAGACGATCTCAGCCCTTGAGCATCTCGGCGAGGGTCTCGGCGAACAGGTCGGGCGCGGCCAGTTCGTCCCGCAGGAACAGGTAGGGCTCGGTGAGCTCCAGCTCGATCAGGACCGGCTCGCCGTCCGGCATCCGCACCAGGTCCACCCGGGCGTACAGCAGGGTTTCCGGCACGGCGGCCAGGACCCGCTCCGCGAGGGCGAACTGGTCGTCGTCCGGGTCGCGCAGCGTGGCGCGGTTGTCCGCGGTCTCCGCCACCCCGGTGAGCATCGGGTGCCGTCGTACGGCGTGGCTGAACCGGCCGCCGAAATACAGCAGCGACAGCTCCCCCTCCTGCTCGACGGACGGGATGTACGGCTGCACCATGACCGTGCGGCCCGCGGCGAGCAGCGTCGCCGCGTGGCTCGCGGCGGCGTCCCGGTCCGTGGTGCGGATGGTGTCACGGGCCCCCGCGGACACGGCGGGCTTGACCACGTACTCGTCCCATTCGGGCAGGTCCGTCCCGGGTTCGGCCCAGTGCGTGGGGACGGTGGGCACGCCGAGCGTGCGCAGGTAGGTCTTGTCGGTGTTCCACTCGATCACCTGCGCCGGGTTGAACAGCCGCGTCACCGACTCCACCCGGTGGGCCCACGCGACGAACTCGTCACGGCGGTCGATGTAGTCCCAGGGGGAGCGGACGACCGCCGCGTCGAACTCGGACCAGTCGACGCGGGGGTCGCGCCAGTTCACCGGCGAGCCCTCGATGCCGGCCCCGAGCCAGGCGGCGAGAGCGATCTCCCGCTCGTCGTCGTGCTCGGCGGCCGGATGGTCGGTGGTGACGTAGGCGACCTTCATGACGCTCCCATCCGCATGTCAGCAGTGACCAATGCTATGGGAAATGTCAGGCGAGGCCGGCCAGCACCTCCGCCGCCGCCTGGCCGCAGACGCGCGCGGCGCCGTGCGTGGCGATGTGCACCGCCCCCAGGTCCGTACGGCCCGGCAGCCCCATCTCGACCACGACGCCGTCCGGCCGGGCGGCCAGCAGGCGCTCCAGCAGGTCGGTCTGCCAGGGGTGCCGGTGGGCGTCCCGCACCACGATGACGAGCGGCCGGTCGGCGGCCTGGCTCAGCACCGTGCCGGCGGCGCCGTTGTGGACGTCCGGCTGCCGCAGCCGGGCGACCGTGGTGCCGGGCAGCAGCTTACCCAGCGGCTCCCCCGCGCCCCACGGCATGTCCTTGTCGATTGCGAGGTTGGTCTCCGGCGCCAGCTCCACCACGTGCGGGGCGGCGGCCAGCGGCAGCACGCCGGCCCCGCGCCGGGTCACGCGTACGGCCCGGCGGGCGGCGACCAGCCCGATCTCGTCCTGGCGGTCGTCCATGGACGGGGCCTGCGCCTGCCAGGCGGTCAGGGCGCGCACCCGCGCGGCGGCGTCCGCGAGCCGCTCCTCCGACAGCCTGCCCTCGGTCACCGCGTCCGCGACGGCGTCACGGATGTGCTCGTGGGTCGCCTCGTCGGCGTTCTCCCCGCCCACGCAGACCGCGTCGGCCCCCGCCGCCACGGCCATCGCGCTCGCGCCGCCCAGGCCGTACCGGCCCGAGACGGCGGCCATCTCGATGCCGTCGGTGACGATCAGGCCCTCGAAGCCCAGCTCCTCCCGCAGCAGGCCGGTGAGGACGCGGGGGCTGAGCGTCGCAGGCAGCTCCTCGTCGTACGCCGTGACCAGCAGGTGGCCGGTCATGATCGAGCGCACGCCCTCGTCGATGGCCACCCGGAACGGCTCCAGCTCGACCTCGGCCAGCTCCTCCCGGGAGGCCGTGACGCGCGGGACTCCGTGATGGGAGTCGACCGACGTGTCGCCGTGCCCGGGGAAGTGCTTGGCGCAGGCCGCCACGCCGGTGGACTGCAGACCGCGGATCCAGGCGGCCGTGTGCCGCGCGACGAGCAGCGGATCGGCGCCGAACGACCGCAGACCGATGACGGGATTGTCCGGGTTGGAGTTGACGTCGGCGGCCGGGGCGAAGTCGATGTTCACCCCCGCCGCCCGCAGGTCCCGCCCGATGGCCCGGGCCACCCGCTCGGTCAGCTCGACGTCGTCCACGACGCCCAGGGCGTAGTTGCCCGGCCGTGAGCTGCCCGTGCGGGCCTCGAGCCTCGTCACCTCCCCGGCCTCCTCGTCGATGCCGATCAGGATCTCGGGGTTCTCCGCGCGCAGGGCCGAGGTGAGTGCGGCGAGCTGGGCCGGGGTGTCGACGTTCCGGGAGAACAGCACCACACCGGCGAGCCCGCCGGCGAGCCGCCGCCGCACCCAGTCGGGGGCGGTGGTCCCGGTGAAGCCGGGCAACAGGACCGTATCGGCCAGTCGGAGCAGGTCAGGGCTTCGCTTCATGCTGCGCCCGCAGGGCATCGCTCAGGCATGCCCCGCAATCTAATAGGAAAGTTTCCTATTTGCTAGGGGGCATGCCTGGGTTGTCGCCGTTTCCTGATCACACGTCGGTGCGGTGGAGCCTGTTCTCCTTCACCTCGAAGCCGGCGATCGTCGTCAGCGGCGCGCCGGGACGGTCCACGAAGGCCACGGCCCGGTAGTCCGCCCGGAAGTTCTCCATGTCCGCCACGCAGGACACGTAGCCGTGGCGGCTGTCGAAGAACGCGATGTGCGGGTTCAGATCGAGGATCGCGCTCGCGTCGGTGACGCCCGGCATGCTCGTCACCGACGGCCCGACGAACTCGACCCCGAGCGCGCGGGAGGCCGGATCCGCCCAGTCGGCGCGCACGTCGCAGGCGTACGCGCTGTGCACGTCGCCGCTCAGCACGACCAGCCCGTCGGGGGCGGCGGCGAGCACGCGGGCGCGGGAGTCGGGGTAGCCGTCCCAGGCGTCGGCGCTGACGGGTTCGAGCGGGAACTTCCGCTGGGAGAAGAACACCGCCTGCGCGAGCACCTTCCACCGGGCCGTCGAGCCGTGCAGCCGGTCCTTCAGCCACTTCTCCTGCTCGGCGCCGAGCATGTCGCGCCCCTCGCGATACTGCCGCGTGTCGGCGAGCAGGAAGTCGGCCACCCGGCCGTACGGCCGCCAGCGGTAGTTCTGCAGGCCGGAGCCGGACGGATGGACGCGCAGCGGCTGGTGCTCGTAGTACGCCTTGAACGCGGCGGCCCTGCGCTTGAGGAAGGCGGCGGGGCTGCCGCCGTCACCGGGCAGCGCGCCCGCCCAGTTGTCGCGGACCTCGTGGTCGTCGGGGATCGCGACCCACGGCGCGGCGGCGTGGGCGGCCTGCAGGTCCGGGTCCATCTTGTAGCGGGCGTAGCGGTCGCGGTAGGCGCCGAGCGTCGTTGCCTCGGCCGTCGACTCGAGCGGGCGCACCCAGCGGCCCGGCTTGGGGTTCTTCGGCTTGCCGTACTCGTAGATGTAGTCGCCGAGGTGGAGGACCAGGTCGGGCCGCTCGGCGGCGAGGTGGCGCAGCGCCGTGAAGTAGCCGTGCTCGTAGCGCTGGCAGGAGACGAAACAGAACCGGACGGGGGCGGTCGAATCCGGGCCGGGCGCCGTCCTGGTGCGGCCCACCGGGCTGACATGGCCCTCGGCGGAGAAGCGGTAGAAGTAGTCGGCCGCGGGTCGCAGCCCGGTCACCCGTACGTGCACGCTGTGCGCCCAGTCCGGCTGCGCGGGCGCGGTGCCCGACTGGATCACCTTCGTGAACGCCTCGTCCTCGGCGAGCTCCCACCGTACGGTCATCGCCCGGTTGGGCATGCCGCCGGGCTGTGTCGGATGCAGCGGCTCGGGGGCCAGACGGGTCCACAGGATCACGCCGTCGGATAACGGCTCTCCTGACGCCACCCCCAAGGTGAACGGATAGCCCATTTTCGCCATGGGTTCGATCCTGCCCTACCGATCCCGCCCGTGCGGGGAGGTCGGACGAGGCGAGAATGTGAACAAGCTCTTGCTCGACGGCCATAATGGGAGCCGTGAACCAGCGTAAGGACTCCGGCGGCACGGCCGCGCCGGTCAAGGCGAAGCGGGGGGCGACCGGTTCGGCGTCCGAACGGCGCGACCACCTCGTCAAGCTCGCCGCCGAGTTGTTCGCGCGCAAGGGCTTCCAGGCCACCACCGTGCGGGAGATCGCGTTGGAGGCCGGCATCCTGTCCGGCAGTCTCTACCACCACTTCGACTCCAAGGAGACGATCGTCGACGAGGTGCTGCGCACCTTCCTCGAGGATCTGATCAACCGCTACCGCGCGGCGCTGGGCACGCACGCCGACCCGCGCTCGGTCCTGGCGGAGATGGTCCGCATCGGCTTCGGCACGCTGGAGGACCACCGGGCGGCCATCACGGTCATGCAGAACGACTGGAACTACCTGCGCTCGCTGCCCGGCGACCGGTTCGACTACCTGGTGCGGGCCGAGGACGAGGTCGAGCGCATGTGGGTGGAGCAGATCACGAGCGGCCAGGCCGCCGGCCAGTTCCGCCCCGACGTCGATCCCAAGCTCACCTACCGGATGATCCGCGACACGATCTGGGTGACCGTGCGCTGGTTCCGCCCCGGCGGCAGGCTCGACACCGACGCCCTGGCCGACCACTTCGTCAAGCTGCTGTTCGACGGCCTGGCGACCGGCGAGCGGGCGAGCCAGCCGTCATGACGCTACTCAAGGCCGTACGGCTCGCGCTGACCGAGCTGGCCGACCCCGCGCGCGCCGAGGGCATGCGGTCGTACATGAAGTCGGAGATGCCCTTCCTCGGGGTCACGGCCGTGCCGCGGCGGGCCGCGCTGCGCAAGGTCTTCGCCGAGCACCGGCTGGACAGCGCCCCCGAGTGGCGCAGGGCGGTGCTGGCGCTGTGGCGCGAGGCGGAATACCGCGAGGAGCGCTACGCCGCCATCGAGCTGTCCGCGCACCGCTTCTACCGGTCCTGGCAGACGCTCTACACGATCCCCATGTATGAGGAGATGATCGTCACCGGGGCCTGGTGGGACCTGGTGGACGACATCGCCGTGCACCGGATCGGCACGCTGCTGCGGCTGTATCCCGAGAGCATGCGCCGCCTGGTGCTGGAGTGGGCGCACGACCCCGACCTGTGGAAGCGGCGCACCGCCATCCTGTGCCAGAACTCCTTCAAGGACCGCACCGACGTCCACCTGCTCTACGCCTGCATCGAGCCGAGCCTGTCGGACACCGACTTCTTCGCCCGCAAGGCGATCGGCTGGGCGCTGCGGGAGTACGCGAAGACCAACCCGCAGGAGGTGCTCCGCTACGTGAAGCACCAGGGCATCAGCGGGCTGAGCCGCCGCGAGGCGCTGCGCAACCTCCCTGACGCGTAGAGCGGGCGGTCTGCTCAGGCGGGGCGGAACGAGTCGCGCGCCTGCGGGGCCGCGTGCTTGATCATGAGGTGCCGGGTGACCGAATACTCCAGCACGGCCTCCTGGCTCATGTCCTTGCCGAAGCCGCTGCCCTTCACGCCTCCGTGCGGCGCCTCCGAGGCGATCGGCAGGTGGTCGTTCACCCACGTCACGCCCACGTCCAGCCGGTGGGAGACGCGCAGGGCGCGGGACACGTCCGTGGACCACACCGACGAGGCCAGCCCGTACGGCGTGGCGTTGGCGAGCCGCACCGCCTCGTCCTCGCCGTCGAACGGCATCGCCACCAGCACCGGGCCGAAGACCTCGCTCCGCACGATCTCGCTCGCCGGGTCGGCGTCGGCGATCAGCGTCGGCGCGTAGTGGAAGCCGGGGCCGTCGATCGGCGCGCCCCCGTGGACGACGCGGCCGGACGCCCTGGTCACGAAGCCGTGGACCCGCTCACGGTGCTCGGCGCTGATCAGCGGCCCGATGTCGGCGTCCGGCGCCCAGGGGTCGCCGGGCCGGACGCGGGCGACGGCCTCCCGCAGCGCCTCGACCGCCTCGGCGTACCGCGATCTCTCGACGTACACCCTCGTCGCGGCCGTGCAGTCCTGACCGGTGTTGTAGGTGGCGCCCATGACCACCCCGGCCGCCATGTCCTCCAGCGAGGCGTCGGCGAACACGAGCGCGGGGGCCTTGCCGCCCAGCTCCAGATGGACCCGCTTGAGGCCGTCCACAGCGCCGCGCATGACCTCGCGGCCCGTGGCGGTGGACCCGGTGACGCTGACCATGTCCACGCCGGGGTCGGTCACCAGGGCCCGCCCCACGTCCGCCCCGCCGGTCACCACCCGTACGAGGCCCTCCGGGGCACCGGCCTCGACGAACAGCTCGGCGAGCCGTAGCGTGGTGCGGGGCGTCCGGGGAGCCGGCTTGATCACGACGGCGTTCCCCGCGGCGACGGCCGGGCCGATCTTCCAGACCGCCATGATGAGGGGGAAGTTCCACGGCGCGATCGCCCCCACGACCCCGATCGGCCGCCTGATCAGCACGGACGTGTATCCGGCGCTGAACACGCCGGCACCCGTGCCGTCCAGGGACCTGGCCGCGCCGGCGAAGAACCGGAGGTTGTCGACGGCGAACGGCAGTTCGCCGTCCCGGAACACGGCGGCGGGCTTGCCGGTCTCCTCGACCTCCAGCCGGGTCAGCTCCGCGGCGTCCCGCTCGACGAGGTCCGCCAGGCGCAGCAGCACCAGCGCCCGCTCCCCCGGCGTCGTCTCGCGCCACTGCTCGAAGGCCTCCCTGGCCAGGCGTACGGCCCGCGCCACCCCGTCGACCGGGGTGTCGGGCACGTCCTCGACAGCCCGGCCGTCGGCGGGATTGATCAATGTCGTCATGAGGTCGTCCTCAGCTGTCGAATCCGATGCCGAAACGGTCGAGTGACCGCAACCAGGGCCCCCTGCGGCCCTCGTTCGCGTCGGCGCGGGCGAGTTCGCGGCGGGTGAGCTGCACCACCGGCCAGCGCAGCGGCTCGGGTGGGAACGGCACCGGGTGGCGACGGGCCATGCGCAGCCGCGTCCGCGCGGTGGACCGCCGGGCCAGCAGGTCGAGGCCGGTCAGCGCGCCGAACCTGGACGCGCCGACGCCGAGGCCGGTGTATCCAAGGGCGTAGGCCAGCCGCCCGCCCATCGCCGTGCCGAAGAACGGGGTGAACCGGCTGGTCGAGTCGATCATCCCGCCCCACCTGTGCGTGAAGCGCAGGCCACGCAGCTGCGGGAACGTCGCGAAGAAGTGCCGCGCGAGCCGCTCGTGCGTGGCGTCGCGCTGCTCGGATCCGCCGCCCCCGAAGTTGTAGATCGCGTCGTACCCGCCCCACAGGATGCGATCGTCGCGGGTGAGCCGGTAGTAGTGGAACCGGTTGCCCGCGTCGGTCAGGCCCTGGCCCTCCGGCCACCGGAGCGACGCCCGCCGCTCGGGCGACAGCGGCTCGGTGACGAGCACGTAGTCCCAGACCGGCAGCACGAACAGGCCCAGCCTGCGCAGGGGCGAGGGAAAGGCGTTGGTGGCCAGCAGCACCTGCCCGGCGCTCACTGCGCCGCGGTTTCCCGTCCGGGCCTCCACGCCGGTCCGCGTCCGGGTCAGCGCGGTGACCTCGGTGCCCTCGTGGACGCGCACCCCGAGCCGCGCGGCGACGCGGGCCAGGCCCCACGCGAGCGCGGCGGGATCGAGGACGCCGCCGGTGCCGCGCAGGCGCAGCCCCGCGAGATAGGTGGGCGATTCGACGTCCGCGCGCATCTCGTCGCGGCCGAGGAACACCGCGTCCTCGCCGTGCTCGCGGTGCAGCTTCTCGGCCCGCCTCAGCTCCTCCACCTGGTGGGGCGCCACCGCGACCGTGGTCTTGCCGACCAGGCGGAGGTCGGCGTCGATGCCGTGGTCGTCGGCGAAGCGGGCGATTGCCGCGAGGTTCGCCCGTCCGAGCGCGAGCAGGGCCGCGTTCTCCGACGGCCACAGCCTGGCTCCCTGGCCCAGCCCGTGGGTCAGGGAGTCGGAGACGAACCCGCCGTTGCGGCCGCTCGCGCCGTAGGCGATCGAGCGCGCCTCCAGCAGGACGACGTCGCAGGCGGGGTTCTCCTCCTTGGCCAGCACGGCGGCCCACAGGCCGGTGAAGCCGCCGCCGACCACCAGCAGGTCCGCCGTGCTGCGGCCGTGCAGGGGCTCGTACGGGCCGGGCGCCCCGGGCCGGTCGGTCCAGAAGACCCGTGGAGCGGCGTCCTCGATCAGACGGCTGCCCTTGGTCATTTGGTCGCGATGTTCTCGATGACGTCCGCGGCCACGCGCAGGCCGTCGCGGCGGCGGATCTCCTCGCCGGCCGCCGCGAGCCGGTCGCGCAGGTCCTGGTCGCCGAGCAGTCTCTCGATGGCCCCGGTCAGCTCCTCGTCGGCGAATCCGTAGGTGTCCAGGCGGATGCCGTACCCGGTCTCGTGCACGCGCTGGGCGTTGTCGTACTGGTCCCAGAACAGCGGCATGACGATCATGGGCTTGCCGAAGTGGAACGCCTCGGTCGTCGTGTTGTTCCCACCGTGCGTGATCACCAGGTCGACCAGCGGAATGATCTTCGTCTGCGGGACGAACTCCGCGCCCCACATGTTGGGGGCCAGCTCGATCTCCTCGTGCAGCGGGCCCTTGGAGACGATGTACCGATGCGGCGTGCGGGCCAGCACGGAGATCACGCGGCGCATCAGCTCGACGTCGGCCGAGCCGAGCGAACCCAGCGAGAAGTAGATCAGCGCGCCCTCGCCGGGGATGTCCGGCAGCGTGAACTCCTCGTCGGTCTCCCGCACGGACGAGTCGACGCGGGTCCAGGAGTCCCCCAGGGGACGCTCCGCCGTGTAGTCCGCGATCTCGGGATACACGTACAGGTTCGCGTCGCCCTCATGGACGAACTCCAGGTCCTGCAGGGCCGGGGCGCCCTGCTCGACCACCCACGCGTTGAACGCCTCCCACATCTCCCGGTGGGTCCGGTCGTACTCCGCCCGGAACTCCGCCCACCCGGCGCCGTCGGCCGGCAGTCCGGAGAACGGCGGGGCCACGCCCGGGCCCTTCACCTCCAGCGGGTTGCACGAGACGATCCGTACGAACGGGACGCCCGCCGTCACCAGGGCGGGGAAGGCCACCACGTTGTCCTCGACGATCACGTCCGGCCGCACCCGCTCGATGATGGCCTTGAGCTGCGGCTCGCAGTACTTGGCACCGTCGATGAGCGCCTCCCAGATCGGCTTGATGACCGTCTCCAGCTGGTCCAGGGTGCTCTTGCGGTACTCCGGCGCCGTGTCGCGGATGAAGTCCTTCCAGAACTGGCCCGGGTCCTGCTCCGCCCCGTCCTCCTCCGGCGCCGGCGGCGCCAGGTCGACCAGGTCCTCCTCGAAACCGAGCGCCTCCAGCTTGCCCTTCCACGACGCCTCGGCGGCGAACACCACACGGTGGCCGCGGCGGCGCAGGACGTCGCCGATCCCGACGCAGTTGTTCGTCGGCCCGTAGGCGCTCTCCGGCATGAACAGGATCGTCAAAGGCGTGGCCGTCATTGGGGGGCTCCTCCGAAGCTAATTGAAGCGAGATTCAAATACGAGGGGGATACACCCGTCAAGAGCTGGGGGAGTATCGTGTGCGCGATGTGAAGCGAGGTGCAATGAGAGGGGTGGGATGACGCAGCGCAAGAGCAAGGCGGACCGGCGGCTCGACCTCATCGACGCGGCTCACAGGGCGATGCTCCAGCACGGCGCCGAGGGGGTCCACCTCAACCAGATCGCCGAGGAGGCGGGGCTCACCTCCGGCGCGGTGCTCTATCACTACCCCGACCTGCGCGAGCTGCTGATCGAGGCCCAGCACGCCGGCATGGAGCGCTTCTACGAGCGGCGCATGAAGAAGATCAGCGGCATCTCCGACCCGGCGGACAGGCTCGTCGTCACGATCCGCTCGGGCCTGCCCGACGGCCCGGACGACGCGGGGGTGCGGCTGCTGTGCGAGCTCGGCGGCGCCGCCGGCCGCAACCGCGTCTACGCGACGCTGCTGACCACGCTGTTCGACCGGCAGGTGTCGATGTACCAGACGATCCTGGAGACGGGCGCCGCCCACGGCGTCTTCACGCTGGCGCAGGACTCCGAGACCATCGCCCGCAACCTCGTCGCTCTCGAGGACGCGTACGGCTACCGCATCATCGCCCGGCACCACTCGATCGACCCGGACAAGGCCGTCGAGCTGATCCTCGACTACGCCCGCCTGGCCACGGGCAACCCGCTCAGGCCCGCCGATCGCCGCTGACCCCGTCGACGAGGGCGGCGTCGTCGGCGTCCCAGGAGACGGCGACCTCGGCGCCGGCCTCCACCCTCGCCCGCCCCTGCGTGGCCGCCAGCACCGCGCGGTCGTGACCGGGCACGCTCAGCGCCACGTGGGAGACGCCGCCGTAGAAGCTGACGTCGACGACCCGGCCGCGCAGCACCCCTTCTCCGGCCGCGACCGGGCCCAGGCGGATCCGTTCCGGCCGCACCGCGAGCATCGCCGTCCCGCCCTCCCCGCTCCCCGCGGGCGCGGGGAGCACGCCCAGCCCGCCGACCTCCAGACCCTTGCCCGTGACCCGGCCGGTGAAGAGGTTGTTGGCCCCGATGAAGCCGGCCACGAAGGGCGTGCGCGGCCGTTCGTAGAGGTCCACGGGGGCGTCCACCTGCTCGACCCTGCCGCCGTTCATCACCGCGATCCGGTCGGCGAGCGACATGGCCTCCTCCTGGTCGTGGGTGACCACGACGAAGGTGATGCCGACCTCGTGCTGCAGCCGCTTGAGTTCGAGCTGCATCTCGGAGCGGACCTTCTTGTCCAGGGCGCTCAGCGGCTCGTCGAGCAGCAGCAGCCGGGGACGCTTGACGACGGCCCTGGCCAGGGCGACGCGCTGGCGTTGCCCTCCCGACAGCTCGTGCGGCCTGCGGCGGGCCTGCGCGGCCAGGCCGACGGTCTCCAGCACCGCGCCGACCCGCTCGCGGATCTCCGCGCGGGGCAGCCGCTCCCGTTCCAGGCCGTACGCCACGTTCTTCTCCACGCTCATGTGCGGGAACAGGGCGTACGACTGGAACATGAGGTTGACCGGGCGGCGGTGCGCGGGGATCGCGAGCAGGTCGGCGCCGTCGAGGCGCACCGAGCCGGTGTCCGGCTGCTCGAACCCGGCGAGGATCCGCAGCAGGGTGGTCTTGCCGCAGCCGGACGGCCCCAGCAGGGCGAAGAACTCGCCCTGCCGGATGTCGAGGTCGACCGAGTCGAGCGCGGTCACCTCGCCGAACCGCCGGCTGACGCCGTCGATGGATATGAGAGTCATCGCAGGGCCTCGGTCAGTCTGGTCAGGCGCTGCGCGACGATCACGACGGTGAAGCTCACCGCGAGCAGCAGCGTCGCCAGCGCGTTGATCTCGGGGGTCACGCCGAACCGCACCATGGAGTAGATGACGATCGGCAGCGTCGGCTCGGACGGAGCCGCGGTGAAGAACGCGATCACGAACTCGTCCAGGGAGAGCGTGAAGGCGAGCAGCGCGCCCGCGATGATGCCCGGGGCGAGCGTGGGCAGGGTGACCTTGACGAACGTGGTCAGCGGGGTCGCGCCGAGGTCCCGGGACGCCTCCTCGAGCGAGGTGTCCATGCCGCCGAGCCGGGCCCGGACGACGGCCGCGACGAAGGCCATGCCGAAGACGGTGTGCGCGATCAGCACGGAGTGCAGCCCGAGCGTCAGCTTGATCGCGGAGTAGAACGCCAGCAGCCCGATCGCGATGACGAGGTCGGGCAGGATCGCGGGCAGCGTCGAGAGCGCGTCGAGCAGCCGCGAGCGCGTGTGGCGGGCCAGCCCGACCGCGAGCAGCGTGCCGAGCACCGTGGACAGCGCCGTCGAGCCGAGAGCGACGATCAGCGTGTTCAGCAGTCCGGTACGGATCGACGCGTTGCCCGCCAGCCTGCCGTACCAGTCGAGCGAGAAGCCGCCCCACGAGTAGGGCGACCTGTTCCGGTTGAACGACATCACGACGAGCACGACGATCGGCGCGTACAGGAACAGATAAGTCAGCCAGAAGGGCAGCCGGAGCCAGCCGTGTCTACGCACCGCGTCCCGCCCTCCGCGAGGCCCACGCCTGGGCGAACAGCAGCACCACGAGCACGGCGATCACCGCCAGCGCCAGCACCGACCCGAACGGCCAGTCGCGGGCCTTGAGGAACTGGTCGCGGATGAGGTTGCCGACCATGATCCGGCGTCCGCCGCCGAGCAGCTCCGGGATCACGAAGTTGCCCAGGCTCGGCACGAACACGAACACGCATCCCGTCAGCACGCCGGGCAGCGACAGCGGGAGCGTCACCGACCAGAACGTCCTGGCCGGCCGTGCGCCCAGGTTCGCCGAGGCCTCCCGCAGCTGCGGATCCAGCCGCTCCACGGCGGAGTACAGCGGGAGGATCATCAGCGGGAGATAGGCGTAGAGCAGCCCGGCGACGATGGCGCCGTCCGTGTAGAGCAGCTCCACCGGCCCCAGGCCGAGCGCCTTCAGCCCGGAGTTCACCGGCCCCTCGGAGTTGAGCAGCACGATCCAGGCGTACGTACGGATGAGGAAGTTCGTCCAGAACGGCAGCACGACCGCCACCAGGGCGACGACCTTCCACCGGGCGGGCAGCCTCGCGATCATGTACGCCGTCGGATACCCGAGCAGCAGGGCGAGCAGCGTCGTGATCGCCGCGAGCCGCACCGACCCGATCACCACGTCGAGGTAGAGCGGGTCGGCGAGGCGGGTGAAGTTCTCCCCGGTCGGCTCGTAGACCACTCCCCCGAACCGGCCCCGCCTGAACACGGTGTAGCTCAGCACCAGCGCCAGCGGGACCAGCAGGAAGACGGTCAGGTAGCCGAACCCGGGCCCCATCGTCGCGAGGCGGCCCGCCGCCTTGCCGAGGACACGGGCGGGCTGTCGGGCCGTCATTGCGCCGCCGAGACCTCGGTGGACAGGCGCGTGTACGCGGTGGACGCCTCGCCGAGGTCGATCAGGCTCTCACCCTTGAGCAGCTCGGACGGCGGCTCCGCCAGCGCCGGGTAGCTCTTGAGCAGCGCCGGGTCGACCGTGTCCATGGCCGCCTTGTTGGGGATCCTGTAGAGGATGTTCGCGGGCACCCAGCCGTGGTTCTCGGGGTCGAGGATGTAGTTGACGAAGGCGTGCGCCGCCTCCTTGTTCTTGGAGCTCTTGAGGATCACCATCGTGTCCGCCCAGAGGTCGCTGCCCTCCTTCGGCACCACGAACTTGATGTTCTTCTCCGACGTCGGGCACCAGCCGTCCCACGCCTCGACCATCACCGCCTCGCCGGACTTGAGCCGGTCGCCGAACGTCGTGTCGTCGTAGGCCAGCAGGTCGGGCTTGACCTTCAGCAGCAGCTCCTTGGCCTTGTCGAGCGTGGCCTGGTCGGTCGTGTTGACCGAGGCTCCGAGCAGCTTGAGCGCCGGAAGCGCCAGCCACCGCTCGGTGGTCATCATGGTGATCTTCTTCTTCAGCTCTGGAGCCGGGCTGAGCAGGTCGTTCCAGCTCGTCGGCGGCGTCTTCACCAGGTCGCTGCGATAACACAACCCGGTGGTCCCCCAGGTGTAGGGGACGGAGAAGACGTTCCCCTTGTCGTAGGCGAGCTGGGACGCCTCGGGGTAGAGGTTCTTCAGGTTGGGGACCAGCTCACGGTGGATGGGCTCCAGCAGGCCCTGCGCGTTGAGCGCCTGCGCGTACTGACCGGACACGAACGCCACGTCGATGCCGCTGTCGCCTCCGGCGGTCAGCTTGGCCACGATCGTCTCGTTCGTGTCATGGATGGCGACCTTGGCGTCGAAACCGAGCGTGGCCTTCACCCGCTGCGGAAGATCCTTCGGGCTGTAACCGTCCCAGATCGAGATCGTCAGGCTCTGCTTGGACAGGTCCGCCTTGGCGTCGAGGGTCGCGGGCGCACCCGCGGAGTCGGTCGCCGCACCTCCACCACAGGCGGTCAGGGCGGACGCCAGAAAGGCAGAGGCCACGACGAGGGGCACGCGACGCGTCATGGGGGGCTCCCTTGCGTGAGGATGGCGGCCAGTGTTGCAGGACGGATCAACATAGACAAGACTTTTCTCGTTACGTCTACCTGCTCCTTTTGTTGCCGCGTTGAACCCACGTTCAGGAGACCGAGTGCAAGGCTCCCGTTGGCCTCGAGTGACCGAGGGCCCTGACGGCGTCCTCACGCTGGAGACGGCCGAAGGGGTCACCGAGCGCGTGCTGCGCGACCTGGCGAGGGAAGCGGCTCCGCCGCCCTTCTCGGTGCGGGCGCTGCGGCCGCTGCCGCCGGTGCCCCCCGGGGAACGGGCCATCACGGTGGACCAGACCAACCACTCGGTCGTCGCGGGCGAGACCGTGGTCGTCAAGTGGTTCCCCCGGCCGTCGCGGGCCCCGCACCCCGCGCCCGGGCTTCTCGCCCATCTGGCGGGCTTCGCCCGCACGGCCACGCCGTACGCGGCGGTCTACTGGGAGGACGCGCTGGTCGCCCTGGTGACGGCGTACCTGCCCGAGGCGCGGGACGGCTGGGAGTGGTGCGTCGACGAGGCCGAGGCCGGCCGCACCGGCTTCGCCGCCGAGGTCGGCGGCCTCGCCGCCGAACTGCACCTCGCGATGGCCACCCCGTCCGCGGTCTTCCCCGACCCCGTACGGCTGTCGCCGCCAGGCGAGGGGGCGTGGCGGGCCCGCGCCGAGGAGGCGCTGCGTGAGGCACTGGCGCTGACGGACGGCGCGGACGGCGCGTGGCTGGCGGGGCGGGCCGAGGCCCTGCGCCGCGAACTGGAGGCCCTCGCCCGTGCCCCCGCCACACCGCTGATCCGCGTCCACGGCGACCTGCACGTGGGACAGATCCTGCGCTGGCGGGACGGCTACGCGGTGGTCGACTTCGACGGCAACCCGACCGTGGCGGACGCCGACCCCTACCAGCCCGCGGCCCGCGACCTCGCGCAGCTCACGACCAGCGTGGACCACGCGGGGCAGGTCGCGGTCATGCGCAGGTCCGCCGACCCGGACGCGACGGCCGCCTGGGCCGCCGCGGCACGCCGGGCCCTGACGGCGGCCTACGCCCGGACGCTCGCGCGGGCCGGCCGCGCCGACCTGCTCGACCGGTCGCTGCTGCGGCCGTTCGAGGTCGAGCAGGAGTGCCGCGAACTGATCTACGCCGCCCGCCATCTGCCGCGCTGGCGTTACGCGCCGATGGGCGTGCTGCGGGCCTGGTACGCCTGAAGACTCTTCGAAGGAGATGGACGTGGACGCGGGGCTCTTCCTTGCCGACCTGGAGGCGAAGCCGGAGGCGCTGGAGGCGCTGGCCGGCCTCCTGGACGGCGGCGATCCGTTCGAGGGGCTGGCCACCCGGCTCAAGGAGGGGCGGTTCGACCGCGTCGTGTTCCTCGGCATGGGCAGTTCGCGCTACGCGGCCGGGGTGGCGGCGCAGCGGCTGCGGGCGGCCGGAGTGGACGCCGTCGCGGAGTACGCCTCCGCCGCGCTCGGCACCCCGCCCGGCCCGCGCACCGCCGCCGTCGTCGTGTCGGCGACGGGCGGCAGCCGGGAGACGCTCGACGTCCTCGCCCGTCACCGGGGCACGTCGTTCGTCGTGGCGCTGACCAACCGGCCGGGCTCCCCCGTGACCGAGGGCGCCGACCTGGTCGTGCCGATGCTCGCGGGCGAGGAGCGGGGCGGCGTCGCCTGCCGGACCTTCCAGCACACGCTCGCCCTCCTGCTCACGCTCGCCGAGGGCCCCGACACCGTGGCGGGCCTCGTACGGCGGGCCGCGGCGGCCACCGCCGACCTGCTGGAGCGGCGGCGTGAGTGGCTGGCGGACGCCGTGGGGCTGCTCGACGGGCCGCACGGCGTCTACACGATCGCGCCGGCCGAACGGCTGTCGTCGGCGGAGCAGTCGGCGCTGATGTTCCGTGAGGGGCCGCGCATCCAGGCGGACGCGTGCGAGACGGGCGACTGGGCGCACGTGGACGTCTATCTCACCAAGACCCGCGACTACCGCGCCGTGCTGTTCCCCGGGTCGCGCTACGACGAGCAGGCGATGGAGTGGATCCGCCTGCGCGGTTCGCGCGTGCTGGCCGTCAGCGGGGAGGTCGAGGGGCAGGCGGCGGCGGTGCGCTACCGCCACGACGACGACCCGGACGTCGCCCTGCTCACCGAGACGCTGGTGCCCGAACTCGTCGCCGCGACGCTCTGGGGGCGGTAGGTCTCCGGAGGTCAGCTCCCGAGGAGCCACCGCGCCGCCCGCCGCAGCAGGGTGCGGCGCACCGGGTTCTCGTACGACCGGGTGTCGTGGCCGAGCGCGTCGTACACGACCCTGCCGCCCGCCACGGTTCTCGCCCACAGCAGGGGCTGGTCTCCCGAGTACGCCAGCGGCTCCACGTCCGGGAGGACGTCGAGGTCGGTGTAGACCTCGTCGGTCACCTCGAAACCGGTCAGGCCGTCGACGATCGGGTGACCGGCGCCGAGCCGGACCTTCGCCGGGCCGATCGGCGGGTGATAAGACGTGCCCCACCTCCAGGCGCCGCCCAGGATCTCGGCCCACTCGGGCCAGTCGTCGAAACAGAGCGAGGCGGTGTGCACGGCGAGCAGCCCGCCGCCCCCCGCGAGGTGATCGAGCAGCGCCCGCCTGACGGAGTCCGGCGTCTCGAAACGCCAGCGGTCCCGCTCCTCCGCGAAGTCGTCGCCGTCCATCCTCCAGCGGAACGCGTTGACCGTGATCAGGTCGGCCGGCGCCGGCGCGGCCAGGGCTCCGGCGACGTCCTCGGTGATCTCCGACTCGATGCCGATCTCGGCGAGCACGCCCGCGAGGGCGGCCGAGGTGGCCGGGAAGTCGTGGGCCACTCCCCCGGACAGGATGAGGTTGCGCGGCATGAGAGCACCTTAGGCCCCGCGGTCAGGGCCGGGCGCGGTCGCCGAGTGCGAGCAGGACGTCCCTGAGCAGGTCGGCCAGGGCGCGCGTGGCCGGTTCCGGCACGTCCGCCAGCAGTTCCCGGTGCGCCTCGGTCGTGGCCAGCGACAGCTCCTCGGCCCTCTCGACGCCGAGCGGTGTGAGCCGGACCCACGAGCTGCGCCCGTCGGCCGGATCGGGCTCCCGCTCCACCAGCCCCGCCGCGACCAGCCGCTGCAGGATGTTGCTCGTCCCGCCGGTCGTGAGCATCAGGTGGGAGGCGAGCCTGCTCGGCTTGAGCCGGTAGGGCCGACCGGCCCTACGGAGGGTGGCGAGCACGTCGAACTCCGCGTACGTCAGGCCGTAGCGGCCGAGCACCGCCTGTGTGACCTCCTCGATGCGGGCCTTGAGCCGGCTGACGCGCTTGACGATCTCCAGTTGGACGGTGGCCGCCTCCGGCAGTTCGGCCCGCCATCCCTCGATCATCTCGTCGACCCGGTCCCGCTGTCGCATGAGGTTGAGCCTAGTCCCTCACCCTGATAGCTTTTCAAAAAGCTTTTAAGAAAGCATTTCGAAAAGAGGTCTGCTGTGAGAACGATCATCGTCAACGGCACCGTCGTCGACACCGAGCCGCGTCCGCACGTCGTGCCGGACGCGGCCGTCGTCGTCGAGGACGGCGTCATCGTGTCGGTCGGCCCGCGGCCGGACGACCCGGCGGAGGGCACCGAGATCATCGACGCCGCCGGCGGCATCGTGCTGCCCGGCTTCGTGGACACCCACCGCCACGTCTGGCAGAGCGTGCTGCGCGGCATCGCGGCCGACGCGACGCTCGGCGCGTACCTCGGCCTGGTCCTCGGCACCCTCACCCCGGCGTTCCGCGCGGAGGACGTGTACGCCGCCAACCTCTGGGGTGCGATCGAGGCGCTCAACGCCGGCGTCACCACCGTGTACGACTGGTCGCACATCCAGCTCACCCCCGGCCACACCGACGCGGCCGTGGAGGCGTTGCGCGAGTCCGGCCTGCGGGCGGTCTTCGGGTACGCCCATCGGGGAACCGGCGACGCCGACCGCGCCGAGGACGAGGTGCGCCGGGTCCGCTCGGAGCTCCTGCCGTCCGACGACGACCTGGTCACTCCCGCCTTCGCCGCCTGGGGCCCGGTCTACGGCTCGGTCGAGGCCGCGCGGGCCGACTGGGCGCTCGCCCGCGACCTCGGCCTGCGCCTCAGCCTGCACGCCACCGGCGAGGGCCCGGTCGAGCGGCTGCACGACGCCGGTCTGCTCGGCCCGGACGTGCTGTTCGTGCACTGCAACGGCATCCCGGACGAGTCGCTGAAGCTGATCGCCGGCAGCGGCGGCACGGCCTCGGTTGCCCCGGCGGTGGAGTCGCAGATGGGGCACGGCCACCCCGAGACCGGCAGGCTGCGCTCATCCGGGATCACGACGGGACTCGGCGTGGACACGGTCACCGACGTCCCGGGCGACATGTTCTCCGTGATGCGCGCGGCGTTCGCGGCCGGACGCGCCGGACAGGCGGAGCCGGAGCTCACCGCGTCCGACGTGCTCGGCATGGCGACGCTCGAGGGCGCGGCCGCGATCGGGATGGACCGCAGGATCGGCTCGCTGCGCCCCGGCAAGCAGGCCGACATCGTGATCCTGGACGCCGGAGCCCCCGGCCTCGCGCCCGTGCACGACCCGGTCGCCGCGGTCGTCACGGCGGCCGACACCGCCGCCGTGGACACGGTGCTGGTCGGCGGGCGCGTCGTCAAGCGCGGGGGCCGTCTGGTGGGCCTGGACGTGGACCGCGCCCGCGACCTCGCCGTCCGCGCGGCCCGCCACGTGACCGCGCAGGCCAGGACTACATCCGCAAGGTGACTTTTTTGCTCCGGTGACAACCGCCCTTTCGGATGAGACCTTGAGTCAGGGCTATCCGAGGGGGCGGCGTCATGAACGCCTGGTCGGTACCGGGCTACCGGGAGGTGCGCGAACTCGGCGCGGGCGGCGCCGGGCGGGTCGTGCTGGCGACCTACGTGACCACCGGCGCCTACGTCGCGATCAAGTACCTGCGCGAGGAACTGCGGCGGGATCGGCGTTTCCTCGCCGGGTTCCGGCACGAGGCCCGGGTCATGGTGGAGCTGAACGATCCGAACATCGTGCGCCTGTACGAGTACGTCGAGGCGCGCGACGGCGCGGCGATCGTCATGGAACTCGTCGACGGGGTCTCGCTGCGCAGGATCCTCGCCGAGCACGGCTCGACCAGCCCGGAGGCGGCGCTGGTCGTGCTGAAGGGCTCGCTGGCGGGCCTGTCGGCCGCGCACGCCGCGGGCATCGTCCACCGGGACTACAAACCGGAGAACGTGCTGATCCAGGCCGACGGCAACAGCAAGCTGTCGGACTTCGGCATCGCGACGCCGAGCGGCTCGCCGGAGACCTCCGCGGGCACGCCGCCCTACATGGCCCCCGAGCAGTGGTACGGCGGGCCCGCCGGCCCGGCCGCCGACGTCTACGCCGCCACCTGCGTCTTCTACGAGTGCCTCACCGGGCGCCGGCCGTACCGGGCCGACGATCTGACGGCGCTGCGCATGCTGCACCGCAGCGCTCCCATCCCCGCGGCGGACGTGCCGAGCTCGGTGCGGGGCCTCGTGACGCGCGGCATGGCCAAGAACCCGGCGGACCGGCCGCCCACGGCACGGGCGTTCATCGCCGACCTGGAGACCGCCGCGACCGCCGCGTACGGGTCCGACTGGGAACAGCGGGGCCGCCGGCACCTGGCCGAACTCGCGACCCTGCTGGCGCTGACGTTTCCCCTGGCCGCTCCGGCCGAGCCGGTCGAGGCGTCCACGTCCCTCGCCCAGACCGTGCTGTCCGAGCGGATCGCGCGCTTCGCGCCCCGGTTCGCCATCGGCGCCGCCGTGCTGTCGGCCGCCGTGATCGCGGCGGTCGTCGCGGCCAACCGGCAGACCCCGGTCGCGCAGGACACCCTGCTCACCCCGCCGCCGCACAGCGCCCCGGCGGCGCTTCCCCCGGCTCCGGACTCGGCCGAGACGGCCCCGCCGGCCGCTCCCGGCGAGACAGCGCCCGACGAGACGGCGCCCGGCGAATCAGCGACCAACGAGACGGCACCCGGCGATACGGCACCGGGCGATACCTCGGAGGGTGCTTCGGGACCGGCCGATGCCGGGCCCGACGAGAACACCGGGACGACGCCGCCCGAACTGTCCGGCACACCGGTGTCGTCCGTGTCGACCGGGCCTGCCGTGCCGCCGGGACCTTCCGGGCCGCAGGGGAGCGCCACCCCCTCCCACATGGGGGCGACCGCGTCGCCGGCGCCGGCGCGGGTGACCGACCTCGGCATCGCGGCGTTCGACGGCCAGGCGGTCGCGGTCGACGTACGGGCGAGCACCGCGGCCCGGGTCCTGCTCACCGCGCGTTTCGCCTCCGGGCCGTCGCCGGACGCGCTCACCGCCGCGCCCTCGCAGACGGTCGGGCTGCGGGGTGCGATGACCTATCACATCGGCCTGCAGCAGCCCTTCCCCTCCCCCGCCTGCGGAATCACCGTCTACCGGCGGGTCGAGGTGTCCACGGTCCCCGCCGCGCAGGGAGGAATCCGTACGCGCACGCGGAAACTGACCGGGCCGCCCTGCCCGGCCCCCGCGGTCGAGGGCGTGGCGATCGACGATTGGGACGGCAGGACGGCCGCGGTGACGGTGCGGACCTCGGGCAAGGGCCCGGTCGGGGTCTCCAGCGTCTTCACGCGCGACGGCCGCGAGGCGGGCTCCGACGCCCGCACGCTCTCGGGCCGCACGTCCTACTCGTTCACGGTGGCCGCCGGCCTCGGCGCCGTGGAGTGCGGGAAGAGGGCCGTGTTCGGGGTGCGCGTCACGACCGATCCGGCCGCCCCCGGCGGGCCGCGCCAGGCCGAGGTGCGGGTCACCGGCCCCCGGTGCCCGAAGCCGCAGGAGTCGCCCTCGGAGCCCACGAAGGAGAGTCCGGGTCCAACAAAGGACCCCAGCCCGGCGACGAGCCCCGCGCCGCCCGAGTCCCGCAGCCCAGAACCACGCGACCCCCAGCCAAATAGCCCCGAGCCGAAGAGCCCCGAACCGGGAAACCCGGGGCAGCGGAGTCCCGATCCCCAGGACAGCCCGCGCCCTCCGGTGATCTCCTGACCGGCGACGTCGAGCAGGAGGCGTGAAATATTCACCGCCGTCCTGACGGCCGGCCCGCAACTTCTGATCCCGTACGCGATCGAGCGGCCGCGTTCAGGCGCGGGCGTGCCTGCCCGTGCCGGCCAGTTCGGGCTCCGCCTCGGCGGGCGCGCCGTCCTCCTCGCGGCCCTCGATCGACAGGTTCGGCAGGATCCGGTCGAGCCAGCGCGGGATCCACCAGTTGAGCCGGTCGAGCAGCACCATCGTGGCGGGGACGAGGAAGCCCCTGATCAGGGTCGCGTCGACGGCGATGGCCACGGCGAGCCCGACGCCGAACACCTTGACCAGGGGGTCGGGGTAGGCGATGAACGCGGTGAACACCGCCACCATGATCAGGGCTGCGGAGGTGATGACGCGGCCGGTGGACCCCAGTCCCTCGGCCACCGCGCCCCGGTTGTCCCCGCTGCGCGAGTAGGCCTGCCGTACGGAGGTCAGCAGGAAGACCTCGTAGTCCATCGACAGGCCGAACAGCACGGCGAACAGCATGAGCGGCACGTACGTGTCGATGGGCACCGAGAAGAACAAGGTGGCGAGGTAGGACCCCTCGGCCGAGGGCGGGGGGTCCATGCCGACCAGGCGACTGCCCAGGCCATGGGAGAACACCACGGCAAGCGCGCCGAAGGCGGCGCCGAGTGAGACGAGGTTCATCACCGCCGCCTTGATCGCGACCAGGGGCGCGCGGAAGGCCAGCAGCAGGAGCAGGGCGCTGAGCAGCACGACGATGCCGACGACCAGCGGCGTCCTGCCCATGATGCGGTCACCCGCGTCCGCCAGCCCGGCCACCTGGCCGCCGACGTGGACGTGCGCCCCCGGCACCTCGATGGCCCGCACCCGTTTCACCACGTCGAGGGCCCGCGGGTCGCTCGGGGCGTAGTCGGGGACGGCCTGGATGAGCACGGAGCGGCCGTCCTCGTTGACCTTCGGCGGGGCGGCGAACGCGACGCCCTCGGTGTGCTCGACCCGCTGCCGCAGCACCTGCACGACCGGGTCGGGCGGGGTCGAGTTGGCGATCTTCTCGTCCAGTTCGGCCACGACGATGAGCCCGCCGTTGGCCCCCGGGCCGAAGCCCGCCTCGATCAGCTCGTACGACCGCCGGGCGGGGGTGCCCTTGTCGCCGTACCCGTTGTCGAGCGGGCCGAGCTTGATCGTCAGGGCCGGGGCGGCGAGCGCCGCCAGCACGACCGCGGTGACGGCGAGCACCCGCCAGGGGCGGCGCGCCACCCATGCGCCCAGCTTGGCCCAGCCCGTGGCCGGGCCGTCGCGGCGGGCGGTGCGCCCGGCCAGCGGCAGCCGCAGCGCGTCGATCCGGCGCCCGAGGAGGCCGAGCAGCGCCGGCACCAGCGTGATCGAGGTGAGCACGGCGCACACGACCGAGACACCGGTGATCCAGCCGAGCGTGCGCAGCAGCGGGAACCCGGCGAACATCAGCGCGCTCAGCGCGATCACGACCGTGCCGCCGGCGAACAGCACGGCCCCGCCCGACGACGCCGCCGTACGCCGGACCGCCTCCTGGACGGGCACGCCCTCGGCCAGCAGCGTCCGGTGCCGCGACAGCAGGAACAACGCGTAGTCGATGCCGACGCCGAGGCCGATCATCGTGGCCAGGATCGACGCGGTCGAGGGCACGTCGACGACATGGCCGAGCAGCCCGATGAGGCCGAGCCCCACGCCGATGCTGATCAGCGCGGTGAAGATCGGCACGAGCGCGGCGACCAGCGTCCCGAAGGCGAACAGCAGCACCAGCAGCGCGAAGACGACACCGGCGATCTCGCTGGCACCGGTCTTGATCTGCTTGTCCGCGGGCGTGGAGCTGTCGGAGGGGACGACCTCGATGCCCGCCCGCACCGCCGGCGCGGCGGCCGCGACGAGCTGCTCGGAGGTCTGCGCGAGCTTGGTGGTGTCCTGCCCCTTCAGCCGTACGGTGATCATCCCGATCCGCAGGCTGGACGACATGCCGCCCATCCGGTACGGCGTCTCCACCTCGGCGACGTGCGGCGTGCGCCGCAGGGCGTCCATCGACCGCTCGACGGCCTGTTTGCGAGACTTGTCGATCAACGTGCCGTTCGCGGTGTAGAGGACGAGCTGCACCGTCCCGCCGGGGTCGTACCCCGGTCCGAAGCCCTCGCGCATGAGCTCGTGCGCCCGCTGCGCGTCGGTGCCGGGAATCGACACGTTGTTGTTCACCGGCCGGCCCCACACCAGGGTGCCCGCCGTCAGCAGGCCCGCCGCCAGCACCCACATTGTCAGCACGATCCAGCCGTGGCGTGCGCACCAACCGCCGAGCCGCCCCAGAAGCCCGCTCATCGCCGTCCGTCCCGGGTAGCATGTCTGACGACCGTCCTGTACGGCCGTACAAAACGAGGGTAAAAGGATTTGATCGGCGGGCGAGCGTCGCGCCGGAAAATGAGACGATGACCACACTCGACCAGGGCAACGCGACCCGGTCCCGCATCCTGGCCGCGGCTCGCGATCTGTTCGCCGAGCGGGGATACGCCGCCGTGTCGCTCGCCGACATCGCAGCGGCGGTCGGCCTGACCAAGACGGCGGTCGCCTACCACTTCCATCCGAAGGACCGGCTGGCGGCCGAGATCATCGCTCCGGCCGCCGACGACCTGCTCGCGCTGCTCGGCAGCGAGTTCTCCGGCCACCGGGAGTTCCTGCGCGCGTTCACCGCCTTCGCCGTACGGCACCGCGCGGTGATCCGGCTGCTCACCGAGGACATCGGCGGCGCCGACAGCGCCCCTCCCGGATCTCCGGGCGAGGCCATCAGGGAGTTCGGCCGGGAGCTGTTCGCCCGCCTGGCCGGGCCCGACCCCTCTCCCGGCACGCACGTACGCGCCTGGGCCGCCCTCGGCGCGGTGCAGTCCGGTGTGGTGAAGACCATGGACGTGCCCGCCGAGGTGGTCGAGGAGACGCTGACCGCCGCCGCCGTGGCCGTGTTCGAATCTTGATATACCAATACCCTTGCGATCACTCTCGGAGCGCGTCACATTTCGTGTGAACGTTCAACCTTTCCGCCGCGTCCTAGGTGACACCAGCGGGACGGATGCGAAGGGAGTGACGGCCAGCCGTGGACGTACCGGCCGTCGGGGAGGGCCGCGCGGGCGCGCTCGGCCAGGTGGTCTCGGCTCTGTCGAAGACGCCGCGGACCGTCCTCGTCCTCGGCGAGCCCGGAATCGGCAAGACCCATCTGCTCGGTGAGGCCGCGGCGCGGCTGAAGGGCTTTCGCGTGCTGCGCGGCCAGGCCCGCGAACTGGACGGCGGGCGCGCCTACGCCCCACTCGTCGAGGCGCTCGGGACAGTGGGCGGCGAGGCGGCCGACGTCCTGTCCGGCCTGCTCGACGCGATCGACCAGGCCGCGCTCGGGCACCCCGCCGCGGCGCCCGGCGCGATGGCCGCCCGGCTGCTGGAGTCGCTGCCCGGCCCCACCCTCCTCGCCATCGACGACCTGCACCTGGCCGACGCCGACACGCTGAGCGTGCTGCGGGCCCTGCCACGCCGCCACGATGGCGTCGCGATCCTCGGCACCGCCCGCCACCCTCCCCCGCTCGACGTGGACCTGTCGGTCCGGCTCCAGCCGCTGACGATGAGCGAGGTCGCCGAGCTGGTCACCACGCTGCTCGGCCGTACGCCGAGCGACACCGTCCTGCGGCGGATCCACGTCGCGAGCCGGGGCAACCCGTGGTTCGCACAGGAGGCCGTGCTGGCCCTGGTGCAGGGCGGCGCCGTACGCTCGGCGGACCCCGGGGCGCGGCGCGGCGCGATCCTCAGCCGGCTGTTCCAGCGCGACCGGGGCGGACGCGACCTCGCCCGCGTGCTGGCCGCGCTGTCGCGCACGAGGGAGGCCGCCGACCTCCCCGCGCTCGCCGAACTGGCCGGGCTCGACCCTGATCAGGCCGAGCGCGCCTTTGGCGCGCTGGTCAGGGACGGCGTGGTCACCAGGAACGGCGACGGCTACGCGCTGGCGCACCCGCTGGTGGCCGAGGCGCTCTACGACGACCTCGGCGCCTCCGGCCGGCGCGAGGTGCACCGCCGCATCGCCGACATGCTCGATCGCGAGGGGCTGACCGGGACCAGGCGGGTCCTGGAGTGGGCCACCCACATGGCCGAGGCCGGGCCGCCCGCAGAGGCCCTGCCCGCGGTGCTGCGCGCGGCCGAGCTGACCCGCTGGACCGCGCCGCTGTCGGCCGCGCACTGGTACGGCAAGGCCGCCGAGCTGTCCCCCGAGCCCGGCGAACTGCTGGCCAGGCAGGCTCTCGCCTACTGGAAGGGGTCACGTCCCGCGCTGGCGCTCAACTCGGCGCAACGGGCGCTCGCCGCATTGCCCTCCGGCCGCCGCCGCACCCGCGCCGCCTACACCGCGGTCGGCGCGGCCCACGCGATGGGCTGGTACGAGATCGCCCTCGACGTGGCCCGCCGCCAGATCCCGAAGGCCGACGACGCCTCGGCGCTGCTGGCCCAGCAGGCGCTGGTCAGCGCGGAGATGGGCCTCCCCAGTAGGGAGACCGCCCGGCGGGCCTGGGAGGGCCTGTCCGACTGCCCGCCGCAGGACCGCGCGATCACGGTCGGCTATCTGGCCATCCACGCGCTCGTGCGGGGCGACTGGGCCGAGACGCAGCGGGCGGTCGACGACCTGCTGACCTTCGCCGCCGCGCTGCCGCCGGGCGCCCGGCTCGCGTCGCTGGAGTCGGCGGCGCACGTGCTGGCGATCGCCGGGCTGCGCTCCCGCGCCGTCGAGGTGCTCGACCAGGCCGAGCAGATCCACCGCGGCCTCGGCTGGCACGACATCGCCGGGCAGCACGTGCGGACCATCGCCGTGATCCGGCGGATGGGCGGCGAATGGGCACGCGCGCTGGAGGAGATCGCGGTCGCGAGCCGGGCACTGGCCGAGGCGGGCCTTCTGGAGAACCTCGCCCTGCTGCGCAACATGGAGCTGGACATCCTGCTCGACCAGGGCAGGCTGGACCAGGCCGCCCGGGTCCTCGCCGAGCCGCCGCCCGGCTCCGCGCTGCAGCAGGGCATGCGATGCGTGTTCCGCGCGCGCCTGGCGCTCGGGCGGGGCGACATCGCCGCGGCGCGGCGCGAACTCGACCGCGCCCTCGCGTACGAGGTGCCCGAGGTGGTGCACCGGGCCCTGGCGGTCAAGGTGCTGGTGACGGGAGCGGCGGGCGACGACGTCGGCTGCCGGGCGGCGGCCTCCCGGCTTGACGAGCGGTCGGCGAACGGCACCCCCCGGGCCCGGCTCGCCGCCGACCTGGCGGTGGGCTGGGCGTTCAGGGATCGCGCGCGGACGGACGCGGCGCTGGAGCAGGCCCGCGCCGACGGCCTGCCGTTCGAGGAGGCCCGGGCCCGGCTGGTCCTCGGCGCGCTCGGTGACACGACGCAACTCCCCCGCGCGCACGCGATCTTCACCCGGCTCGGCGCGGCGCCCTGGGCGGCGCTGTCCGAACGCCGCCTGCGGGAGGCCGGGATGGTCCCCGAACCGGCGGGCCGCCTCACTCCCGGCGAGCGCCGCGTCATCGAACTGGTCGCCGACGGGCTGAGCAACCCCCAGATCGCGGAGGAACTGCACTACAGCCGCAAGACTGTAGAGGTCTATCTCACCCGCGTCTACGCGAAGACCGGCCTGCGGTCGCGCGTCGAACTCGCCCTGGCCGTCGAACGCGGCGAGCTGTGACGGGTGCCGCCAGTCTGAACGCCGCATGTCTTCGGCACCGCACCTCCGGCCATCGGTGCCGGCGTCTCGGCGCGGGCCGGCCCGAATCAGCAGGGCCCGGCACTGACATTAGGGATCTCCCTACTGTGCACCGTCCGCCCGGAGGATCAGGCTCTTGACCATGGAATCACCGATCCTTTCGTACGCCGACGAGGTCTGGCGTGGTTCGGTGCGCCCCGAGGACGTGCCCTATGCGGAGCTGCGACGCGACGGAGTGCAGGAGATCGCCTACGGCGTGGCGATGTGGCCGGCGTGCGGCAACGTGTACGTCGTCCGTGGCGAAGACGGGCTGGGTCTCTTCGACACGGGCGACGCCCATGAGGCCGAGCAGTCGTACCGCGCGATCAGGAAGTGGTCGGCCGAACCACTCAAATACGCGATCTTCTCCCGCAGCCGGGCGGACCGGCTGGCCGGGATGGAGGAGTTCGACACCGAGCCGGGCCCCCGCCCGCTGGTAGTGGCGCAGGAGGGGCTGGCCCACAGGCTCGCCCAGCGGGGCAGGACGGCCGGGTACAACGCGGTCGTCGACCTGCGTGAGCAGGGCTTCCCCCGGATGGTCTGGCCGCCGCCGCAGCGGCTCCCCGACCTGACCTACCGCGACCGGCTGTCCCTGTCACTGGGAGACGTCACCTTCCAGCTCACGCACGCCCGTGGTGACACCGACGACGCCACCTGGGCGTTCCTGCCCGAGCGGGGCGTGCTGCTGACCGGCGACCTGTTCGCCTGGACGGTCCCTGGGGCGGGCGACCCACAGCGGATCCAGCGCTATCCGGACGACTGGGCGGTGGCGCTGCGGGCCATGGCCGCACTCGACGCCGATCTGCTGCTCCCCGGACGGGGACTGCCGATCCGCGGGCCCGAACGGGTGCGCCGCGCGCTCGCCGACACGGCCGACTACCTCGACAGCCTGGTGGAGCAGACGCTCGACCTGATGAACGCCGGCGCCCGCCTGGACGAGATCCTGCACTCGGTCAAGCCGCCGCCCGCGCTCGCCGGGCGGCCCTACCTGCGTGAGCGCCACGACGAGCCGGAGTTCATCGTGCGCAACATCTGGCGGCTGCACGGCGGCTGGCACGACGGCAACCCCGCCAACCTCAAGCCCGCACCGGACGCCGTGTTCGCTCGCGCGGTCGCCGAGCTGTCGGCGGGCGCGGCGTCGGTCGCGGGCCGGGCCGTCGCCGCGGCGGCCGACGGCGACCTGCGCCTGGCCTGCCAGCTCGCCGAGCTCGCCGCGCAGGCCGAGCCGGAGAATCGGAGGGTGCACGAGATCAGGGCCCTCGTCTACGCGCTGCGGGTCCAGCAGGAGCGCGGCTCGATCGCGCGCGGCGTGTACGCCTGGGCCGCCGCCGAGTCACGCAGCAAGATCACCGGTATGGACCTGCTCGACGTATATCACGACGTCGCCGAGGGCCGGATGTGGTGGCTGCCGAGCAAGGCCAACTGAGACGACTGAGCCGACCGAGCTGAGCTGACGAAGCGAACCGACCGAACCGAGCTGACCGAACCGAGCCGGCCGGACTGGGTCGGCCGGGCGGCCGGCGGGCGCGTGGAGGGGAGCGCCCGCCGGTCCTGCCGGTAGCCTTCCTCTCGTGCTCGAACAGATCACGGCGACCCGGTACGTCGCGCCCCTGCGCGAGGGCGGGTCGCTGCCCGGAGTCGTCGAAGCCGACGACCTCGGCACGTACGTCGTGAAGTTCCGCGGCGCAGGGCAGGGCCGGCGGGTGCTCGTCGCCGAGATCGTCTGCGCCGAACTCGCCAGGCGGCTCGGCTTCGCCACGCCGGAGCTCAAGGTCATCGACCTCGACCCGCAGCTCGGCCTCCGCGAGCCCGACGAGGAGATCCAGGACCTGCTCACGGCGAGCGCCGGGCACAACCTCGCGATCGACTTCCTGCCCGGGGCGCTCGGCTTCGACCCGCTCGCCTGGGAGCCGGACGCCGAGTTCGCCTCCCGGGTGCTGTGGTTCGACGCGTTCGTCCACAACGTCGACCGGAGCTGGCGCAACCCGAACCTGCTGGTCTGGCACGGCGGGGTGTGGCTGATCGACCACGGCGCGGCCCTGTGGTTCCACCACAACTGGCCGGCGGCCGACCCCCGCCGCCGATTCGACGGCCGCGACCACGTGCTCGCGCCGTTCGCGACGAAGCTGGAGCAGGCCGACGCGGACCTGGCCGGGCTCGTCACCCGCCCGCTGCTCGACGAGGTGACCGCGCTGGTGCCGGACGAGTGGCTGGAGGGCGAGCCGGGCTTCGCGGACGCGCAGGCCGTGCGGCGGGCCTACACCGAGCACCTGCTCGCCCGGGTCGCCGGGCCCCGCGACTGGCTGCCCGACCCCGCCGTCAACGCCGCCGCTCCCGCGCCGCGCCGCGGCGAGCGGAGCGCGACGATCGGCGGTTTCTGGCGTGCGGCGCGAGAGGGCGGCCGATGAGCGACCTGGACGTCTACGAGTACGCGGTGATCCGCGTGGTGCCCAGCGTGGAGCGGGGCGAACTGGTCAACGCCGGGGTCATCCTCTACTGCCAGCCGCGCGGCTACCTGTGCGCGCGGGTGGAGCTGGACGAGGCCCGGCTGCTGGCGCTGGGCGCGCCGGTGGACATGCCCGGCGTACGGCTGGCCCTGGCCGCCTACGAGCGGGCGTGTGGCGAGGAGGCGGGCCCCCTGTGCGGGGAGCCGCTGGGCGCCCGGTTCCGCTGGCTCACCGCGCCGCGCAGCACGGTCGTGCAGACCGGGCCGGTGCACGCCGGGCTGACCTCCGACCCGGCGGCCGAGCTGGACCACCTGCTGACCCGGCTGGTGCGACCGGCGAAGGCCGGCCTCAGCGCTTAGAACAGCACGCGCTCAGAACAGCACGGACATGAACGTGTCGACCTCCTGGAAGCCCACCTTGCGGTAGACGGCCCTGGCCGGGAGGTTGAAGTCGTTCACGTAGAGGCTGACGACCGGGGCGAAGTACTTCAGCGCCTGCTCGACCACGGCGGCCATGCCCGCCGCGGCGTGGCCGCGCCCGCGCAGGTCGGGGTGGACCCACACGCCCTGGATCTGGCAGGCCTGCGGCGTCACCGCGCCGATCTCGGCCTTGAAGACCACCTGGCCGTCGTCGATGCGCGCGTACGACCGCCCGATGCGGATGAGCTCGGCGACCCTGGACCGGTAGAGCGCTCCACCGTCGCCGTTGTCCGGCGATACGCCCACCTCTTCGGTGAACATCGCCACGCAGGCGGGCAGCAGGATGCCGAACTCCTCGGGGCGGACTCTACGCACGAGCGGGTCCGGCTCGACGGCCGGCGCGGAACTGGTCGCCATGACCGGCTGCGCCCACCGGATCGCCCGGGCGCCGCCCCAGTGCGGCTCCAGCCGCTCCCAGAGCTGTTCCACGGCGCCGGCCGGGCCGACGATGGACGAGCAGCGACGGCCCTGCTTGCGCGCCCGGTCGGCGAAGGCGTGTACGGCCTCGCGGGTGGCGTTCACGGGCACCAGGTTGGCGCCCGCGTAGCACAGGGACACCAGCCCTCCGCGCGGGCCGTAGCCCCACATCTGACCGCCGAGCCGTGAAGGGCTGAGGCCGACGGCCCTCACCCGGGCCGCTACGAACACATTGGCGACCGGATCGGTGTCGAGGAGCGCCAGAACCTCGTCACGATCGCTGTCGTCGAGCACGCGCGACGCCGATGTTCGCAGCATCACGGGCCCAGCCTACGCGAACGGTTCGCGTTTGGGAGGTATCGGCCCGGCCGGGCTCACCGCCCTACGGCGGAGACATGGGACGCCGTTCCCGGCGCACCCGTCGCGACCTTCATCAGCGCGGCCCGCGGCTCCGGATCCCCCGGGCAGGTCGCGTCGGCGCCCCGCTTGCCCTTGCGCTGCGGCAACAGCGCCGCGTCGCGCAGGTAGGCCGCCAGTTGCCGATCCACGCAGGCGTTCCCGGCGAGCGACACGCCGTGGTTGCCGCCGCCCGAGGTGAGCAGGCGCGCGGTCGGGAACAGGCGGCGCATGCGCAGCGCCCCCTCGTACGGCGTGGCGGCGTCGCGCTCGGCCTGGATCAGCAGGACCGACGGCAGGTGCGAGGTGCCCACCTTGACCGGCGTGCCGCCCTTCTCGGGCCAGAAGGCGCACGGCGCGTTGTAGACGGCGTTGGGCCAGGCCATGAACGGTGCCTCGATGTGCGCCCGGCGCGTGTCGGCCCGCCAGCGGTCCCAGGACCGGGGCCAGGCGGCGTCGCGGCACTCCACGCCCAGGTAGACCGCGTAGGAGTTCTCCTCCTCCGCGTCCATCTCGGCCTCGGCGTGGAACAGTTTCACCAGGACCGAGGGGTCGCCGTTGCGGACGTAGGACGAGAAGGCGGCGCCCAGGTAGGGCCAGAGCCGGTCGCTGTAGGCGCCGTTGGAGAAGACGTCGTCCAGTTCGCTCGGGCCCACGACCCCGCCCGCGGGCCTGTCGTGCAGGCGGGAGCGCATGGAGTACCACGCGAAGGACACCGCCGCCTGCGTCGCGCCCAGCTTGTACACGTCGTCGTGTTCGGCCACCCAGGCGAGGAAGTCGCGGTGCCGCCGGTCGAAGCTGTGATCCTGGGCGATGTTGGCCTCGTACCAGACGCCGTCGGGGTCCACCACGCTGTCGAGCACGAGGCGGCGCACCCGCTGCGGGAACAGGGTGGCGTAGACCGCCCCCAGGTAGGTGCCGTACGAGTAGCCGAGGTAGCTGATCTTCTCCTCGCCGAGCGCCGCGCGCACGGCGTCCATGTCCCGCGCGGAGTTCTCCGTGGTCAGGTAGGGCAGGAACCAGGCCCAGCGGTTGCCGCAGCCCTCGGCGTACTGCCTGGCCCGGCCGACCAGCACCTGCTCCTCGGCGTCGTTCTTCGGCACGTTGTCGGGGCGGGGCGGCGCGTAGAAGCGGGCCGGGTCCACGCACGACATGGCGGGCTGGCTGGGCGCCACCCCGCGCGGGGCGAAGCCGATGATGTCGAACCGCGCCGCGACGTCCTTCGGCAGCCGTGCCGCGACGTATCTGGCCAGGCTGAGCCCCTCGCCGCCCGGTCCACCGGGGTTCACCAGTAGCGCGCCGAGGTGGTTGCCGTCACGTGACGCGGCGCCCTTGATCCGGTTGAGCGCCAGCGTGATCTGCTGGCCGTACGGCTCGCGGTAGTCGAGCGGGACGCGTAGCTCCGCGCACTCCTGCACCGGCTCCCGCCGGTCGCCCCGGCGGGCCGGCCACACCGGCCGGGCGGAGCCGAGACCCAGCAGACCGCCGGAGGCCGACTTGGTCTCCGGCGGGCACTGCTTCCATTCGAGCGGACGCTGCGGCGGCCCCCAGTGCCCCGACCGGTCGGACCCGGCGGCCACCCCCTCCGGACCGACCAGCCCGGCGACCAGCGTCGCCACGCCCGCGATCACACCAACGACCCGCTTCACCGGCATTGCTCCTCTGCTTCCGAACAGCAGAGGACAGCTTCGCGACGTGATCGGCCGTGTACGGTCCGTACTACCCGATCATTGCCATTGTGTAGTCAGAGCATTGCGAACTGTAATGCCGGGGTCAGCGGACGACGACCTCCGGACCGGCGGCGTCGTCGTCGAGGTCGACGTCGACGCCCATCTCCTCGGCGAGGCGCAGGGCCTGCTCGATGAGGGTCTCGACGATCTGTGACTCGGGGACGGTCTTGATGACCTCGCCCTTCACGAAGATCTGGCCCT